>JAJZCK010000078.1 GCA_021846125.1 Actinomycetes bacterium | reverse complement strand
CGGCGAGCATGACCCGAAGCGGGGCGGCGGGGCTCACGGGCACCGCCGCCGGGGGACGACGTGGAGGCGCACGGTGGTGCCCCGTCCGGGCAGCGAGACGATCCGCAGCGAGGCACCGATAGCGTCGGCCCGCTCGCGCATGCCGAGTATCCCGAAGGCATCCCGGCGCAGCTGTGCTGTCGCGGCCATCCCCGTGCCGTCGTCGACGACCTCGAGCGACGCCCCGTCACCGTCGTGGCGCCAGCGGACCGAGATGCGGCGCGCGCGCGAGTGACGTTCGGCGTTGACGATCGCCTCCTTCGCGATGCGCACGATCTCGTGCTCGGTGACCGGCGCCAGCCGGCAGTCGCCCTCGGCCTCGAAGGACGTCGAGATGCCCGACCGCCGCTCCACGCGGTCGAGCAGGCTCACGAGGGCGGTCTCGAGGTCGTCCGCGTCGAGCGCGTCGAGCCGGAGGTCGGTGAGCTTGTCGCGTATCTCGCCCAACGTGGCCCGCACGGTGGCGGCGAGCGACGTAAGCTCGGTTGCGAGTTCACGGTTGCGCGCAGGGGTCGCCGTGTCCCCGGCGAGCTCGAAGGCCGAGCGGTCGAGCGAGATGGCGACGAAGGCGAGATCCTGACCCAGCTTGTCGTGGAGCTCGCGCGCGATGCGGCCCCTCTCCTCGTCCGCGCCGAGCGACCGCAGGCGGTGGAACCATCGAGCGTTGTCTATGGCGAGGGCAGCGTGCCGGGCGACGCTCGCGACGAGGTCGACGTCGTCGCTCGAGAACGGGTCGTCCGTCGCGCAGCGCTCGGTCGCCATGAGGCCGATGAGCGTGCCCCGCGCCCACAGCGGCGCGTAGATCCCCGTCTCCGCGTGCACGGCGACGCCGTCGCCGTCGCCGAGACGGAGGTGGTGAACCGGCGCGAGGGATCGCGTCGCGTCGAGGAGCGCCCGCGGGAGCCAGGTCGAGGCGACGACGTCGGGGAGCTGGACCCCCTTCGCTATGGTGACCTGCCATCTCGTGTCGCTCGCCTCGGCGGTCGGGTCGTTCAGCATGAGGACGACGACGTCGGGATGGAGGAGCTCCTCGAGGCGGGAGACCGTGCCCGTGACGGCGGACCTGAGGCTGACCGACGCCGGGAGCGCGGCGGCCCTCTCGTGGAGCTCGAGCAGGAGGTGGTTGATGTCGCCCATGCTCGCCATGCGCTCGAGCTCGCCGTCGTCCTCGCGCCGCCGATCGCCGAGGAGCCACTCGCCGTAGGAGCCGAGCATCGCCACGGCTGCGAGGAGCGCCACGCGCTCGACGTCTTGGCTGGCGGTGTCTCCCGGTACGAGACCTGCCGCGCCTTCCGCAGTGAAGAGCGCGAGAAGGGACACGGCCGTCCCGACGAGCACAGCCGGTGACACCCGCAGGCCCGCGAGGAAGCAGGCGACGCCGAGGCTCAGGAGGAACGGGGAGCGAGCTCCGCCGGTCGCCGCGACGGCAAGACTGCACAGGACGACCTCGGCTGCGGGGCCGGCTACGCGGGACACTGTGGCACGGCGGCCGATATATGGCCATGGCTCGTGTAGCTGCACCGGCCAGATCGTCCGGAGAAGGGCGTATCCCGAGAGCACGAGCGCAGTGACGAACACGCTGCCGGTGCGGCGGCTGAGCAGCATGACGAGCAGGGCGAGAACAAGCGCTGCCCATCGGAGCGCGACGACGAGCTCGGTCAGTCCCCAGGTGGGGAAGGCGGCTCGGCGGTGGGCCCCGGGCGCCTCTGGCAGCGGAGCTCGCTGGTGGGCACTCGCATGCGCCAGCTCACGCGAGCCCAAGGGGTACCTCGTGGTCGCTGCCCGAGTCGGCTCCATCGCCGGTCGGCTCCATCGCCGGCCGCCATCCCGATCGGTAGGCGAGGGTGGCGGCTCCGAGCTGGGAGCTGACGCCGAGCTTCGAGAGCACTGCATGGATCTGGCTCCGGACCGTCGGCAGAGATACGTAGGACTGCTCCGAGATCTCGCGTGCCGAGTACCCGAGCATCAGCGCCCAGAGAACTTGCTGCTCCCGGCGGGAAAGTCGTTGAAAAGTATCAGTGACCATGGTCCTGCCGCTCCTCCTTGACCCGTCCTGTCGGATGGTCCCGTCGACGCATCCCAGCCTGGTCGCCTGGCGCCTGCTGACTCGAGGGCTCGGACATCCCACGACGGTGTCGCGTGGACCGAGGAGGAGTGGCTCGGCCCCGGACGGAGGTCACGTGCCAAGCGCAACCGGTTGTCTTGCCAGGGCTGCGGAAAGTGACGGTTTGCTCTCCCTTCGTGGCACTATCGCGATGTCCACGTGCCACACACTAGTTGTACACGCAATTACACAAGTAGCATGCAATTGCTCCGTGTCAGGCTCTTGTCGCCGTATCGCACTGGTGTCGTCTTATTGCACGACGGCGTAAGTGTAGCTATTCTGCTACAGTTTCGGTTAGCCCGATCTCGGCTAATTCCCGCGAAGCCCGCCCTGCGGAGGGCGTCCTACCGGGACGTCATCGGGCGGGCCCGCCGATGCGCTCGACGCGGACGGTGTTCGTCGTCCCCGGGCGGCCCGGAGGCGTTCCTGCCACGATCACCACCTGGTCGCCGGCGAAGGCGCTGCCGGAGCCGACGAGGGCGTCTTCGACCTGGAGGACCATCTCGTCGGTCGTCTCGACGGTCGGGACCACGAAGCTCTCGACGCCCCAGGTGAGCGCGAGCTGCCGCCGTACGCCCTCGAGCGGCGTGAAGGCGACGATCGGAGTGGTCGGCCGGTGACGGGCGATACGCCGAGCGGTCGCTCCCGTCCGGGTGAAGGCGGCGAGGGCGCACGCGGCGACGTTGCCGGCGACCTCGACGGCCGCCTGGACGAGCGCCGCACCCCCCGTGTCGAGCGCCGGGGCGATCAGGGGTGCGTGTCCCGACGCTTCCGCTTCGGCCGCCTCGATGATGCGGCTCATCACGAGCACCGCCTCTCGCGCGTGGGTGCCCACGCTCGTCTCTGCGGAGAGCATCATCGCGTCCGCGCCGTCGAAGACGGCAGTCGCGACGTCGGACACCTCGGCCCGGGTCGGTCGGGGGCTCCCGACCATCGACTCGAGCATCTGCGTCGCGACGATTGCCGGCTTGCCGGCCTGGCGAGCGAGCCGGATCGCTCGCCTTTGCACGAGCGGCACCTGTTCGAGCGGGATCTCGACGCCGAGATCGCCACGTGCGACCATGATGCCGTCGAAGGCGAGCACGATCTCGCCGAGGTTGGACACCGCCTGGGGCTTCTCGATCTTCGCGATGACGGACGCCTCGGACACGACCTCGGCGAGGATCCGTCGTATGGTCTTCACGTCGTCGGCATGCTGGACGAACGAGAGCGCGACGATATCCACGCCGAGCCCGAGCGCGAAGCGGAGGTCGTCCTCGTCCTTCTCGGTGAGCGCCGGGAGGTCGACCTCGAGGCCGGGAAGCGAGATGCCCTTGTGGTCGCTCACGGCTCCGCCGTCGACCACGCGGCAGCGCACCTCTGACGTGGTGGTCTCGAGGACCTCGAGCGAGAGGTTGCCGTCGTCTACGAGGAGTCGGTCTCCCGGGCGCACGGCGCTCGGTAGGCCGGCGAAGTCGGTGGAGACCCGCTCGGCCGAGCCCGGCACGTCGTCGACCGTCACCACCACCTCGTCGCCGCTCGCCCAGAGGACGGGACCCGACGCGAACGTGCCGAGGCGTATCTTCGGACCCTGCAGGTCCGCGAGTACGGCGATCGCACGCCCCGTCGCCTCGCTCGCGCTCCTGACCGCGTCGCAGCTCCTCGAATGGTCGTCGCGAGTTCCGTGCGAAAAGTTGAGGCGAGCCACGTCCATGCCCGCCTCTGCGAGGGCGAGGACGGCGGCTGGGTCGCCCGTCGCGGGACCGAGCGTGCACACGATCTTCGCTCGTCGGGTCATCGACTGCGCACCTTAGCTGCGGGCACCGTGCGCAAGCTCACCACGTTCGCACGACATAGCCGGGGTCTGCCTCGGCGAGGTGCTCGCGTAGGTCGTGCTCGTGGAGCAGGCCGGCTTGCGAGCCGAGCTCGTGCGCGACGCTCATGACGTTGACCGGCGGCCAGCGGAGCGCTTCGCGAAGCGGCATGCCTTGGACGACGGCTGCGAGGAGGGTGGCGGAGAACGCGTCTCCCGTACCGGTGCGGTCGAGCGGAGCGCTCGAGTCCGGGAACGGCGGAACGGCGAGGCGCTCGGTGCCGTCGCTCGAGACGGCACCGCCCGACTCGTCGAACAGCACGACCGTCGACGGGCCCAGCTCGTGCATGGCGGCGAGGAGGGCGCCCTTGTCGGCTACCGGTGCACCCGTGATCGCCGCCGCGTCGGCGAGGCTGCAGAGCACGAGCTGGGTCCGGCTGTACAGGCGTGCGAGGCGCCGCGCTCCGGCGTCGATCTGGAAGGTGCCCGGCTGGAACGCGAGCTGCACGGTCGGGTTCGCTTCGAGCCAGTCCGCGATCTGGTCGTGGTAGCTCGATGCGCCTGGCCCGAGCGACGCGAGGTAGAGCCACGTCGGGACCTCGCTCGGGCGGAGGTGGGGCCAGTGGTAGTCGAACTCTTCGTGGTGCACGAGGATCGTGCGATGGCCGTGGTAGGACAGGACGAAGTTGCGGTTCGTGTGCGCGGGTTCGTCGAGGTGGACGAGCCGGGTGTCGACGTGCTCGCCGTGCAGTGCACCGAGGAGGTCGAAGCCGATCGCGTCGTGCGCGAGGAAGCTCGCAAGGGCCACGCGGAGGTTGAGCCTGGCGAGAGCGATGGCCGCGTTCGCCGCGCTGCCACCCGCGGCGACGGTCGTCCCGCGGTCGAACGGCACCTTCGCGCCGAGCGGGATCTCCAGCCACCGGCCACGCTCGTCCGTCCGCTCCTCTACGGCGCCCTCGGCGAGGCGCACGAAGACGTCGCTGGCGACGTCGCCTACGCACACCGCGTCGAAGCGCTGCGCTGCGGTGAGATAGCCCATCTTCTTCTCCTCGCGTCCGGGGTGGGCTCGAAGGTGCGAGCCCGTCGTCGGTGATCGCCCTGTGTCACCAGGGTCCGTACATGGTCGAGTTCGCCGTCTGCATGGCCGCGACGTAGCCGGCGCGCTCGTGTGTGGCCTCGTCGACCCCGTAGGGGACGGCGAGCTTGCCGCGCAGCTCGCCGAGGTCCGCGAAGCCCCTCCGCTGCATCCAGGCGTGGAGACCGTCGAGCAGCACCATGGCATGCGCGGGGCCGTGGCGCAGGAGCGACGACGTCGTCATCACGACGTCTGCACCCGCGAGAAGGTACTTCGCTACGTCTTCGGGGCCTTCGACGCCCGTCGACGCCGCCAGCGACGCCCGCAGCCGGCGGTGCAGCAGCGCGATCCAGGTCCGTGGGAGGCGTGCCTCTGCAGAGCGCGAGAGTCCCAGCCCGGGCGCGACCGTCAGAGTCTCGGGGTCGATGTCGAGGTGTGCGAACCGGTTGAACAGCACGAGAGCATCGGCTCCTGCCTCGTCGAGGCGCAGGGCCATCTCGCCCGTCGAGCTGAAGTAGGGGTTGAGCTTGACTGCGACAGGCACGGTGACCGCCGACTTGACCCTTTCGAGCACGTCCACGTGACGCTGCTCGACCTGACGCCCCGGGACGCGTGGATCGCTCGGCGGGTAGTAGATGTTCAGCTCGATCGCCACTGCTCCGGCCTCTTGCATCGCCCGCGCATACCCTGTCCACCCTCCTGGCGAGACGCCGTTCAGGCTCGCGATCACGGGGATGTCGACTGCAGCCGACGCTCGTTCGAGCAGGCTCAGGTAGCGCCGAGGACCTGGCTCCTCCCCGGCCGCCGACGGGAAGTAGGAGAGCGACTCGGCGAAGCTCTCGCTCCCCGCGTCGGCGATCCACGACTGGCGCTCCGCTTCCGCCGCCAGCTCCTCTTCGAACAGCGAGTAGAGCACGACTGCGCCGACTCCTGCGTCAGCGAGGCGGTGGACGCCGTCGACCGTGCGGGACAGAGGCGATGCCGAGGCGACGAGCGGGTTGCGCAACGCGAGGCCCATATAGGTGGTGGCGAGGTTCATCGGTGCTCCTTGCGGGCGTCGGCGGCGAATCGTCTGGCAGGACGAGTCGCCATCTCCTCGTAGGTGTCCCACCGTTGCGCGACTGCAGCCTGGGCGAGCGCGCCGAGGCGCTCCGCCTCGGCCGGATCCGAGCTCTCGAGCATCGAGTAGCGCAACTCGCGGCGCGTGTAGTCGGTCAGAGCGAGGCGTGGACGCGGCGAGTCCAGCAGGAAGGGGTTGGCCCCCGTCGCTCTCAGCATCGGGTCGTAGCGGAGCAGCGGCCAGCAGCCGCTAGCGACCGCCCTGTACTGCTGGTCGAGGCCGTCGCGCATGTCGATGCCGTGCGCGATGCAGTGGCTGTAGGCAATGACGAGGGACGGTCCGTCGTACGCCTCCGCCTCGCGGAAGGCTCGCAAGGTCTGCTGAGGGTCGGCGCCCATGGCCACGCGGGCGACGTAGACGCTCCCGTAGGCGATCGCCTGCAGCGCAAGGTCCTTCTTCTCGACAGTCTTTCCTGCTGCTGCGAACTTCGCGACCGCGCCGAGGGGCGTCGCCTTCGACATCTGGCCCCCGGTGTTCGAGTACACCTCGGTGTCGAGCACGAGCACGTTGACGTCGCGCCCGCTCGCGAGGACGTGGTCGAGCCCGCCTGCGCCGATGTCGTAGGCCCAGCCGTCGCCGCCGACTATCCAGACGCTCCTCCGGACGAGGTGGTCGACGACGCTTGCAAGGTCGGTCGCCACGGGGCCGTCGATCCCGGCGAGACGCCGCACGAGCTCGGCGACGCGGTCGCGCTGGGCCTGCAGCTCGGACTCGGTGAGCTGGCGGGCCCCGAGGATGGCGTCCACGAGCTCGGAGCCGACCTCGTCTCTCAGCTCGGCGAGCCGGCGCCGGGCGATTCCTTCCTGGCCGTCGGCTGCGAGCCGCAGCCCGAGGCCGAACTCCGCATTGTCCTCGAACAAGGAGTTCGACCACGCGGGCCCGCGCCCGTCCGCGTTCGTGGTCCACGGTGTGGTGGGGAGGTTCCCGCCGTAGATGGACGAGCAGCCCGTCGCGTTCGCGACGACGGCTCGATCCCCGAACAGCTGGGAGAGGAGCTTGATGTAAGGGGTCTCCCCGCATCCTGCGCAGGCGCCGGAGAACTCGAAAAGCGGCTCGAGGAACTGAGTGCCTCGTACCGTCCCGAAGTCGACGCGCGAGCGCTCGGCCACCGGCAGCGTCTCGAAGAACGCGACGTGCTCGCGGGCCGCCGAGACGATCGGCTCACGGTCCGTCAGGTTGATCGCCTTGCGGTCGGGCTCTCCGGGGGCAGAGACGGGGCAAGCTTCGACGCAAAGGGCGCATCCGGTGCAGTCCTCGGCGTAGATCTGCAACGTATAGCTGGTCTGGGGAAGGCCACGCTCGCGCAGCGGCGCCGACTGGAACCCGCGCGGAGCACCTTGGAGGCGCGAGGTCTCGTAGTAGGACGAGCGGATGACGCCGTGCGGGCAGACGAAGCTGCAGTTGCCGCACTGGATGCACAGGTCGGGGTCCCAAGCGGCGACGATCTCGGATATGTTGCGCTTCTCGTAGGCTGCGGTGCCGCTCGGCCATGTCCCGTCGGCGGGCAGCGCGCTCACGGGCAGCTCGTCGCCTCGTCCGGACATCATCGCAGCGGTGACCCGCCGGACGAACTCCGGCGCGTCTTCGGGCACCACCGGCGCGAGCTCTCTCGTGGTGGTCGCCTTCGTGGGGAGCTCGACACGAGCGAGCGCTTCGAGCGCGCGGTCGACCGCACGGAGGTTCGCCTCGACGATCCTCGAGCCGCGCCGGCCGTAGCTCTTCTCGATCGACTCTCGGACCCGGGCGATCGCGTCGTCGCGTGCGAGCACCCCGGAGATCGCGAAGAAGCAGATCTGAAGCACCGTGTTGACACGGCCCCCGAGACCCGCCTCCCGGGCGATGCGTGCTGCGTCGATCACGTACAGCTGGATCGCCTTCTCGAGCATCTGCTCCTGGATGGGTCGAGCGAGGGTCCCCCAGACGTCCTCGGCCGGGTACGGGCAGTTGAGCAGCAGCGTCGCTCCGTGGGCGGCACGCCCGAGCACCTCGGGGCGCTCGAGCAGCCCGAGCTGGTGACAGCCCACGAAGCGCGCCTGCTCGACGAGGTAGGGAGCGTCGATCGGCTCGGCGCCGAAGCGCAGGTGCGAGACGGTCTGGGATCCCGACTTCTTCGAGTCGTAGACGAAGTAGCCCTGCGCGTAGAGCCCCGCCTCCGCGCCGAGGATCTTGATCGTGTTCTTGTTCGCACCCACGGTGCCGTCCGAGCCGAGGCCGAAGAAGGCCGCCTTGAAGGTCCCCGCCGGCTCGATGTCGAGAGACGGGTCGTAGGCGATGCTCGTGCCCGACACGTCGTCGTCGATGCCGACGGTGAGCTGCCGGCGGGGCGTGTCCCGGGAGAGCTCGTCGAAGACTCCGGCGATCATGCCCGGAGTGAGCTCCTTCGAGGACAGCCCGTACCGACCGCCTATGACGAGCGGTATCGCGGAGCCGCGGGATCCGTCGCCGTTCCCGGCGATCGCCGCGAGGACGTCGAGGAAGAGCGGCTCGCCGATCGAGCCCGGCTCCTTCGTCCTGTCGAGGACGGCGATGCGAGCGACGCTCCGGGGAAGCGCGTCGACGAGTGCCCCGGCGGGGAACGGGCGGTAGAGCCGCACGGTCAGGGCACCCACCCGCTCGCCGCGCGCGACGAGGTGCTCGACCGTGGCCCGAGCGGTAGCCGACCCCGAGCCCATGACCACGACCACGCGCTCGGCCTCGGGGTGGCCCGTGTAGTCGACGACGTGGCGATGGCGCCCGGTGCGCTCTCCGAGACGGGACATGAGCTCCTGCACGACGCTTGGCGTCCTGGCGTAGAAGGGGTTCACCGTCTCTCGCGCCTGGAAGTAGACGTCGGGGTTCTGCGAGGTGCCGCGTACGAACGGGTGCTCCGGCGAGAGAGCCCGGCTCCGGTGCGCGTGCACGAGCTCCTCTGGCACGAGGGCGGTGAGGTCGTCGTCGCCGAGCAGCTCGATGGTGCTGATCTCGTGCGAGGTGCGGAAGCCGTCGAAGAAGTGGAGGAACGGCACCCGCGTCTCGAGGGTCGCTGCCTGGGCGACGAGCGCGAGATCGTGGGCTTCCTGGACCGACGAGGACGCGAGCAGCGCGAAGCCCGTCTGGCGGACGGCCATCACGTCGGAGTGGTCGCCGAAGATCGAGAGTGCCTGCGCGGCGAGGGAGCGAGCCGCAACGTGGAAGACGGTGGAGGTGAGCTCGCCGGCGATCTTGTACATGTTGGGGATCATGAGGAGCAAGCCCTGGGACGCAGTGAACGTCGTCGTCAGGGCACCACCTTGCAGCGCACCGTGGAGGGCCCCGGCCGCACCGCCTTCGCTCTGCATCTCGACGACGCTCGGGATGTTGCCCCACAGGTTGGTCCGGCGCCTGCTCGACCATTCGTCGGCGAGCTCGGCCATGGGAGACGAGGGTGTTATCGGGAAGATGCAGCACACCTCGTTCAGGCGGTATGCGACCGTGGCCGCCGCTTCGTTGCCGTCGAGCGTCGCGCGCATCAGCTCTCCTCCGGGACCATCTCGATGGCGTGCACGGGGCACTGCTCGAAGCACACGCCGCACCCGGTGCAGCGGTCGTAGTCGAATCGGTAGCGCAGCCCCGCCCCGAGCTTCACGACGGCGTCCTCCGGGCACGCGCCGAGGCAGCCGTCGCACTCGAAGCAGTTGCCGCAGGACAGGCACCTACCTGCCTCGTAGGTGGCCTCGGCGATGCCGAGGCCACCGAGGACCTCGCCGAAGTCCGCGACCCGTTCGGCAGGTGAGGACTCGGGTTGCTGGCGCCTGGCAGCGTCGCCGAAGTACCAGAGGTGGAGCCCGCCGAAGCCTGCGGTCTCGTGCTTCGGCGGGCTCGACGGCGTGGCACCGCGGAGCCAGGCGTCGATGTGGCGTGCCGCCTTCTTGCCGTGGCCGACACCGACTGTGACCGTCCTTTCGTCCGGCACCATGTCCCCGCCGGCGAACACCCCGGGGCAGCCGGTCATCATCGAGCTCGACACCGAGACCGTCCCGTCCGAGCCGAGCTCGACGCCGGGAACCGCCTCGAGGAAGCCGGTCTCCGCGTCCTGGCCGAGCGCGAGGATGACGGTGTCTGCGGCAAGCTGCTCGTAGCGCCCCGTGGGCTGCGGGAACCCGTGCTCGTCGAGCTCCATCGTCTCGACCGTGAGCTCGGGGCCGTCGAACGCGGTGATCGTGCGCAGCCAGTTGATCCGCACCCCCTCGCGTTCCGCCTCCTCTGCCTCCTCCTCGTGGGCGGGCATCTGGGAGCGCGTGCGCCGGTAGACGACGAGCGTGTCGTCCGCGCCGAGGCGCCGGGCGGTCCGGGCCGCGTCCATCGCGGTGTTGCCGCCGCCATAGACGGCGACACGTCGACCGACGACCGGGCGCTCGCCGGAGGCGACGCTCCGCAGGAACGACACGGCGTCGACGATGCGCCCGGCGTCGCGTGCCGGGATGTCGACGTGCTTCGAGAGATGCGCCCCGACGGCGACGAACACGGCATCGAAGCCGCCCTCGCGCCGCTCCGTCGCGAGGTCCTCGACGCGGTGCCCCGCGGTGAAGCGCACGCCGAGCGCGAGGATGCGGTCGATCTCCGCGCGGAGCACGTCGCGGGGGAGCCGGTAGGCGGGGATGCCGTAGCGCATCATCCCGCCCGGATCGGCGCCTGCGTCACGGATCTCGACCTCGTGGCCCCGCCGGGCGAGGTGGTAGGCGGCGGCGAGCCCGCTCGGGCCGCCGCCGACGACGAGCACACGCTTGCCGGTCCGCACGCCGGGCGTCGGCAGCGCCCATCCGCTCTCGATGGCGAGGTCCCCGACAAACCGCTCGATCGCATGGATCGACACGGCACTGTCGAGCTCGCCCCGGTTGCAGCTCGTCTCGCACGGGTGGTAGCAGACCCGCCCGTGGACGGCCGGGAGCGGGTTGTCGGCGACGAGCTCCCTCCACGCCAGCTCGTACCGTCCGGCCTCGGTGTGCGCCAGCCACGCCTGGATGTTCTCGCCCGCCGGGCAGGCGACGTTGCACGGTGGGAGAAGGTCGAGGTAGACGGGGCGGCGGGTGCGCAAGGGCCCTGCTTCGGGTCCCGCATTGGACAGGTCGGGCAGGCGTGTGATGTCGCGCTGGGGCATCGTCGGTCCGGCCTGGCTCAGGGCTCGACGACGAGCTGGTCGTCGACGTCGGTGATCCCCGGTGCGGACATCGCCGCGCGTCGCGCGAGCCGCTCCTCTTCGAGAGATCGGACGCGGCCGGTCAAGGTGGCGACCGAACCGTCCACCGAGACGTCGATGCGCCTGGCGTCGAGCGCGGCGCGGCGGGTGAGGGCGTCGGCGATGCTCTTCTGCACTTCGGCGATGCTGGCCCGCTTGCGCAGCGCCACGAGGTTGGTGACCGCACGCACGCCGACGAGGCGCTTGACGAGGCGCACCGCCTCCTCGGCCTGGAAGTCCCAGTCGACGGTGCCGGTGATCGTGACGTTGCCGGCGTCGACCTTGGCTCGTAGGTCCTGGCTCGCCAGAGCGGAATGCCAGCTGAGAAGGTGCGCCACCGACTCCGCTAGGTCGGAGTCGTCCCTGACGGCGGCGTCGGGCAGACGGACCTCGATCTCGTCCGCGACAGCCTTGACGCCACTTACGCGCTCGGTGATCGCCACCGTCCGCGTCTTTTCGAAGTAGGAGGGGACATGCCCCGAGAGCGTCACCGCGCCGTCGTTCACCGAGACTGCGACGTGGTCGGCGTCCAGCTCGGGCTCCCATTCGAGCTCCTCCTGAACGTC
>JAJZCK010000077.1 GCA_021846125.1 Actinomycetes bacterium | reverse complement strand
ACGCCTGTCGGGCCCGGGCGCGAGCGCGTTCGCGGAGGCGCTCGACGGGATTGCCGAGATCGCGGCGGACGGCCGGGGCCGCTTCCTCGTGCGCGCGGCGGACTCCTCGGCGCTCGCCGGGGCGCTTGCCGCGACGGGGTTGCTCGGCTCCGGGACGCGGATCGAGGTCGACCCACGCGACGCCTGAGCGCCGCCGACCTGCTATCCTTCGCCCGTCGGCTGCGGCCGACCTGGCTGTGGCATCCGCCCGGCCGGACCCGCGTCCTCCCGGTGCCGGGGCAGCTGCCCGAGCACCTGGCGCACGAGATCAGCGAAGGTCTGCACCGCGCATGCCCGACAAGACGGCGACGATCGCCCAGTACCGCCTCCACGAGACGGACACCGGCTCCCCCGAGGTCCAGATCGCGATCATCACGGAGCGGATCAACCACCTGACCGAGCATCTTCGCTCGCACAAGGGCGACCACCACACCCGCCGCGGGCTGATGAAGCTCATCGGCCACCGGCGTCGCCTGCTGGACTACGTGCGAGCGAACGACGTCGAGCGCTACCGGGGACTGATCGCGAGGCTCGGCATCCGCCGATAGCGGAGCACGCCGCCCGCTCTGGCCCCCGGGTCCTCTGCGGGTGGAGGACCGCCGGGTCGCGGAAGCTGCCCGGCTGCACATAGGGCAGCGCCGGGCCTCCCGGAGTCCGACGAAGCGCCGCCCGTCGACAGCCAAGCAGCGCCCGCGGGCGTCAGCTGCCAGTCGCCGGGTCCTCGGCCAGCTCGGGTGCCCGACCACTGGGAACTGGCCGGTGCGGGTGCCAACGAGCACCTAGGAGTGACATGGCGGACGCCATCACGGTGTCGGGCCCCATCAGCGGGACCGACCGTACCCTCTCGTTCGAGACGGGAAAGCTTGCAGGCCAAGCCGACGGCGCCGTCGTCGCGCGGATCGGCGACACGATCGTCCTCGTGACCGCGACGGCGGCACGGCGGGTGCGTGAGGGGCAGGACTTCTTCCCCCTCACCGTCGACGTCGAGGAGCGGATGTACGCCGCCGGCAAGGTGCCCGGGTCGTTCTTCCGCCGGGAAGGTCGTGCGACCGACCAGGCGATCCTCATCGACCGCCTCATCGACCGGCCGTTGCGCCCCTCGTTCCCGGAGGGCTTCCGGGCCGAGGTCCACGTCGTCGCCACGGTCTTCGGTGCCGACCAGGAGAACCCCCACGACGTCGTCGCGATCAACGGAGCGTCGGCTGCCCTCATGATCTCGGGCATCCCCTTCGACGGACCGATCGGTGCGGTGCGCGTCGCCTACTCGACCGATGGCCGGTGGCTGCCGCACGCCACCTACCAGGAGGGCGACGCGTCGACTTTCGAGCTCGTGGTCGCCGGCCGTGCCCTGTCCGAGGAGCCGGACGCCGAGATCGCGATCATGATGGTCGAGGCGGGCGGGACCGAGCACGCCGTCGACTACTACGACAAGGGCGCGCCGAAGGTGACCGAAGAGGTCGTGGCCGACGGCATCGAGGCGTCGAAGACCTGGATCCGCGAGGCGATAGCGCTCCAGCGCGAGCTCGTCGCGAAGGCGGGCCGCAAGCCGACCATCCCCTACGAGCTGTTCGTCGACTACGAGCCGGACGTCTACGAGCGCGTCGTGGCGGTCGGCGGGGAGTCCCTCGCCGCGGCGAACCTCATCACGACCAAGGCGGAGCGCGCGTCGGCACTCGACGCGGCCGGCGCCGAGATCCTCGGTGCGCTCGCGGACGAGCTCCCGGGCCGCGAGCGTGAGGTCAAGGCAGCCATCCGCTCGCACACGAAGAAGATCGTGCGCAGGCGGATCGTCGAAGAGGGTGTGCGCATCGACGGCCGAGGCACGACCGATATCCGGCCGCTCTCGGCCGAGATCGGCCTCATCCCGACGGCGCACGGGTCGGGCTTGTTCCAGCGGGGCGACACCCAGGTCCTCAACTTCACGACCCTCGGCATGCCGCGGATGAACCAGCTTCTCGACACCATCGGCATCGACGAGTCGAAGCGCTACATGCACCACTACAACTTTCCGCCGTTCTCGACGGGAGAGACGGGCTTCATGCGCGGACCGAAGCGGCGCGAGATCGGCCACGGGCTGCTCGCCGAGCGCGCGCTCCTGCCGGTCGTCCCGCACGAGGACGAGTTCCCGTACACGATCCGCCTCGTCTCCGAGGTGCTCTCCTCGAACGGCTCGACCTCGATGGCGTCGGTGTGCGGCTCGACGCTCTCGCTCATGGACGCCGGCGTCCCGATCAAGGCGCCCGTCGGTGGGATCGCGATGGGTCTCGTCTACGCGGAGGGCAAGTACACGACCCTCACCGACATCCTCGGTGCCGAGGACGCGTTCGGCGACATGGACTTCAAGGTGGCAGGGACCCGTGACTTCGTCACGGCGCTCCAGCTGGACACGAAGATCGACGGCCTTCCTGCGGACGTGCTCGCCCAGGCGCTCCGCCAGGCCCGCGACGCCAGGCTCGTCATCCTCGACGTCATCGCGAAGGCGATCGCAGAGCCAGCGACAGCGGTGAAGTCGCACGCACCGAAGATCGTGAGCTTCGAGATCCCGATGGACAAGATCGGCGAGGTCATCGGTCCGAAGGGCAAGGTCATCAACGCGCTCCAGCAGGAGACCGGTGCAGACATCGCTGTCGACGACGACGGCTCGGTCGGGCGCGTCACCATAGGCGCGAAGGAGTCCGTCGCCGTCGACGAGGCCCGTCGTCGGATCGAGCTCATTCTCGACCCGCCGACTGCCGAGGTCGGGAAGGTCTACGACGGCAAGGTCGTCAACATCACGAAGTTCGGCGCTTTCGTCAACATCCTTCCCGGCCGCGACGGCCTGCTTCACATCTCCCGGCTCGGCGCCGGCAAGAGAGTCGAGCGTGTCGAGGACGTCGTCGAGCTCGGCCAGGACGTGAAGGTCGTCGTCGACGACATCGACCCTCAGGGCAAGATCTCGCTGTCGCTCGTCGGCGAGGACGGCGAGCGGATAGGTGGAAGCAAGCCCGACGCGCAGAAGGGGGGCTCCGCGCCCGCGTCGGCGCCCGTGCCCGAGCCTGCCTTCTCGGGTGAGCAGGCCGGCTCCGCGACACGAGGCGCACCGAGGCGTGCCTCGTTCGAGGACGAGTTCGCCGCGGAGATCGAGCGGGACTTCGGAAATCTCGGGCCGTCCGACATCGCGGCACCCACGGGGCCACGCCCCGAGCGTGGGCCGCGCCGCCGCGGGGGGCCGCGGCGCTGACCAGGTCCTGCACCGCGTCGTGCCCGGCGACGAGCGGCGGCCGATGATCGAGACGGCGAAGCTCGACTGCGGGATCCGTCTCGTGACCGAGCAGATGCCCGGAGTTCGGTCGGTCTGCACCGGCTTCTGGGTCGGCACGGGCTCCCGAGACGAGAGCGGTCCCCAAGTGGGCATCTCGCACTTCCTCGAGCACCTGCTCTTCAAGGGCACGCCGACGCGTTCCGCCCGCTCGATCGCCGAGGACGTCGACGCGGTCGGCGGTGACATGAACGCGTTCACGACGAAGGAGTACACGACCTTCTACGTCCGCACTCTCGCGGACCATCTCGAGCTCGGGCTCGACATCCTCTCGGACATCTTGTGGAACCCTGCGCTACGCCCCGACGAGGTCGACGCGGAGCGCCAGGTGATCCTCGAGGAGGTGCTCATGCACCTCGACGAGCCAGCAGACGTGGTCCAGGAGCGCTTCGCCGAGGCGCTCTTCCCCGGCCATCCGCTCGGACGCGAGGTGCTCGGCCTGCCCGAGGTCATCGCGAACGTGAGCGTGCCGGAGATCCGGTCCTTCTTCGCCGAGCACTACCGTCCGGGCAACATCGTCGTCGCGGTCGCCGGCGACGTGGAGCACGGTCGCATCGCCGAAGGAATAGAGCGGCGCTTCGCCGGGTCGGCTGCGGGGAGCCCGCCCGTGCGCGACGCGCCGGGCGACGAGGTCCGCTCTCTCGACGTCACGTCGCGCGACACCGAGCAGGCACACCTCGTCGTAGGTGTCCGAGGTCCGGAGCGGCGCTCGCCGGACCGTTTCGCGCTCTCGTTGTTGAACCACAGCCTCGGTGGGGGGATCTCCTCCCGGCTCTTCCAGAAGATCCGGGAGGAACGCGGCCTCGCGTACTCGGTCGTGTCGGACCGGGTCGCCTACGCCGACACGGGAGCCCTCGCCGTCTCGGTCGGGACGGCTCCGGAACGGATCAAGGAGGTCCTCCGCCTCGTGCTCGACGAGATCGAGGATCTCGCTGCCAAGGGTGTGACGAAGGAGGAGCTCGAGCTCGCGAAGGGCCACCTGCGAGCCGACACCATCTTGAGCCTCGAGGAGTCCGGAGCGCGCATGTCGCGTATCGGCGCGAGCTTGCTGCTCCACGGCGAGGTGCCGAGCATCGAGGAGATCACGGCGAAGATCGACGCAGTGACCCTCGAGCAGGTCGCAGAGGTCGCGTCGCGCGTCCTCGGGGGCCAGCGCGTGCTCGCCGTCGTCGGGCCGTTCAGCGCGGAGGAGCTCTCGTCTGAGATCGGCTGAGTCCCCTACGACGCGCGTCGCCGTCCTCGGGGCCGCAGGGCGCATGGGCCGGGCGGTGTGCGCCGCGGTGAGCGCCGAGGCGGACCTCGAGCTCGTGGCAGCCGTCGACCCGTCGGCGGCGGGGGAGATGCTCGGTGCCGTCGTCCCAGGCCTTCCGGCGAGCCGACGTGCGGCGGGCACGGTCGACGCCGGCTCGCTCGTGATCTACGGCGGGGTCGATGCGATCGCAGACGACGCACCCGACGTCCTCGTCGACTTCACCAGAGCGTCGGTGTGCGTGCCCGCCCTCGAATGGTGTGCGCGACATGGTGTCCACGCCGTGTCGGGTACGACGGGCGTCGCAGGCGAGCAGATCGCACGGCTGCGCGAGCGGTTCACTGCGCCGGGTTCGCCCAACTGCATCCTCGCCTCGAACTTCGCGATCACGGCCGTCGTCCTTCTCCGCCTCGTCGAGATCGCGGCGGCGCACCTCGACGCCGCGGAGATCGTCGAGCTGCACCACGACGCCAAGCTGGATGCCCCGTCGGGGACCGCCCTCGAGACCGCGCGTCGTATCGCGGCGGTGCGCGATGCGTCCGGCATGGTGCTCAGGCCCGAAAGGACGACGAGCGAGCTGCTCCCCGGCGTGCGTGGCGGCGTCGCCGCCGGAGGCATCCACGTCCACGCGATCCGTCTCCCCGGCCTCGTCGCCCACGAGGAGGTCGTCTTCGGCGCCCTCGGTCAGTCGCTCACGATCCGCCAGGACTCCTACGACCGCACCTCGTTCATGCCGGGCGTCCTCCTCGCAGTGCGCAAGGTCGCAGGACTGCCCGGGCTCACGGTCGGGCTCGGAGACGTCCTCGGGCTGTGACGCGAAAGGGCCCCGCGTCGCCCGGCGAGCTGCGCCGGGGAGGCGGGGCCCTCCCCTGCTTCAGGACTTCGCGAAATCGAGCCCGTGCGCCGTCGACACCGGCGCGGCACCGGCGAGCGAGGCGAACGCGAGCGGCGCAGGGTACCTGCCGAGCACGAAGTTCAAGATCGCCACGTGCTGCATCTCGACGGGCTGGATCGACGCGGCGATCGCGACGGCTGCCGGTGTCGACAGCGCTTTGATCGCCTCGAGGTAGGTCGCAGCTGCGACGCCCTCGAGCGTGAGCGCGAGCTCCGCGACGCCGGTCACGCTCTTCACCTTCGCGAAGTCGTCGTCGACGATCTTGGCGTAGACGGGGTTCGCAGCGGTGATCGGCTTGTACCTCGCGCTCGCGAGCACCGAGTTCCACGCTGCAGCGTGGTCCTTGTGCTGAGCCATGGCGGTCGTCGCGAAGTCGCCGATCGCGGCGGGGACGACACCGAGCTTGTGTGCACCTGCCGCCTTCAACGCGGCAGCGTACGTGGCGACTGCGAGGTTCTCGAGGCTCGCGGCGAGCCCGGCGACCACGACGTCGAGCGGCACGCTCCCAGCCATGTCGGGGAGCGCCCCGCGCGCAGCACCAGCTCGCAGGCCCGGACGTGTCGCTGCGGCTGCGGGGAGCGTCGCGAGCGCGACGCCGCCTGCGATCATCGCTCCCGCCGCCGCGAGCAAGCCGCGGCGGCTGAGCGAGCGACGTGCCGTCTCGCCCTCGACTTCACGCCACTCGGCGATGCTGGCACGCATCTGCGGAAAAGAGTCGCGATGCGCGTCGACCATGTCGCTCGTCAGTGCACGCATCTCCGACTCGCTCGTCGCCATGTCGCTCGGGGCGGTGGTGGCCCCGAGGTCGTCCCCGGCGCCGGAGCTGCGGGTGTCGTCACTCTCGTAGTAGGTCGTCATCGGACAGCTCCTTCGGTGGCGGGCCGGGCGGCGGTGGTCGAGTAGAAGGCGTTCGGGAAGCCGACGCTGCCGGCGGCCGCCGGCAGCTTCGCGACCGGCGGCGGGAGTGCGATATCCGCGGCCGCGCCACCGGCGAGCAGGGCCCGGACGGCGAGGAGTATGGCCACGTGCTGGGCCTCGACGCCCATGATGCTCGCCGTGAGGTCCTTCGCGTTCACGTCCTTCAACATTGCGGCGTCCTTCACGTAGGTCTCCGCGGCGCCGTTCTCGAGGGTGATCGCGAGCTCCACGACCTTCGGAGCGCTCGTGAGCGTCGGCTTGGCCCTGTCGACGACCTTCAGCAAGACCGGGTCCGCCTTGGTCTGCGGAATGCCGCCGAGAGCACGGATGGATGCGTTGAACGCTGCTGCGTGCTCGACGTGCTGCCGGCGGGTCGTCGTGACGAAGACCTTGACGACAGCGTTGGCGGAGGCCCCGCCGATGAACGGCAGCGTGAGAGCGACGCCGTAGGTCGCGATGGCGAGGTTCTCGATCGCCGCTGCCGTCTGGAGGACCTGGACGTCACTCGGTGCCGCTGCGAAGGCGGACGTCTGGCCGAGGGCGAGGATCGCCGCGCCGAGGCCGGCGGCGGCTCCCGCTCCGACGATGCCTTTGCGCAGTGCCGTGCTCCGCCGCTCGGTGAACTCGCTGACCTCGTCCCGGTCGATCGCCCCGTGCGCCCGACGCTCCTGGCCGATCTCGACGATCTCGCCGAGCTGCGCTCGACTCGCCCGCATCGCGTCCGCCTGGATGTCGTCGGACTGCTCGAGGAGCTGTCCGAGACCGTGCTCGTCGTAGTCCATCTGGTTCTCCTTCTCTCCGTGCGTGATGACAGTGCTTCGGAGCACCGCGCCAAAGTGGATGGGGCCAAAGTGGATGGGGCCGCGACGAGATCTGCCCCGGCTCTCACGGCCCCGGCACTGCCGCACGAGGGTGCTGGTAGCGTCTGGACGTGGAGAGCACCATGTCGGACCCCCCCTTCGGACGCACCGTCACGGCGATGGCGACGCCGTTCACCGCTACCGGTGAGCTCGACCTCGCTGGCGCCGAGAGGCTCGCCACGTACCTCGTCGAGAAGGGAAACGACGGGCTGGTGCTCTCCGGCTCGACCGGCGAGGCCTCGACCCTCACCGACGACGAGCGAGTGGCGCTCTGGCGTGCCGTCGTCAGTGCTGTCCGCGTCCCGGTCGTCGCAGGTGCGACGTCCAACGACACGGCGCACTCGGTCGAGCTCGTGCAGCGTGCGGAGAAGGCTGGTGTGGCTGGCGTGCTCGCGGTGACGCCGTACTACAGCCGGCCTTCTCAGGCTGGCATCGAAGCGCACTTCCGGGCGGTCGCCGGTGCGACCTCTCTCCCGGTCGTGCTCTACGACATCCCAGTGCGCACAGGACGCAGGATCTCCCGTGGCACGATGCTGCGCCTCGCCGAGGAGGTGGCCAACGTCGTCGCCGTCAAGGACGCGTCTGGCGACCCGGCGTCGACGGCGCGCCTGCTCGCCGAGGCGCCGGACGGCTTTTGCTGCTACGCCGGCGACGACGCCCTCACCTTGCCGTTGCTCGCCATAGGCGCGGTCGGCCTCATCGGCGTGGCGACCCACTGGTGCGCACCCGAGTGCGGCGAGATGATCCGACGGTTTCTCGCGGGCGACGTGGTCGGGGCACGAGAGGTGAACGCGGCGCTCGTCGAGAGCTTCGCGTTCGAGACGAGCGACGAGGCGCCTAACCCGTTGCCGACCAAAGCTGTGCTCCGAGTCCTCGGACTGCCGGCCGGCGAGTGCCGCCTGCCGCTCGGCGAGGCGCCGGCGGGCCTCGAGAGCGCGGCGAGGTCGGTCCTCGCGCGGCTCGACGCCTGGCGGCACCAGCGGTCCGATGCAGCACCGACGAGAGCTTGAGGATCGACATGGCAGAAGACGTACGTATCGTGTTCCTCGGCGGGCTCGGCGAGATCGGGCGCAACTGCGCGGTGATCGAGCACTCGGGCCGCATGATGGTTCTCGACTGCGGCATCATGTTCCCCGATCCCGAGATGCCTGGGGTGGATCTCGTGTTGCCGGACTTCTCGTACCTGCGCGAGAACGCGGATCGTGTCGAGGGCATCATCCTCACCCACGGTCACGAGGACCACACCGGGGGTCTCGGCTACCTCCTCGGCGTCGTCGACGCGCCGGTCTTCGGCTCCGCGCTGTCGCTCGGGCTCGCACGGTCGCGCGTCGAGGACGCCGGGCTCGGCGCCAAGGCGCGGCTCGTCACCGTCACCGACGGCGAGCGCAGGAGGATCGGGCCGTTCGACGTCGAGTTCATCCCCGTCACGCACTCGGTCCCGCACGGGTTCGCCACCGCCTTCCACACGCCGCAGGGCGTGGTGCTGCACTCCGGCGACTTCAAGCTCGACATGACTCCGGTGGACGGGCGGCGGACGGATCTCGCGCGCATCGGCGCGCTCGCCGACGGCGAGGGCGTCCGGCTGCTCCTCGCGGACTCGACGAACGCCGAGGAGCCCGGGCACACCCGCTCGGAGAGCTCCGTCGGCGAGACGTTGCGCCAGATCTTCTCGGAGAAGTCCGGGCGGAGGATCATCGTCGCGTGCTTCGCCAGTCATATCCATCGGATCCAGCAGCTTGCCGACGCGGCGATCTTGCACCAGCGCAAGATCGCGCTGCTCGGTCGGTCGATGATCCGCAACGTGACCCTTGCACGCGAGCTCGGGCTGCTCACCATCCCCGAGGACTCGCTCGTCGACGTCGAACGTGTCGACGACCTCGCGCCCGGCCAGGTGTGCGTCATCTCGACCGGGTCGCAGGGCGAGCCGATGTCCGCGCTCACGTTGCTCGCATCCGGCGAGAACCGGAGGTTGGCCGTGAGCGACGGGGACGTCGTCGTGCTCAGCTCCCATGCGATACCTGGCAACGAGTGGGCGGTCGCGAAGGTGATGGACGGTCTCGCCCGCCGGGGCGCCGAGGTCGTCCACTCGGGGATCGCTCATGTCCACGAGAGCGGGCACGCCAAGCAGGGAGAGCTGGCGACCTTGCACGCGGTGGCGAGGCCGCGCAGCTTCGTGCCCGTCCACGGCGAGTACCGCCACCTCCTCCGCCACGCGCGCCTCGCCATCGAGATGGGTGCCGACGAGCACGAGGTGCTCCTCTGCGAGGACGGCGACGCGATCCGGCTCAGCGACGAAGGGATCGACTTCGACGGCGAGGTGCCCGCGGGCTACCTCTATGTCGACGGCATCGTGGGCGACATCGGGACCGGTGTGCTGCGTGACCGCCGCGTCCTCGCGGAGGAGGGTGTCGTCGTCGTCGTCCTCGCGGTCGACAGCAAGTCGGGCGAGATCCTCACCGGTCCCGAGATCATCACGAGAGGTTGGGTGCATGCGCCCGAGGCAGAGGAGCTGATCGAGGACGCGCGTGCGGTGGTGGTCAAGGCGGTGGGCGAGGCCGTGGGGGCGGGCTCGTTCGACGCCGATACCCTCCGCCGCGCGACGCGACGCGCCCTCGGCAAGCTCGTGAGCGACCGCACCCGGCGGCGGCCCATGATCGTGCCCGTCGTCATGGAGGCCTGAGCTTCCGACGCCGTCGTCGGTGGCGCGGCGCCCAGGCCTGATTGTCACCGGTGGCCGGTGGTGCTGGTGTTAGCGTTGTTGACATTGTGGCAACGACACGGGGGGCCGGCGCGACGACCGGCAGGAGCACGCGGTCCCAGCCGAGTCCCCCTCCTCGTGGCGCCGCACAGCACAAGGGCAAGGCAAGCCACAAAGGCAAGGCTCAGGCCCGTCGTCCCTCCCCGGCACCTGCTCAGCGGCGAGCGGTCGTCCCAGCCCGCCCGCCCGCCGGCCGCCGGTTCGTAGGGCTCGTCGCCCGCCAGCCTGACGAGCTGTGGGGTTGGCTGCTCGTCGTCCTCGGGCTTCTCCTCGTGCTCGGCGTCCATGCGGACGTCCTCGGCCTGGCCGGCCACTATCTCCGTCGCTACGGGGCCGCTGTGCTTGGCTGGGGCCTCGACGTCCTCCCGCTCGGACTTGTGGCGGTCGGTGTCTCGCTCGTCGCGGGAAAGTCGCGCCGGGGCGTTGCCGGCGCGCTCGTGGCCCTCGTGCTCCTCGCCGTCTGCGGTGCCGGGCTCGGCGACCTCGCGGGGGGTCTCCCACGCGTCGGTGCCGGAGCGCACCGCCTCGGTGGGGCCGGAGGTGTCGTGGGGGCGTCGATCGGTGACGGCCTCCACGTCCTGCTCGGGACCGCGGGCGCTGCAGTGCTGCTCGCCGGGATCGCATTCGTCGCCGGGTGCGTGGCGATCGGCCTACCTGTGCGCTCCGCTCTCGTAGGGATCGGACGTGGCACGCGGCACGCGGCGCGAGCGGCGCGGGCGCTGTGGTCGGGCGAGGGCCCGGCAGGGGTGCCGGCCGTCCCCGGCGCCGACTCCGTCGGCGTCGGCGTCGGCGTCGTGAGCCTCGCCCCGTTCGACGGCGATGCCGCACCTGGATCCGGTCGGAGCCTCGAGCAGGTATCGGCCTTCCTCGCGGACGCGACAGACGCGACAGACGCGACAGACGCGACAGACGCGACAGACGCGACAGACGCCGACGCCGGCCCGCGTCCGACGGTCGAGCAGAGCGAGGGTGCTCGAGCCGCGCCCGGCGAGGCGCCCCTGCCCGCGCCGAGACGCCCTGGCCGTCCGGCGCCGCCGGGCACCGTCCAGGCAGGGCAGGCGGACCCGCACGCCGACAGCGACACCGACCTCGCGGGAGAGCAGCTCAGCCTCGGTGTGGTCCGGCCGCCCGGTCCGTGGCGGCTCCCCTCGAGCCGCCTGTTGCACCGGACCAAGGAGCAGGACCTCGACCGTCGTGCCGTCGAGGAGCGCGGCAAGGTCCTCGAGCGCGCGCTCGCCGCACACGGCGTCGAGACGCACCTGGTGGGCTTCACGGTCGGCCCGACGGTGACCCGCTTCGAGCTCGAGCTGGGCGCCGGGGTGAAGGTGGCCCGTGTGACGAACCTCGCGAAGGACATCGCCTACGCGATGGCCTCGCCCGACGTCCGCATCCTCGCCCCGATCCCTGGACGCTCGGCGATCGGGGTGGAGGTGCCGAACGTCGACCGTCAGCTCGTCACGCTCGGCGACGTGCTCGCCTCTCCCGAGGCACGCCGGGCTGTCCATCCCCTCGAGGTCGGGCTCGGCCGGGACATCGCCGGGCGCGCCGTCATGGCGAACCTCGCGGAGATGCCGCACCTGCTGATAGCGGGAGCGACGGGCGCAGGCAAGTCGTCCTGCATCAACTCCATCATCACGTCGGTGCTCATGCGCTCGACACCAGACGAGGTCCGGATGATCCTCGTCGACCCGAAGAGAGTCGAGCTCGGCCAGTACAACGGCCTGCCGCACCTGCTCACGCAGGTCGTCGTCAATCCGAAGCGAGCAGCCAACGCGCTCAGCTGGGCGGTCACGGAGATGGAGCGCCGCTACGACCTGCTCGCCGAGGCCGGGATGCGTGACGTCACCGGGTACAACGCCGCCGTCGACCGGGGGGACTTCAACGAGGGACCGTTCGACCCCGGCCTCGGACCGCTCGAATCCCGCTCCTTCGCTGACGGCGACGGCACCGACGGCACCGACACCGACACCGACACCGACACCGACGGAG
>JAJZCK010000076.1 GCA_021846125.1 Actinomycetes bacterium | reverse complement strand
TCCAGGGTCGACGCCGAGATCGTCGACGCACCGACACGCGCCGCGTACGGCGTGACCTGCACCTCGCACGCGCTGAGCAGGACGGAGAGGGCCACGAGGCCCGCGGCGGGGAGCAGGAGCTTGCGCACGGAGACCTGACTCTACGATGCGCGGGCCAGTCGGGCCAGCCGGGTCACTGGCCGGACGCGACGACCTGCCCGCTCGCCGAGGCGCCCTGCCCGACCGGGACGAGCTCTCGCAGGAGCTCGGCGAGGCGCGCAGCGACGTCAGGACCTGCGCGCAGGGGTACGACGAGCTGCTCGGCGTCGTCCTTCGCGAGAGCGCGCGGGACGAGCCGCGCGAGGCGCACGGCGGCCGAGGCGCGCAGCTTGAGGGGGGCCAGCCGCACGACGAGCTCGCCGGGACGGCCGGGACCCCCCGATCCCGGCCGGTGCGCGACCGCGCTCACCTCGCGTACCCCCGTGCGGACGCACTCGGCGCGAAGGCGCGCGATCGACAGGAGCGCCTCGGCCTGAACCGGCAGGGGGCCGTAGCGGTCCAGCCACTCCGCTCCGATGTCGGCGACCTCGGCCTCGTCGCGCACCCCGGCGAGGCGCCGGTACGCCTCAAGGCGGAGATCCTCTCTCTCGACGTAGGACGGCGGCAGGTGGGCGTCCAGCGCGAGGTCGAGCTTGACCTCGGCCGGGACGGGCACGGGCTCTCCCTTCAGCTCCGCCACGGCCTCTGCGACCATGCGCACGTACAGGTCGTAGCCGACCGCGGCGATGTGGCCGGACTGGTCGTTGCCGAGGAGGTTCCCCGCTCCTCTGATCTCGAGGTCGCGCATGGCGATCTTGAAGCCCGAGCCCAGCTCGGTGTGCTCGCCGATGGTCCTCAGCCGCTCGTAGGCCGTCTCGGACAGCACACGGTCGGCGGGGTGGAACAAGTAGGCGTACGCGCGCTGTCCCGCCCGGCCGACCCTGCCCCGCAGCTGGTGGAGCTGGCCCAGCCCGAGAAGGTCGGCGCGGTCGACGACGAGGGTGTTGACCGTCGGCATGTCGATACCGGACTCGATGATCGTCGTGCAGACGAGGACGTCGTACCGGCCCTCCGCGAAGTCCAGGACGACCTGCTCGAGGGAGCCCTCGTCCATCTGGCCGTGCGCGACGGCCACCCGTGCCTCGGGGACGAGGGCGCCGATCCGGTAGGCGACAGAGCCGATGTCCTGCACGCGGTTGTGGACGAAGAACACCTGACCTTCGCGGAGCAGCTCCCGCCGGATCGCCTCGCCGATGGCACGCTCGTCCGCCTCGCCGACATAGGTGAGGATCGGCTGGCGGGCAGCAGGAGGAGTGTCGATGACGGAGAAGTCGCGGATGCCCGTGAGACCCATCTCGAGCGTGCGTGGGATCGGGCTCGCCGTGAGCGTGAGCACGTCGACCCCGATAGCGAGGCGCTTCGTCGCCTCCTTGTGCGTGACGCCGAAGCGCTGCTCCTCGTCGACGACGAGCAGGCCCAGGTCCTTGAACACGACATCCTCCGCCAGCAGCCGGTGGGTGCCGACCACCACGTCGATCGAGCCGTCCGCCAGGCCGGTCACGACGGAGCGCGCCTCCGCTGGCGTGAGGAACCGGGACAGCATCTCGACGCGCACGGGATATGGCGAGTACCGGTCGGAGAAGGTCTGGAAGTGCTGCTGAGCGAGCAGCGTCGTCGGGACGAGGACGGCAGCCTGCTTCCCGTCCTGGACGGCCTTGAACACGGCACGTACGGCCACCTCGGTCTTGCCGAACCCGACGTCGCCACAGACGATGCGATCCATCGGCGACGGCCGCTCCATGTCCGCCTTCACCTCGTCGATCGCACGCAGCTGGTCCGAGGTCTCGAGGTAGGGGAACGCCTGCTCGAGCTCGGCCTGCCACGGTGTGTCCGACGCGAAGGCGTGGCCGGGCGACGCGAGGCGACGCTGGTAGAGCACGACGAGCTCCTGCGCCACCTCCTGCACGGCCCTGCGGACCCGGGAGCGCTGCCTCTGCCACTCCCCGCCGTTCAGGCGGTTGAGCGTCGGCTGCTCGCCTCCGGTGTACGGCGTGATCGCGTCGATCTGGTCCGAGGGCACGTAGAGCTTGTCGCCGCCCCGGTACTCGAGGAGCAGGTAGTCCCGCTCCGCCCCGCCGACCGAGCGCTTCACCATGCCGCCGTAGCGGGCGACGCCGTGGACGTGGTGGACGACGAAGCTGCCGGGAGCGAGATCGTCGAAGAAGCCCTCGACGGCCCGCTGGCGGGCGCGCGGGACGCGGTGGGGCCGACGGCGGCCCGTGACGTCGCCTTCGGCGAGCACGGCGAGCTTCGCCCCCTCGAGCACGAAGCCACGGTCGAGCGGTTGGACGAGCACGTGGACGCCTGGGTGGGCGAGGGCCGCGCCGGGATCGGCCTGCGCCGCTCCCGCCGCGAAGAGGCGCTCGACGACGACGCCCTCTGCCTCGAGCACCTCGGCGAGCCGCTCCGCGCTCCCGTTCCCTTCGCAGCAGACCGCCACGGTGCATCCGCGGCGCGCCAGCTCGCCGACGCGCCGCGCGAGCGCGCCCGCGTCGCCGAGTGCCTGGGGCCAGCCGACAGCGTGCACCGAGGCCATATCAGGGCCGTCCGCGGTCGCCGGCAGCGAGCACAGCCGCGCGGTCGAGCGTCGGAGCAGGCGGTCGAAGCCCACGTGGAGGCGAGGGAGGTCGCCGTCGCCGTCGATCCCGGAGACGCCCCAGGTCGTCGCGAGCGCGCCGGCGAGCGCAGCCTCCTCGTCCGCCAGCTCCGAGGCGCGGTCGCGCATGCGACGGGGATCGACGAGAACGACTCTGTCCTCGGGACCGAGCAGGTCGGTGAAGATGCTCTCCCCTCCTGCGAGCCAGGGAAGGAACGACTCGATGCCGTCGAAGACGGCGCCCTCTGCGATCCGGGAGAACTGCTCGACGGCGAAGTCCCCCTTCGCCGCGAGCTCGGTGGCGCGCGCCCGGACCTCGGCGCTCTCCGCGAGCTCGCGGCAGCCGAAGATCTCGACGACGTCCACGTCGCGGACCGATCGCTGGTCCGCGACGTCGAACTCGGTGAGCCGGTCCACCTCGTCGCCGAAGCAGTCGATCCGCACCCCCGCCTCGCTCGTCGACGGGAAGACGTCGAGGATCCCGCCGCGCACGGCCACCTCGCCACGATGCTCGACCTGGTACTCGCGTCGATAGCCTGCTCGCACGAGACGCTCGACCAGCTCCTCGACGTCGACACGATCGCCGGGGTGGAGCACGACGGGCGCCGCGCCCGCGCTGTCTGTGCCGAGCCGCTGCAGCAGCGCCTTCACCGAGGCCACGACGATCGTGGTGTCGGAGGAGCCGGCCGGGCTCTGCGCCCTCGTGCCCAGCCGCCACAGCGTCCTCAGGCGCCGCC
Organism: Actinomycetes bacterium; assembly: GCA_021846125.1. Taxonomy (GTDB): domain Bacteria; phylum Actinomycetota; class Acidimicrobiia; order Acidimicrobiales; family Bog-793; genus JAJZCK01. The sequence continues at coordinate 8,804 of JAJZCK010000076.1, read as the reverse complement.
CCATGGTCTCGACGGCCGGCGACACCCGCTCGAACGGCAGCGTCTCCCACGCGGGGAGGAGCTCGACGCCTCCTTCCCCGGTGAACGCCGCAAGGTCGTGTGCGAGGTGGTCGGCCTCCGCGGCCGTCGGGGTGGCGATGAGGACGACCGGAGCGGCGCCGAGCCGCGCCAGGGCGGCGAGGACGTAGGCGCGGGCAGGCTCCGGCACGGCGACCACTGCTCCGTCGACCGCCAGCAACTCCGTAAGGGCGGGGTCCCGGGAGAGCAGACCGGGGAGCGCGGCGAGGCTCATCGACGGTTGCACGCGTTCATGGCGGCCTCGGCCCCCGCGGACAAGATCAGCTCCACGGCGTCGGCCGCCGACTCGAGCGCTAGCCCGATCTCCTCGGCCTCGGCGCGCGCGGGGCGGCGGAGCACGTAGTCCGCTCCCGACATACGGCCCGGCGGGCGGCCGACGCCGATGCGGATCCGGAGGAAGCCGAGGCTGTGAAGGTGCGCGTCGACCGACTTGAGGCCGTTGTGGCCCGCCGTCCCGCCTCCGCTCTTGACGCGCACGGTCCCGGCGGGAAGGTCGAGCTCGTCGTGGACGACCACGAGGCGCGCGAGGTCGTCGACCGAGTACCGCCTCGCGAGCGCACGGACCGCGAGCCCGGACTCGTTCATGTACGTCTCGGGCACGGCGAGCGCGAGCCTCCTCGCGCCGACCATCGCGTCCCCCGCGAGGGCGGACGCCCGCCGCTCCGGCCGGAGGTCGATGCCGTGGCGCCGGGCGAGCAGCTCCACAGCGTCCGCCCCCACGTTGTGACGGGTGTGCGCGTACTGCGTCCCAGGGTTGCCGAGGCCGACCGCGAGCAGGTCGGCGGCAGCACCGGTCCGCGTCCCGCCGCCAAGGCGCGCCAGGAGCAGCGCCGCCCTCAGCTCTCCGAGGCGGCTTCGGGGGAAGCTGCCTCGCCAGCGCCGTCGGCACCGATGGCCTTCGGCGGGTGCGCCACGACGACGGCGGTCTCGGCGTCGCCCTCGAGCTCGACGCCCCGGGGAAGGGCGACGTCGCCGAGCGTGATCGTGTCACCGATCGCCATCTCGCTCACGTCGACCTCGAGGGAGCTCGGGATGTCGGCGGGCTTCGCTCGCACCTGCGTGGCCAGGACGAGATGCTCGACCGAGCCCCCCGCGCGACTCACGGCGAGAGGCTCGCCGACGAGGTTGACCGCTACCTCGACGGACACGACCTCGTCGCGGCGGACCACTTGGAAGTCGACGTGCGACACGGTCTGGCGGACGGGATGGCGCTGCAGCTCACGTGCGATCGCCAGGTGGCGCTCCCCGTCCACGTCGAGGTCCAGGAGCGCGTTGACGCCGGCATCGGTCGACAGCGCCGCGCGGAGCGACCTCGCGTTGACCGCGACGGCTACCGGTGTGTCGCCGTGCCCGTAGACGACGCCGGGGATGCGACCGGCCGCGAGGAGGCGGCGGCTCGCTGCCGAGCCGCGCTCGGCACGGACCTCGGCGACCAGGGTTATCTCAGCCATCGTGACGCGCTCCTTGAGGCGGCTCGGGTGTGCTCACCGGGCCGCACACGGGCCGGTGACGCCGGGCGCGCCCGACCGAGCGGAACGCGCTTACGGAGTCTAGGCGACGACGCGGGTGCGGGCTGTCACTACGGGGTCTCGGTCACTTCGGGGTCTCGCCCCCCCGCGTGCGGGGGCACGCGTCGGGCTCCGCAGGTGCCCGCGAGTCGAGGACAGCCCGCGGGCTCAGGACAGGTTGTGGCCGCCGAAGATCTTCGAGACCGAGGTGTCCATGAAGACCGCGGCGATCGCGTCGGCGACGATGCGGGCGATGGACAGCACCTCGATCTTGTCGATAAGACGCTCGCGTGGGAGCGGGAGGGTGTTGGTCACCACGACGCGCGAGATCGGCGACGCCTTGAGCCGGTCCAGGGCGGGGTCCGAGAGCACCGCGTGGGTCGCCATCGCCCACACCTCGGTCGCGCCCTGCTCGACGAGGCGGTCCGCCGCCGCACAGATCGTCCCCGCAGTGTCGATCATGTCGTCGATGACGACGCACCGACGCCCTGCGACGTCGCCGATCACGCCGAGCGCCTCGACGGTGTTCGCCGAGCCGAGCGGGCGGCGCTTGTTGACGAATGCGAGGTCCGCGCCGAGCAGCTGGCTGAAGCGCTCCGCGACCTTCACCCGACCGGCGTCCGGAGCCACGACGACGAGATCGGCGGGATCGTTGCGGAGCAGGTAGTCGACGAGCACGGGCGTCGCGGTGAGGTGGTCGACCGGGAAGTCGAAGAAGCCCTGGATCTGACCGGAGTGGAGGTCGACGCCGACGACACGCTGGGCGCCAGCCACGGTGAGCAGGTCGGCGACGAGCTTCGCGGTGATCGGCTCGCGTCCGGCGGATTTTCGGTCCTGGCGCGAGTAGCCGTAGTAGGGGCAGACGGCGGTGATGCGGCTCGCGGAGGCGCGTTTGGCCGCGTCGATCATGATCAGCTGCTCCATGAGCGAGTCGTTCACCGGTGCACAGTGCGTCTGGATGACGAAGACGTCCGAGCCTCGGATCGACGCGTCGAAGCGGCAGTGCACCTCGCCGTCCGCGAACTCGCGCAGGTTCGCCTCGCCGAGCTCCACGCCGAGGTTCGCGGCGATCTCCTCCGCTAGGCCGCGGTGCGACCTCCCCGCGAACAGCTCGAGGCGTTTGCGTGGGCCTAGCTCCATGTCTCCTCCTCGGAAGTCGCCGACCGTCGGCGCGCGGCCGGTCGGCGTCAGCAGCCTGACGCGTCCGGGCTGCCCACGAAGAATGGACCCGTGGACAACCCCGGCGCCAACCGGGTGCCCGGCTCGAGAACGGCGAAGGGGCCGACCCTCGCGTCGTCGCCGACGAGCGCCTGACGCCCGACCGTCTGGACGACCCGGGCGCCGGCACCGACCTTGCAGTCGGCAAGCTGGCACGCGGGACCGACCACGGCTCCGCGACCGATCGACGTCGCCCCCTCGAGGACGACGCCGGGGAGCAGGGTCACGTCCTCTGCGAGCTCGACCGACGAATCGAGGTACGTCTGACGGGGATCGGACATCGTGACGCCACGTCGCATCCACCGGTCGTTGATCCGCTCCCGCATCTGCGACTCCGCCGCGGCGAGCTGGGCACGGTCGTTCACACCTGCCGCCTCGCCCGGATCCGCGACGACAACTGAGCCGACGGGATAGCCCGCCGAGTGCAGGACGTCGACGGCGTCTGTGAGGTAGTACTCCCCCTGCGCGTTGGCGGGCAAGAGACGGCGCAGCGCCGGGGCGAGGACCCCGTGGCGGAAGCAGTAGATCGAGGTCGCGATCTCGTCGATACGGCGCTCCTCGTCGGTGGCGTCCGCCTCCTCGACGATCCGTGCGACCTCTCCATCCTTCGCCCTCACGACCCTCCCGTAGCCGGACGGGTCCCCGACGCGTGCCGTGAGAAGGGTTGCGGCGGCCTCTGAGCTGCGGTGGGCGCGCACGAGCGCCGCAAGGGTCGCAGGGCGCACGAGGGGCGCGTCGCCTGGAAGCACGACCAGCTCACCGTCCTCGACCCCGGCGTAGGTCTCGGGGAAGCCAGTCAGCCCGACGGCGCACGCGTCACCTGTGCCGAGCGGGCGGAACTGCTCGACGAACTCCATGCGCAGCTCCGGAGGCGCCTCCGCCTGCAAGGTCTTCGTGACCTCCGCCGAGCGGTATCCGACGACAACGACCACCCTCTCGACGGAGAGCTCCGCCAGCGCGTCGATGACGTGGAGCACGAGCGGCCGCCCGCAGATCCTGTGGAGCGGCTTCGGCACGGACGATCGCATCCGTGTGCCCTCCCCGGCGGCGAGCACGATTGCTGCAAGGGGGCGAGCGGTCATGTCGCCATTGTCGCCCACCGCGTCCACCCGCGCGCGGCAACGGCGGCGCCGGCGGCGACCCACCACGCGCGGCAACGGCGGCGCCGGTGGCGACCCACCACGGGCGGCGGCGGCACGACGCCGGCGCGCTGCGCTACAACTGCCCTCGTGGACGAGCCACGGACGACCCTCGAGATCGCAGCCGCCCTGGGAGTCGAAGCCCGCGACGGGTTCGAACGCGGCGCCCTCCGGGCTCTGTGCGAGTACACGGAGATTGCGTGCCTCTCCCCCGCGTTCGACCCGGCATGGCGTGAGCACGGCGCGATCGCTCGCGCGGCGGAGCTGCTCAGGACCTGGTGCGCGGACCGAATGCTGCCAGGAGCAGCCGTCGAGATCGTCGAGCTGCTCGGTCGGTCGCCCGTGCTGCTCGCAGAGCTGCCTGCGAGCGACCCGGCACGCCGCCGCTCGACCTCGCTCGTCTATGGCCATCTCGACAAGCAGCCGCCGCTCGGTATGTGGCGCGACGGGCTCGCCCCGTTCCGCGCCGTCCGGGAGGGCGACCGGCTCTATGGGAGAGGCACCGCCGACGACGGCTACGCGACGTTCGCCGCTTTCGCCGCGTTCGAGGCGCTGGCGCGCACGGGTACCGGGCACGGGCGCCTCGTGCTGCTCGTCGAGTCCGGGGAGGAGAGCGGGAGCCCGGACCTCGACGCCTACCTCGACGCGCTCTCGGGTCGCATCGGCCAGCCCGGCCTCGTCGTGTGCCTCGACTCCGGCTGCGTCACCTACGACCGGCTCTGGGTGACGACGTCGCTGCGAGGGAACATCGTCGCCACCTTGCGGGTGGACGTCCTCGAAGAGGGTGTCCACAGCGGATCGGCCGGCGGTATCGTCCCGTCGTCGTTCCGGGTCCTTCGCTGCCTCCTCGACCGGATCGAGGACGCGCGCTCGGGAGAGCTGCTCCTGCCCGAGCTCCACGCCGACCCGCCTGCGCACCGGCGCACCGAGGCCGAGCTCCTCGCGTCCGAGCTCGGAGAGGTGGCAGCCGGGACGTTCCCCGCCGTCCCCGGGCTCGAACTTCTCGGGGCCGACCCCGCGGATCGGGTGCTACGCGGGACCTGGGGGCCGGCGCTCGCCGTCACCGGGGCCGACGGCCTGCCGCAAGTCGGCGAGGCCGGGAACGTCCTGCGCCCATTCACCGCTGTGAAGATCTCCATCCGGCTCCCGCCGGGGTGCGACGCCCGGCGCGCCATGCGCGCGGTAGGCGACGCGCTGACGACGGATCCCCCTCACCGCGCGAGCGTCGAGCTCACCTGGGAGTCGCCCGGCGACGGCTGGGACGCGCCGGCACCGGCCGCGTGGCTCGCGCGCGCGCTCGGCGAGGCCTCTACCGCATGCTTCGGCGCGCCGCCACGCTCCATGGGGCTGGGTGGCTCGATCCCGTTCATGGCGACCCTCGGCAAGCGCTACCCGGGTGCCCAGATCCTCGCGACAGGCGTCCTCGGCCCGGAGAGCAACGCCCACGGGCCGAACGAGTTTCTCCACCTGCCGACCGCCGGGGCCGTCGCCGGATGCGTCGCCCACGTGCTCGGGACAGCCCCGTGACCCGCGAGCAGGATCAAGATCAAGAGCAGCTCACGAGCGCGCTCCGCATCGCGGTGATGCGGCTCGCCCGGCGCCTACGGGCAGAGAAGAGCGACGACACGCTCACCTTGACGCAGCTCTCCGCCCTCGCGAGCCTCGCCAAATGGGGGCCGCTCTCGCCGACGGCGCTCGCCGAGATCGAGCGCGTCCAGCCGCCGTCGATGACCCGCGTCATCGCCCACCTCGAGGCACGCGGGCTCGCTACGCGGGTCGCGCATGCGAGCGATCGTCGCCAGTCCGTCATCGCGATCTCGCCCGCAGGGCAGGAGCGGGTCGACGAGGACCGCCGCCGGAGCCGCGCGTGGCTCGCTCGCGTGCTCGCAGGTCTCGGAGAGCAGGACCGCGCCGTGCTCGAGGCTGCGGTCCCCCTCCTCGAGAGGCTCGCGCAGTCCTGACCTGGGCCCGCCGAGCTGCGGGCCTACCAGCTGCAGGCGATGTACTTCTGCTCGAGGTACTCGAGCATGCCTTCGTGGCCACCCTCGCGACCCAGCCCGCTCTGCTTCGTCCCGCCGAAGGGTGCTGCTGGGTCCGACACGAGCCCGCGATTGAGTCCGACCATCCCGCAGTCGAGCGCCTCCGCGACCCGCAGCCCACGGGAGAGGTCTCCGGTGTAGCAGTAGGAGACGAGGCCGAGCTCGCTCGCGTTGGCCATCTCGATGGCGTCCGCCTCGGACGAGAACGTCACGACGGGAGCGACCGGCCCGAAGATCTCCGTCGAGAGGATCGGCGCCGACGGGTCGACTCCCGCGAGCACCGTCGCCGGGTAGAACCAGCCCCGCCCGCCGGGCACCGCACCACCGACGAGCGCTTCGGCTCCGCCCGACAGAGCACCGTCGACGAGCGCGGCGACCTTGTCGCGGCTCGACTCGTTCACGAGAGGGCCGAGGCCGACGCCGACGCCGAGCCCTGGACCCATCCGCAGCGCTGCCATCGCTGCCGCGAGCCGCGCCGAGAACTCCCGTGCGACGCCGGCCTGGACGTAGAAGCGATTGGCGGCCGTGCACGCCTCGCCGCCGTTGCGCATCTTCGCGACCATCGCGCCGGAGACCGCGGTCTCGAGGTCCGCGTCGTCGAACACGACGAACGGTGCATTGCCGCCGAGCTCCATCGAGCAGCTCACGACGTTCTCGGCGGCCGAGGCGAGCAGGATCCGACCGACCTCGGTGGAGCCGGTGAAGGAGAGCTTGCGCACCCTCGAGTCCCCGAGAAGGCGGCCGACGAACTCGCTGGACCGGCTCGACGGCACCACGTTGACGACGCCGGGGGGCACACCCGCCTGCTCGAGGAGCTGCGCGATCACGAGGGCAGTGAGCGGGGTCTCGGACGCCGGCTTGCAGACGACGCTGCAGCCGGCCGCGAGGGCCGGACCGATCTTCCGGGTGAGCATCGCCGCGGGGAAGTTCCACGGCGTCACCAGAGCTGCGACACCGATCGGCTGGCGCAGGACCAGGATCTTGTGCGCCCCGGACGGGGCGGTCGCGACCTCCCCGTTGTTGCGGACCGCCTCCTCCGCGAACCACCTGAAGAACTCCGCCGCGTAGGCCACCTCGCCGAGCGCGTCGGAAAGGGTCTTGCCGTTCTCGAGCACCACGAGCCGAGCGAGCTCGTCGCGGCACTCGGTCATCAGCTCGAACGCCCTGCGCAATACCTCGCCTCGGGCTCGCGGCGCCGTCGAGGCCCAGCTCGGGAGCGCCGCGCTCGCGGCGTCGACCGCCGCGGAGGCCTCGTCGGCAGCACCGTCTGCCACGGTCGCGAGGCGCTCGCCGGTCGCCGGGTCGAGGACGTCCATCTCGGAGCCGTCCGCCGCCGCTCGCCACTCGCCACCGACGAAGCAGCGCGTCGGGACCCTGCCCGCCATCGCTGCGAACGCCTCGGCGTGCTCGGTCACCGCTCTCGTCGGCATTCGGGCCGTCTCCTCGCCTCGCCGGACCTGCGGCCACCGCCCGCGAGCATCGACGATACGGCACCTCGGCGGCCCGCACGAGGCGCGGACGACGAGCGCCGCAGGCAATGTCACCGACAACGGCACCGCGCTCGGGTCGTCGATCCGAGCGAGCAGGAGCTCCGCCGCCGCGACGCCGGTCTCGTAGTGCGGCAGACGGACCGTCGTGAGCGGCGGCTCGACGAGATCCATGAAAGGTATGTCGTTGAAGCCGACCACGGACATCTCGCCCGGGCAGGAGAGCCCGGCCGCGCGGAGGGCACGCAGCACCCCGATCGCGAGCATGTCATTCGCCGCGAGGACCGCAGTCGGGACGGGGACGCGCGCGAGCAGCTGGGCCATGCAACGCTCGCCCTCGTCCGTGGAGAAGGCGCGGCTGACGCACACGAGCGCCGGGACCGGAGGGATGCCCGCCTCTTCGAGCCCGGCGCGGTACCCGCGATAGCGTGACACGCCCGTCGAGAAATGCTGCGGCCCGGCGACGTGCGCGATCCGCCGGTGGCCGAGAGCGACGAGGTGTGCCACTGCCCGACGAGCCGCCCCCGCGTCGTCGACCGTCACCGATGGGAGCTCGAGGTCGTCGGTGACCCTGTTGACGAGGACGAGAGGCCAGCCGCTCCTCGCAGACTCCACGAGGAACGGGTGGTGCCGGCGAGCCGTCGCGACGACCACGCCGTCGACGGCCCGATCAAGCATCTCCGCTACCACCAGGCGCTCCCGGTCGTCGTCGTTGTCGGTGTTGGCGACGAGCGCCACGTAGCCGCGCGCCTCGACCCCCGCTTCGACACCGCGGACGATAGGAGGGAACAGAGGGTTCGTCAGGTCCGGGACGACGACACCGACGGTGGCCGAGTGTCCCGTCTTCAAGCTGCGAGCTAGGCGGTCGGGTCGGTAGCCGAGCGCGCGGGCGGCCTTCTCGACCCTTCCCACCGTATCGAGCGCGACGAGCGCACGGGTCTCCGCATTGAGCGCACGCGACGCGGTGGCGGGGTGGACGCCGGCGAGGCATGCGACGTCTCTCAGCGTCGCCCTCGCCGCCCGCGCGTGCACACCCGCTCTCAGCTCGAGGAGCGCGATCGGAGCAGCCGTGCCACGGCGTCGATAGTAACTGCTCGGCCGTGCAGGTACCGGGCCGTACAGGTGCCTGGTCGACCGTGGGAGACCCGAGCTGCACGGCGCCGCGTCCCCGGGAGGCGACCTGGCTGGCGGCGGCCGTCAGAGGAGCGTGGCGGGCGGGGCGGGCGGCTGGCGGTGGGGGGCGGCGCGCCGTAGCGTGGTGACGTGAGCCAGCTGCCGTGAGAGCGCGATGAGCGACGCATCGGTCGTGGTCGAGACGGGTACCTCCCGCAGCTC
>JAJZCK010000075.1 GCA_021846125.1 Actinomycetes bacterium | reverse complement strand
CGCTCATCGCCTCGCCACGCGCGCGTGGCGAGGCACTGGTGGATCGCGCAGTGCTCCGAGTCGACGGGGACGATCTCGGCGCCGGGTGTCGCCCGTGCGGCCTGGACGACGGGTGCACCCGCGATGAGCGATTCCTTGTTCGCAAGGGCGAGGCGCCTTCCCGTGCGCAGCGTGTTCACCGTGACAGCCAAGCCTGCGAAGCCGACCACGGCGTTCACGACGACGTCGCCCATGCCCGCGATCGCCTCGAGCGCACCAGGTCCCGAAAGGATCTCCGTCCCGGGCGGGACGAGGGACGCGAGATCGCCGGCGAGGCGGTCGTCGCCGATCGCGACCACCTCCGGGCGCATCTCGGCAGCCTGCTCCGCGAGCAGCCGGACGGAGCTGTGGGCACCGAGAGCCACGATCCTCAGGTGCTCGGGATCGGCACGCACGACGTCGAGCGTCTGTGTGCCGATCGAGCCCGTCGAACCGGCCAGGCTGACTCGGGTCGCCGCCGCGCTCACGCGTGGACCACCCGCACGAGCGCGTAGGCAGCCGGCAGGACGAACAGCATCGCGTCGACACGGTCGAGCACCCCGCCGTGGGCCGGGAGCAGCGAGCCCATGTCCTTCAGGCCGAGGTCTCGCTTGACGAGCGATTCGGCGAGGTCGCCGACCGGGGCGAGGACGACCACGGCGACGCCGAGCAGCAACGCCTCGGTGACGCCAAAGGGGTGGAGGTGGACGATCGCGAGCCCCGCGACGGCGAGCGCGAGGACCGTGCCTCCGACGAGACCCTCGACGCTCTTGTGCGGGCTCACCCGCGGGGCGATCAGATGCCTGCCGAGCAGGGACCCGGTGGCGTACGCACCGACGTCCGCAGCCGCAGAGCAGGCGACGACTGCGGCGAGGTAGGCGACGCCGTGGCGGTGCGGGAACGCCGTGGGGTCGAGGATGAGCCCGGCGAACGAGCCCAGCAACCCCACCCAGCAAAGGACGAGGAGCGTGCTACCAAGGTCGGAGACCAGTCCCTTCTCGCCGGCTGGGCGACGCCCGCTCGCAACGAGGTGCCAGACGAAAGCGAGCACGACAGCAGCCCCGAGGACGACGGGGACCGACTGCGGCCCGCGCACGTAGCCAGCGACGAGAAGGGAAGGCACAGCGACCAGCCCGAGCGGTGTCGCCGGCCGGCGCCCCGAGCGGCGAAGCGCGCCGAACGCCTCGCCGGCAGCGAGCGTGACCACGACCGAGACGAGCACGAGCGCGGGAAGAGGGCCTGCGACGAAACAACCGAGGGCGACCCCTCCTGCCACCAACCCGGTGAGCGTCGCCACCGCGGCGCTACGGTGCTGTGGCGGTGGGCCTGCGGTGGCCGTCGCAGCTGACGTCGTCTTGCCCCCCCGCGGGCTCTTCGAGGCTCGGCGGCGCGGCCGGTCTCGCCTCGCCCAGCTCGCGGGGGGCTCGCCGGCGAACGCCGGGGCGTCCGGGCGGTCGTCCGACGTGCCGGAATGCGCACCGTGGCGCCGCCCGCGGGAGCCGGCCCCGCCCGCGCGCAGACGCGCCCGCCGTCCCGTGCCCGCGGGGGGCGTGCCAGCTTGCGCGGCCCGGCGCGGATCCGGCTCGTCCGTCTCCCCGAGCAGGGCAGCCCAGGCGTCGTCCGCGGCACCGCCGACCCGAGCGCCCTCGGCATCGTCGCCGGTCTCGCCGGTCTCGCCGTCCTGCTCGACCAGGAACGACAGGTCGACCGCGTCGTCCCAGTCCGCGCGGTCCTCTCGCCACGTCGGGCCGCGCATGCTGGCGACACCCCCGGACACCTCCTCGTCGGGGCCGAGCAGGATCCTCGGCACCTGGCCCGTCGGCGGGTCGCTCCAGTCCGGGAGCTCGAGGACCGGCAAGCGCTCTCCTCGTACCGCTCCTTCGTCGGACCTGCTGGAACGCACCTCCTTGTGGCGCGACGTGGAGGGCACGAGGCCAGCTGCCACAGCGGCCTCCACGGCTGCGATCCGGACCCCGTCGGTCCCGCCTTGCGCAGCCGTGAACGGGTCCGTCGCAGCCACGGCTCCTCCCTCGACTCCTGTGAGCGCGGCGTCCCCGAGAGGTCCGGCTGCGCCCGACGACCCACCCGCGCTTCCCGGTGCGCCGCTCCCGCGCTCCTCGAGCAGCTCCCCGTGCGGGCCGAGTGCCCGGTCGTCTCGGTCGTCCACTGCCCCTCCAGTCGCTCGTTCGCCCTGCAAAGCGGCGGGCACACTCGCGAGGCCCGCCATGGTCAGACGTCGAGCAGCTCCTGCTCCTTGTGGGCGAGAAGTCGGTCCACCTCTGCGACGAGCTCGTGGGTCACCTTCTCGAGATCCTTCTCCGCGCGCTCGAGGTCGTCCGAGGAGATCTCGCCGTCGTGCTCGAGGGCCTCGAGCTCCTGACGCGTCGCCCGTCGCACGTTGCGGACCGCCACCCGCGCGTCTTCGGCGCGCTGGCGGGTGAGCTTCACGAGATCCTTGCGGCGCTCCTCGGTCAGCTGGGGAAAGACGAGCCGGATGACCTGACCGTCGTTCGACGGGTTGAGGCCGAGGTCGGAGGTCTGGATCGCCTTCTCGATGGCCTTCAGCGCACCCTTGTCGTAGGGATGCACGACGAGCACACGTGCCTCGGGGACGGTGATGCCGGCGAGCTGTTGGAGTGGCACCTCGCTCCCGAAGTAGTCGACGCGCAGCTTCTCCACCAAGATGGGCATCGCGCGTCCGGTGCGGACGCTCGCAAACTCGGTCTTCGCATGCTCGACCGCGCGGTGCATCTTCTCGCGGCAGTCCACGAGCGCTAGGTCTATGAGCGACTCGTCGTTCATCTGATCAGCGTACCGATCGGCTCGCCCACGAGGGCACCGCGGATGTTGCCAGGCTCCATCAGGTCGAAGACGAGGATCGGTAGAGCATTGTCCATGCAGAACGTGATCGCTGTCATGTCCATCACGCGCAGGTCACGGCTCACGACCTCCGCGAAGCTGATCTCGTCGAAGCGCGTCGCGTCCGGGTCGACGCGCGGGTCCGCGCTGTACACCCCGTCGACGCCGGAGTGCGTTCCCTTCAGTATGACCCCCGCCTCCACCTCGGCCGCTCGCAAGGCGGCCGGCGTGTCCGTCGTGAAGTACGGGTTGCCCATGCCGGCAGCGAAGATGACGACCCTGCCCTTTTCGAGATGGCGGATGGCCCGACGCCGGATGTAAGGCTCACACACCTCGGCCATGGCGATCGCGGAGAGCACCCGGGTCGGACGCCCCTCGCGTTCGATCGCGTCTTGGAGCGCAAGTGCGTTGATGACCGTGCCGAGCATCCCCATCGTGTCCGAGGCCGCCCGGTCCATCCCCTCGCCGGCACCGGTCGTCCCACGCCAGATATTGCCGCCGCCGACCATCACGGCGAGCTCGACGCCGAGCTCGTCGCACGACTCCGCTATCTCGGCGGCGATCCTGCGCACCGTGCGGGCGTCGATCGTCTCGTCCGACGAGGCGCTCGCGAGAGCCTCTCCTGAGAGCTTGAGGACGGCACGCGGCCACCGCGGCGCGGCTCCCTGACGGGAGAGCGAACGTGGCCCACCGGCCAGCTCAGCCACCGCAGGGCTCACGCACCCACGACGACCTGGGCGAACCTGGTGAGCTTCGCCCCCGCAAGGAGCTGGGCGATGGTGACCTTCTCGTCCTTGGCATAGGGCTGGTCCAGCAGGACTCGCTCTTTGAACCATCCCCGGAGCCGTCCCTCGACGACCTTGCCGATCTGGGCGTCCGGCTTGCCCTCGTTGCGGGCGATCGCCTCGATCGTCTCGCGCTCGGCGGCGACGGCCGACTCCGGCACGTCGGCCTGCGCAAGGTACTCCGGCCGCGCGAAGGCGATGTGGACCGCTATGTCGTGCGCCAGCTCGGGCGTCCCACCGGCGAGCTCGACCAGCACGCCGTTCACGCCCCGGCCATTTTGCACGTGGAGGTAGCTCCCGAGGACGGCGCCTTCGCCTGCGTCGAACCGGACCTGGCGACCGACGGCGATGTTCTCCTTCAGGGTCACCTTCAGCTCGTCGATCTCGTCCACATGGGCAACGACGCCGGCCTCGCCGTCGACGGCGAGCGCCTCGGCGAGCTCGTCCACGAGGCGGACGAAGTCCGCCGACTTGGCGACGAAGTCGGTCTCGCACTCGAGCGAGACGACGGCACCGACCTTCGCGTCGCCGAGCACGACGACCGAGACCGCACCTTCGGCACGCTCGCGGTCGCTCCGCTTGCTTGCTCCGGCGAGACCCTGCTCGCGCAGCCAGCGCTTCGCCTTCTCGTGGTCCCCTTCGGCCTCGACGAGAGCCCGCCGCGCGTCGAGGATCCCCGCTCCCGTCGCCTGGCGCAGCGCCTGGACGTCCTTCGCTGTGATGTCGGCCACGATCACGCCTCCGCCGCGGAGCCAGCCACGGCGTGGTCGGCCTGGTCGGTCGTCTCCGGGCTCGCCGTCTCCGGCGAGGCGGCCTCCGGCGAGGCGGCCTCCGGCGAGGCGGCCTCCGGCGAGGCGGCCTCCGGCGAGGCGGCAACCGGAGGTGCCACAGCCTCTGGCACCGCGACGCGCGTCGCTGTCGCTGGGGAGTCGTCGGTACGCGCCAGCTTGTGCACGGCGCGCCGGGAGGCCATGTACCTGCCCTCTTTCACGGCATCGCCGATAATGCGGCACATCAGGCGACCCGAGCGGATCGCGTCGTCGTTGCCCGGTATGACGTAGTCGATGACGTCGGGGTCGCAGTTCGTGTCGACGACGGCGATGACCGGCAGCCCGAGCTTGTTCGCCTCGGTCACCGCGATGTGCTCCTTCTTCGTGTCGATCACGAAGATCGCCTTCGGAAGGCGGTTCATGCGACGGATGCCGCCGAGGTTCCGCTCGAGCTTCTCGAGCTCCCGGCTGAGCAGCAGCGCCTCCTTCTTCGGCAGCGCGTCGAACTCGCCGGACTCCCGCGCCGCCTCGAGCTCGGTGAGCTTGCGGACACGTCCCGCCATGGTCTCGAAATTGGTCAGCATCCCGCCGAGCCATCGCTGGTTGACGTACGGCATTCCGCAGTCGTTCGCGTACTCGGCCACAGGGTCCTGGGTCTGCTTCTTCGTCCCGACGAACAGCACCGTCCCGCCGTCGGCGACCAGGTCGCGCACGTAGGAGTACGCGGTGTCGACCCGGGCGAGAGTCTGGTGCAGGTCGATGATGTAGATGCCGTTGCGCTCGCCGTAGAGGAAGCGCTTCATCTTCGGGTTCCAGCGCCTCGTCTGGTGTCCAAAGTGGACACCCGCCTCCAGCAGCTGCTTCATCGTGACGACGGCCATTGTCGATCCTTCCCGACGGTTGGGCTGATCCGGGCCCAGCGTCCCGTAGGACGACCGTGGGTGGGCGCGGACGAACTCTTCAAGGGACCCGGTCGAGCCCGGCGAGATGCTAGCCGCTCAGGCCCGGGGGTGAGCGCTCCGGTACGCGGCGACGAGCCGCTCACGCGACACGTGCGTGTACACCTGGGTCGTCCGCAGGCTCGCGTGACCGAGCAGCTCCTGGACCACACGCAGATCTGCGCCGCCGTCGAGCATATGCGTCGCGAAGCTGTGCCTGAGGGCATGCGGGTGGCTCGGGACCGGGGACCGTCGGTCGACGATCCGACGGACGTCCCGGGTGCCGAGCCGCGAGCCGCGGGCGTTCAGGAAAACCGCCCCAGGCGGGGATGACGGCGAGACGAGCGCTTCCCTGCCACCGTCGAGATACGCGCGGAGCGAGCTCGCCGACGGGCCACTGATCGGCACGCGTCGCTGCTTGCCTCCCTTGCCCCACACGCGCAATGCGCCGGCGTCGACCTCTAGATCTCCGAGCTCGAGCGAGCAGCACTCGGCGACCCGGAGACCGGACCCGTAGAGCAGCTCGAGGACCGCGTCGTCGCGCAGCTCGAGCGCGTCGCGCCGCTCGCCCGACGCACGGGACGTGCCCGCGACCCCTCGCGACTCGGCTGTCGCTCGTGGCGGTGGCTCGAGAAGCTCGGTGATCTCCGCCGCCGAGAGCACTCGTGGGAGGCGCGACTCCCCTGACGGCGCCGACAGGCGGGACGCAGGATCCGCCTCGGCGAGCCCGGCCCGCAGCGCCCACGCGAAGTAGCGACGGAGGGCCGCGGCCTTGCGGGCGATCGTCCGGCGCGCGTAGCGGCGCACCGCCAGGTAGGCGAGGTAGCGGCGGAGCAAGAGCCGGTCGACACCGGACGGCGACGTCACGCCCGACCGGCCGGCCCACTCCACGAAAGCAGCGACGTCTGCGAGGTACGCGGCGACCGTCGCGCGGGAAGCGCCGTCGAGTGACCGCTCGAATCCCGCGACGTCCCAGCTCACCCCCGAGATCGTAGCGACGGATCGCCACCGGGGCAGCTGCGGGCCTGCTCGGGGACGAGTTGCCCGCGCGTCGCTCCGACGCGCGAGAAGATAGGGGCATGTCCAGCCACATCCTGCTCGTCGAAGACGACGAGCGCATTCGGACCTCGATGCGCCTGGCCCTCGAAGACGAGGGCTACGAGCTCTCCGAGGCGGGAAGCGGCGAGGAGGCGCTCGAGCTCGCGTCCCAGGCCGCGACGGGTCAGCCCTTCGAGCTGCTGATCATCGACATCATGCTTCCGGGCATGGACGGGTTCGCCTGCTGCCGCGAGCTCCGCCGCCAGAGCGCTGTGCCGATCATCATGGTGACGGCCCGCACGGACACCCACGACGTCGTCGCGGGGCTCGAGGCCGGGGCGGACGACTACGTCACGAAGCCGTTCGAGCCGAAGGAGCTCGCCGCGCGCATCCGAGCCCTGCTCCGCCGGGCGCGAGCCACCGACGGGTCCGCTGCTTCGCTTGCTTTCGGCGACCTCGAGATCCTCCCCGAAGCCGGCGTCGTCCGTCTCGCAGGCGACGAGGTTCACCTCACGAGGACCGAGTTCCTCCTGCTCTGCGAGCTGGCAGCGAACGCCGGCAAGGTCCTCTCACGCGAGCAGCTGCTCGAGCGCGTCTGGAGCTACGACTACTTCGGCGACGGTCGCCTGGTCGACGTCCACGTGCGCAGGCTTCGCACCAAGGTCGAGCCCGATCCCGCGAACCCGCGCCACGTGCTCACCGTGCGGGGCCTCGGCTACAAGCTCGCCCCCTAGGCAATCGATGCGCACGGGAGGCTCGCCGAGACCCGCCGGGCTCGCTCCCGAGCCGGACGGGAGCGCGCTGCCAGGGGGTCGAGCGCTCTCCCGGGAGATCCGCCGTGACGCCTCCGGTGCGGCACGGGCACCCCGCCATCCGCGCCTCGGCCTGCGCAACCGCGTGACGCTCAGCTTCGCGCTCGGGGCATTCGCACTTTCGAGCGCGCTCGGCGCGATCACCTACTTCGCCGCGCGCTCGTCGATCCTGCACGACGAGCAGTCGGCCATCGAGTCTGCGGCATTCGCGAACGCGGCGAGCTTGCGGACCTCGATCTCGCAGGGCTACGGCACCGAGATCAGCACCATCGCGAGCATCGACCAGGGCTCGCAGTCCCAGTCCGCCCTCTACGTGAGCGGGCAGGGGTGGATCTTCGTGCACCCGACGCTGCACAGCCCGAGCGCGCTCCCGCGCAGCCTGCGGACCATGGCGATCGACGGGACCGCGGCCGTCCAGATCATCCGCTTCGACCGCTCGACGCGCATCGCTGTCGGCGTCCCTATCCGTGCCGCCGGAGCAACGTATTTCGAGGTGTTCCCACTGAGGCCGACGGCGCGCACCTTGCAGATCATCCTCGCCGCCCTCGTCGCAGCGGGAATCGTCACGACGGTCGCAGGGACGATCCTCGGGCGATGGGCGGCAGGCCGCGCTCTGCGACCGCTGCGAGACGTCTCCCAGGCTGCGCTCTCGATCGCGAGCGGCCGGCTCGACACCCGCCTCGAGACAGCGGACGTGCGCGACCTCGCAGTTCTCGCCTCGTCGTTCAACCGGATGGTCGACCGCCTCCAGCAGAGGATCGAGCGTGACGCCCGGTTCACCTCCGACGTGAGCCACGAGCTCCGCTCCCCGCTCACGACGCTCGCCGCCTCGCTCTCGGTGCTCGAGGCCCGGCGGGAAGATCTTCCCGAGAGGTCGCAGAAGGCGCTCGGTCTTCTCGCAGCGGAGATCCGCAGGTTCCAGCGCATGGTCGGCGACCTGCTCGAGATCTCCCGCTTGGACGCCGGCTCGGCCGACTTCGAGACGAGCGTCGTCGAGGTCGGGGAGCTCGTGCGCAACGCGGTAGCCACGACAGGAGGCGACGTCGCTGTCGACGTGCCCCCCGCGACTGCCGGGCGCTTCCTCGCGGTGGACAAGCGACGCTTCGAGCGGATCATGGCGAACCTGCTCGACAACGCCCGCCGCTACGCCGGGGGGGCGACGCGTGTCACCGTCGTCGAGCACGAGGGATCGGTGCGCGTCCTCGTCGACGACGAGGGGCCGGGAATCCCCGCGTCCGAGCGGGCGCGGGTGTTCGAGCGCTTCGCTCGCGGCTCCGCCGCGGCGGGCAGCCGGGGCGCAGGCGACGGCACCGGTCTCGGGCTCGCTCTCGTCGCCGAGCACGTAAAGCTGCACCGCGGGCGCGTCTGGGTCGAGGGCCGACGCGAAGGTGGCGCGCGTTTCGTGGTCGAGCTCCCGCTCCTCGACGAAGGTGGCGACGACACGGACGCTACTGGGCTCGAGAGCACCCCACGCGCCGGCCGCGCACGCGCCGCGCGTCCACGACCGACCGGCGCCGGGCGGCCGTGAGCTACGCGCCGCGCACGAGGCGGACGGTGCTCTGCGTCGTGGCCGTCGCGATGGCCGGAGTGCTCCTCGGCGCCTGCGGGATCCCGCTCGACCATTCCGCCCAGCCGGTGCCACGATCGCGCGTCCCTGGTGGGCTGCTCGACGCGCCTGCGACGACGACGACCACGCTGCCCGAGGACAGCACGCGCGCCGTGCCGATCGGCATCTACTTCATGAACGGCGCCGGCACCCGCCTCGTCGAGACCTTCGCACGCGTCCAGCCCCCGCCCACGGCGGTCGAGGCACTCGACCTGCTCGCGTACGGGCCGACCGCCTCGGACAGCAAGCGCGGCCTTCGCACCGGGCTATCGCCGCAGTCCACGCCCCGGGTCAAGATCGACCGCCAGACAGGGATCGCCGTCGTCACCCTCGATGCCGCTACGTACTACCTGCTCGGGTCGCAGGAGTACCAGGCGCTCGCACAGATCGTCTACACGGTCACCGACCCGCAGTTTGGCGTGCACGCCGTCCAGTTCACCTACTCCGGTGGACCAGCGCTCGCGTACCTGCCCGACGGGCAGTACACGCAGTACCCGGTCGGGCGGTCCGACTACTCCGCTCTCGCCCCCGCCCCGCAGGTCGGGCACGTCACGTCTGCGACCAGCACGACGTCGACCCACGTGCTCGCGGCCAGCTGACCCGACCGGAGGTCTCGCTCGTCGGAGCGCCTCGTCAGCCCTCGACCGCGTGCGGCTCGCGCAGGGGCTCCCATGCGACGGTCGGCGCATCGGCCCAGAGCCGCTCGAGCCCGAAGCGCTCCCGGGTCTCCACGTCGAAGACGTGCACGACGAACGAGCCGTAGTCGACGAGGACCCACTCCGCCGCAGCGAGACCCTCTACACGCCGCATCGACGTACCGCCCGCGGACGCGACCTGGCGGGTCACCTCGTCGACGATCGCTCGCACCTGGCGGTCGTTGCGCCCGGCACTCACGACGAAGTAGTCCGTGATCCCGAGCAGGCTCCCGACGTCGAGCAGCCGAATCTCCTCGTCGGTCTTCGACGCAGCGCCACGCGCGGCCGCTACGGCGAGGTCGTACACCGGCGCCCGCGACGCCGAGAGCTCGCGGGCTTGCGACAAGGATGGCGCGATGCCTCGATCCGACTCGACGTCGCCCGGCAGGATCGGGACTCGTAAGGTCAACGGCTGCCGCCGGCGTCCGAGAGGAGGCTCGCCCCCGGCTCTCCGTCACGTCGCTCGCTGTCGCCCGGCATGTGGTCCGTCATCTGTCTAGAGCGTACAGCCCGCGCTCCCGGATGACGCGGATGGCCGCGTCGGGCACGAGGAAGTCGAGCGGCCTGCCCGTCGCGGCGCGACAGCGAAGGTCCGTGCTGGAGATCTCGAGCGCGGGCATCTCGATCGACACCGCCCGCCAGGCGGAGAGCGGACCGTCGGGCCCGAGCTCGACCGAGCGTGCGCCCGGGCGGTTCACGGCGACGAGCGTCACGGTCGAGCGCACGGCGTCGAGGCGCTCCCAGCTGTCGAGCCCGCCGACGACGTCCGCGCCGACGACCAGGTAGAGATGGGTGTCGGGGCTGGCACGGCGCAGCTCCTCGACGGTGTCGGCGGTATAGGAGACGCCGCCTCGGTCGACCTCGATCGACGAGGCCTCGATGCCCTCGCAGGATGCGACCGCCGCCTCGACCACCGCCAGGCGGTCGCGCGCCGGGGTCACCGCACGCTCGCCGACCTTCTGCCATGGCTCGTTCGCGACGACCATGAGCACCTTGTCGAGACCGAGGGCGTGACGGGCGTTCACCGCTGCGACAAGGTGGCCGACGTGTATCGGGTCGAAGGTCCCCCCGAAGATCCCGATACGCACCACTCCAGCGTAGGCGGTGCCCCGACGCGCCGGATCCTGGCGATGCCTCGAAGGACGCGGCGCCGGTCCGCGTGGGCCCTAACGAAGCCCTAAGGACTGCGGATCCGAAGACCCCGATCTCGTGCCTACTCTTGTGCGATGGCAGAGCGCACGCACGCCGAGGGCTCCGCGTCCTCACAGCCGCACGAGACCGCCACGTCGTGGTCGCCGGCCTCTTGGCACGCGCACCCCGCAGCGCAGTCGCCGGGCTGGCCCGACGATGACCTCGTGCAAGCGACCGTCGACGAGCTGCGGGCTCTCCCGCCCCTCGTGTTCGCCGGCGAGGCTCGCACACTCACCCGGGCGCTCGGCAACGTGGCGGACGGTCGCGCCTTCGTCCTGCAGGCGGGAGACTGTGCAGAGTCCTTCAACGACCAGTCGGCCGACCAGATTCGCGACAAGCTACGCGTCATCCTCCAGATGGCGGTGGTCTTGACCTACGCGGCCGGCGTCCCGGTGGTCAAGCTGGGCAGGATCGCGGGGCAGTACGCGAAGCCGCGATCGTCACCGGTCGAACGGGTCGGCGACACCGAGATGGCCGCTTTCCGCGGTCACATCGTCAACGACGACACGCCGGTCCCGTCCGCGCGCGTACCCGATCCCCGGCGCATGCTCACGGCCTACCACCACTCGGCCTCGACGCTCAACTTGCTGCGCGCGTTCACAAAAGGGGGCTTCGCGGATCTTTCACAGGTCCACGCGTGGAACCAGGAGTTCGTGGCGACGAGCGCAGAGGGTCGTCGCTACGAGGCGATCGCCGAGGAGATCGACCGCACGCTGCGCTTCATGCGGGCATGCGGCGTCGACCTCTCGGACGGCGCGCCGATCCAGCAGGTGGACCTTTACACCAGCCACGAAGCGCTCCTGCTCGATTACGAGGAGGCGATGACCCGCCGGGACTCGCTGACGGGTGACTACTACGACTGCTCGGCCCACATGCTCTGGATCGGCGAGCGGACGCGCCAGCTCGACGGAGCGCACGTCGCCTTCCTCCAGGGCGTCGGCAATCCGATCGGTGTCAAGCTCGGCCCGGGCACGACTCCTGACGAGGCGGTCGAGCTTTGCGAGCTGCTCAATCCGGGACGGGTCCCGGGGCGCCTCACGTTGATCTCCCGGCTCGGCGTCGGCAAGGTGACCTCCCTGCTCCCCCCCGTCGTACGGGCAGTTACAGACGCAGGTCATCCCGTCGTGTGGGAGTGCGACCCCATGCACGGCAACACCTTCGCGGCCGAAGGGGGGCGCAAGACACGCCACTTCGACGACGTGCTCGGAGAGATCCGGGGCTTCTTCGCAGTGCACCGGAGCGAGGGAACCTGGCCGGGAGGCGTCCACGTCGAGCTGACGGGCGACGACGTGACCGAGTGCCTCGGTGGCGTCGAGGACATCCTCGAAGAGCAGCTCCCGCTGCGCTACACGACGACCTGTGACCCGAGGCTCAACGCTCGCCAGTCGATCGACCTCGCCTTCCGGGTGGCAGAGCTCCTGCGCGCCTGATGGCGCCGAGGAGGCGCGGGCGCCGTCCAGCCCCTCTGGTGGCGTTCGTCGCGCTGGCGTCCGGGCTGGTCGCCTCGGGTGCCGCCGCTCACCGCGCACCAACGGTCCGCTCTTCGGCGACGGTGCGTGCCCTCTCCTCTGCGCCGGCACAAGCATCGGGCTCGTGCGCGCCCGGACCCGTGCCGCCCACGACGACCACGACGACCACGACGACGGTCCCGGTCTCCACCACGACGACCACGACGACGGTCCCGGTCTCCACCACCACGACGTACCCGGGTGAGACCACCACGACGACGTACCCGGGCGAGACCACGACGACGTACCCGGGTGAGACCACGACGACGGT
>JAJZCK010000074.1 GCA_021846125.1 Actinomycetes bacterium | reverse complement strand
CGACGAGGCCGCCCGGCATCGTCCGCCCGGCGGCGACGGTTTGCAAGTAGTAGGACCAACCACCCCTGCCGACCTTTGCCACGCTGAGCACGGATCGACGGTAGGAAGTGGCACTAACTCGCCACCTACCGATCCGGCGTGACCGGTCTTGCCCCGTAGCGCCGGAGCGCCGCGGCTGCGACGCTTGCCCGTGCCCCGGCGAGGCTAGGCGGGTGGAGCACCTCGGCGTCGGGTCCGAGCCGCAGCAGCAGCCTGCCGAGGAAGTGCTCGTCGCCGACGCGCACCGGAACGACGACACGGCCGTCATCGGAGCGCTCGACGGGACCGGCCGCGACGCGGTCGAGGAGCACCCGCCGGCCCTCGGGCAGCGCGACGAGCGCGAGGGTCGCCGAGTCGCCGCCCGTGAACGCGTGGGGCCCCTCGAGCTCAGGGGGCACCGGGCGGCGCTCGAACGTCCCGCCCGCCCGGCGCAACGCCTCGACACGGTCGAGCTGGAACCGTCGCCAGCCACCTGCGAGGTGGCAGTACGCGTCGCAGTAGAAGCGGCCCTCGAGCGCGACGACGCGGTGCGGCTCGACGACCCGCGTCGTCTCGCCGCCGGGACGCGAGCCGAGGTAGTCGACCTCGACCAGAGCGCGCTCCTCCACCGCATCCCGGAGGGCCCCGAGATGCTCGGGCGAGTCGAGCTCGACGTCGAGCCTGTCCTCGCCGAGCGCGGCCTCGAGCTTCGCGAGCGCGGAGGCGAGAGGGCCCGCCGGGTCCGAGCCAGGCACCGCGAGCAACGCACGAGCGGCGGCCGCGACGGCAAAGCCCTCGTCGGGCGTGAGCCGAGGTGGCCGGCGCAGCACGTCGAGACCGTGAGCGACCACGCGCTCGTCGTCGACGACGAGCTCGAGGAGCTGGTCTGGCGTGTAGGGAGGCAGGCCGCAGCACGCGGCGAGCTCGAGCTCGCCGACGAGGACCCGCTCGTCCAAGCCGAAGCGCTCCGCCAGCTCGGCGATGCTCGCCTCGCCGACTCGGGCGAGATAGGCGAGCACCGCGAGGAGGCGGCGCAGACGCTCGCCCGCCCCGGCGAGCTCGTGCTGCGCCCTCCGGCCCGGCGTCGCGGGGACGCTCAAAGCCCTGCGGCGCGCGCCAGCGCGTCGACGATGGTCGCCCGGATCCTGGCGGGCTCGACGACCTCGACCGCGTCGCCGCAGCCGAGCACCCACGAGACGAGGGCCGCTTCGTCGCCGACGGCGAAGCGGAGACGGACCGAGCCGTCGTCGAGCCTTGCCTCGAGCGCCCCTGGGCCGACGAGGGCGAGCGCGGCCCGCGCCTCGCGCACGTCCACTTCGACGACCACCTCGCACACGTCTCGATCGTCGTCGGTGACCTCACCGGGCCGACCGCCCCGGTCGATCTTCGATCCACCCGTGCCGTCCGCGCCGCGACGCGCGCCTGCGCGCGGACCCGGCGACCAGGGCGCGAGCCGCAGCTCGGCGGCGACGTCAAACCCCGCCGGCGGCACGAACCCTCCCGGGTCGCCCGGCACCGGATCGCCCTCGAGGCGATCCACGCGGAACGTGCGCAGCTCGCCCCCGGTGCCAGACGTGCGATCCCGGCCCACCAGGTACCACGCGCCCGAACGGAAGAGCAGCCCGTAGGGCTCGACGGCGCGGCGCCGGCCGCGGTAGGCGAACTCGACGACCGCCTTGACCCGGACGGCCTGCTGGAGCGGTCCGAGAGCGGGCAGCGACGGGAGGATCGCGATGGGGGGCACGTCCCCGGGTCCGCGCGTGCCGAGCTTCGCGAGCACGTCGCGCCCGAGGTCGCCCTCGATGCGCACCGCCGCGACGGCGAAAGCGAGCGCCTGCTCCTCGGCTGGCTCGAGGCCGAGATCGGGAAGGTAGTAGTCCTCTGCTAAGATCTTGTAGCCGACTTGGTCCTCGCCGCCGATCCGCTCGACGGCGACGGGTATCCCCCCGTCGCGCAGGGTGCGCTTGTCACGCTCGAACGCCTGACGCAGGGCGCCTTGCTCGGCCGGGTAGCCTGCGACCACGTCGCCGATCTCGCGTAGCGAGAGAGGCCGCGGCGTGTCGAGCAGTGCGAGCACGAGGTTCGTGATCCTCTCGAGCCTGTTCGCACGAAGCACCATGCCGAGCAATCTACGCCGAGCGGTCCACCGGCCGACCTACCCCTACGACCGCTCGGGCAGCACGGGACGACGAGCGCGGGACAACACGCGCGACACGAGAAGAGGACGACGACGTGGCGACGAGAGCAGAGCTGCGCGACGTGGCGATCATCGCCCACGTCGACCACGGCAAGACGACGCTCGTGGACGCGATGCTCCGGCAAGCCGGTACGTTCCATGCCCGTGAGGAGGTCCCGGACCGGGTCCTCGACTCCATGGACCTCGAGCGCGAGAAGGGGATCACGATCCTCGCGAAGCAGGCCGCGTTCCACTTCGGCGAGCGTCGCCTCAACGTGGTGGACACGCCCGGGCACGCGGACTTCGGTGGCGAGGTCGAACGCGCGCTCGCGATGGTCGACGGGGCGATGCTCCTCGTCGACGCCGCCGAGGGCCCCCGCCCGCAGACGCGCTTCGTGCTCCGCAAAGCGTTCGAAGCCGGCTTGCCGGTCATACCGATCGTCAACAAGGTGGACCGGCCGGACGCCCGCATCGCCGAGGTCGTCGACGAGACCCTCGAGCTGTTCTTCGACCTCGACGCGCCGGAGTCGCAGCTCGACATCCCCTTCCTCTTCGGCAGCGCCCGGGAGGGCTGGCTCTCCACCGTCCAGCCGAAAGGCTCGGTGGCCGAGAAGCCGGCCGGCGGTGACCTCGCGCCGCTCGTCGACGCGCTCTTCGCATGGCTGCCGGCCCCCGCCTACACCGAAGGCGCCCCGTTGCAAGCACTCGTAACGAACCTCGACGCCTCGCCCTATCTCGGCCGCCTCGCGATCTGCCGAGTCGTCGAAGGCACGATCCGCAAGGGCCAGCAGCTCGCCTGGTGCCGTCGTGACGGCTCGATCGAGCGGGCTCGCTGCGTCGAGCTGCTCGTCGCAGAGGGCCTCGACAGGATCCCGACGGAGGCGGCGGGACCTGGCGAGCTCATCGCGGTCGGCGGCATCGACGAGATCACCGTCGGCGAGACGCTCGCGGACCCCGAGGCTCCCGTCGCACTGCCCCTGCTCCACATCGACGAGCCGAGCCTGTCGATGACCCTCGGCGTCAACACCTCGCCGCTCGCCGGGCGCGAGGGCTCGAAGCTCACGGCACGGATGGTGCGCGACCGTCTCGACGTCGAGCTGCTCGGCAACGTGGCCATCCGGGTGCTCCCGACCGAGCGGCCGGACGCCTTCGAGGTGCAAGGACGTGGCGAGCTGCAGCTCGCGGTGCTCGTCGAGATCATGCGGCGGGAGGGCTTCGAGCTCACCGTCGGCAAGCCCGAGGTGCTCACGAGGACGGTCGACGGTGTCCTCCAGGAGCCGATCGAGCGGCTCTCGGTCGAGGTACCGGAGGAGCACCTCGGCACGATGACCCAGCTCCTCGCGAAGCGCAAGGCACGGGTGGAGAAGATCGTCCACCACGGCACCGGATGGGTCAGCCTCGAGCACCTCGTGCCGGCCCGGGGCCTCATCGGCATCCGCGGCGAGCTGCTCACCCAGACAAGGGGAACAGCGCAGATCCACCACGCTTTCGAGCGCTACGAGCCGTGGCAGGGTGTGATCCGGACTCGCGTCTCGGGAAGCTTGGTGGCCGACCGCTCCGGCGTGACGACCCCGTACTCGCTCGCAAGCCTCGCGGAGCGTGGGACGCTGTTCGTCGGCCCGGGCGAGGAGGTGTACGAGGGCATGGTGGTGGGCGAGAGCTCCCGGCCGGAGGACATGGATGTCAACCCGACCCGGGAGAAGAAGCTGACGAACATGAGATCCTCGTCCGCGGACCTCCTCGTACGACTCCCTCCGTGGCGCCAGCTCACGCTCGAGCAGGCGCTCGAGCAGGCAGACGAGACCGAGTGCGTCGAGGTGACGCCGGACACGGTCCGCCTCCGTAAGGTCGTGCTCGACCAGTCGGAGCGCGCCCGGGGCCGCAAGCGCGAGGCGCGCGCGGCCGATTAGCCGGTCGGCGCCCCCGACGAGCCCGACGCCGGGCGCGGTGCGACGCGTCTCGGTCCGTCATCCGATGTCGGGATAGAGACGGGTCAGGCGCAGGGGCGCCTTCGTGAGCACGATCGTCGCAAGCAGCCGCTCGTCCCGGGCGCGGACGACGACGAGGGCGACCTCGCCGCCAACGATCCCCGGCGGCCGCCCGTCCACGACGGTCGACGCGTCGAAGCGGCCCGAGAAGGCGACCACACAGATCCCGGAGCGGCGCCGGCGCGCACGCGGCGGTACGCCCTTCTCCGGCGGCCGCAGCGAAGCGAGCGCCCGCGCGAGGACGTCGGCGGTCAGGTAGCGCACCCCGGCAAAGTGCCCGAGGTCGTGGACGGCGCCGCTCGCCACCGGCAGCGCCTTGAAGCAGCTGCTCTCGCGCGTCCCGAGGGCGTTGCGCGGCGAGGTGCAGCCCGCGGCGAGCAGCCCTGCGCACAGCACGAGGCCGAGGATGCCGGCGCGCCCTAGGGACCCCGCGAACGGGCGGCACCGCACGACTGGCGCGGCGCTGGTGGACGGTGCGGAGCGTCGGGCGACCGTCAACGCCCACCTGCCGCTCGCACGCCGTCGGTGGCGGCGACATCAGCTCCGAGTCGGTCGTCCGCCCCGCCGCCGTCGTTCCGAGCAGATCCGGCGTCCAACGCCGCCGGACGGCTTTCGCCTGCCGGTCCCGCGGCCACGGTGCCGGCCGTCCCGTCCGATCGGCGATCGGCGATCGCGATGGCCGCCCACGCGGCCCAACCGAACGGGAGGTAGCCCCAGAAGCTGACGATCCGGTAGCACAGCACCGCGGCGACAGTCGAAACCTCGCCACCACCGAAGGCGACGAGCGCGATCGTCATGCTTCCCTCCACCACTCCGAGACCCCCGGGCGTGATCGGCAGGTTCGCTGCGAGCTGTCCCGCGCCGTAGGCGAGGAGCAGGCCCCGCCACGGCACCGCGGCGCCGACGGCGAGGAAGCTCAAGGCGAGGGCCGCGCAGTCGAAAGCCCAGTTGCCGAATCCCGCGCCCAGCGTCGCGCCGAGGTCACGCCCGGTGAGCTGCACCGACGTCAGCCGTCCGAGCACGTCCTCCACGACATCGACGCCTCGGCGCCTCGGCTGGCCGATCAGACGGTGCGAGACCTCCAGCAGCGAGACGAGGGCACGCGCCGACCAGCTGCGCTGCCAGACGATCGCGTCCGCGACGACGGTGAGCGCGAGGACGCCGAGCGTGACACCGACGAGGTCGTACGACGCGCTCTCGCTCGTCGCGAGCAGCACCCCGGCAGTCGCGAGCAGGGCGAGACTGAGCGCAGCGCAGACAAGGGTCGCGGCGAGCGTCCAGCCCGCGTGCGCGTCGTCTGCGCCGTGCCGGCGGTACTGGCGGAAGGCGTAGACACTCGAGAACGCGGGCCCGGCGGGAAGCGAATCGGCTATCGCGCCCGCGGCGAAGCTGAGCAGGCTCGCGTAGCCGAGCCCGACCTCGACCTCCCCGCACGCGAGGAGGCGACGTTGGAGCACGCCGAAGCTCACGAGCGAGACGACCTCGCTCGCTATCGCGGCGAGCAGCCAGCCGACCTTGATCCGGGCCAGGTAGACCGACGCACCCGCCAGCTCGCCTCGCTGCCCGTCGAGCGCGTAGAAGGCGACACCCGCTAACGCGAGCCCGACGACGAAGCGCGCGATGCGCCACAGCCTGCGGTGACGCCTTAGCGTCCCGGGAGTCGCCACACCCAAGGGTACCGTCGACCGACCGCTGCCGAGCGTCCTAGCCGGCGACGGCCAGCTCCTCGCGGATCCCGTCGCGGAACGCGGCGCGCGCCGCCTCGAGGCTGTAGCGCGCCGCCTGGGACTGTCCTGCCTCGACGAGGGCCTCCCGGGCACCTGGGGTCGTGAGCACCTCGTGGACGGCTGCTGCGACGAGGACTGGGTCCTTCCCGTCGAGGAGCAGGCCGCCCTCCCCCACGGTCTCGGGCAGCGCGGCCACGTCGTTCGCCACGACGGGGACCCGCCGGTGCATCGCCTCGACGACCGGAGCGCAGAACCCCTCGTGGTCCGAACAGCAGACGAAGACGTCGGCGGCGGCGTAGTACGCAGCGAGCACCGCGGCGGGCACCGACCCGGGCAGGTCCACCGCCGCTGCGAGGCCGAGGCTCGCCACGTAGCGCTGCAGGGCGTCCCTGTACGCGCTTCCCATCTCCCGGCCGACGAGATGGAGCCGGACTGCCGGGTCGTAGGCCGCCCGGTAGCAGGCGAGCGCCTTGACGACGTCGTGCTGGGCCTTGTGTGGCGCGAGCTGGCCGACGAAGAGCCAGTCGCTCCCCCCGCCACCCTTGGCCGCAACGAGGCGGGCGAGCACCTCCGGGTCGGGCGCAGCCTCGACGTTCGCCGTCTCGACGAGCACGGGCACCACTCGGGTCCTAGCGACTCCCGCGTGACCGAGCTCGGTCGCGTTGTAGGCGGAGTCGGCGAATCCGGCGACGACGAGCGGTGCCAGCTCGGCGAGCTGCCGCCGGCCGAGGCGGGCCTCCTCCCCGAGGGGCGGTATCCAACGCTCGACGAGCTCCGCGGGCGTGATGTTGTGGTAGTCGATGAGCTTGCGGCCGCTGTGACGGGCGAAGACCTCCGCCGCAGGGCTGCCGATCGAGGACTGGTACAGCAGCCACTGGCGCTTCTCGCCGAGATCGGGCAGCTCGTCGATCGGGCGCACCCGTCCGGCACACCCGGGGCCGACGATCCTCGCGAAGATCTCGGACTCGAAGCCCATCTCGACGAGCAGCCTCTGTGCCGCGAACGTGTGGTTGCTCACGCCGTCGTGCTCGACGATCGCGGGGATCACCTGGTCGATCCGCTCGGGGGACGTCATGTCCGACGACGCCTCGACTCCGCGAGCGCGAACACCTCGCGCACGATCTGGTCGCCGAGACGCACCAGCCGTCGTAGCGGCGGGCGCGCCTTGTCGGGCACGACACGCTTGGCCGCGCGGCGGAGCCGAGCCGACCTCTCTGCGAGCGCCGGCACGCGCAGGGCCCGGACCGCTGCCTCTTCGAAGCGCGCGTCGAGGTCACGCTCGAACGCCTCGGTGACGGTGCCGCTGCTGCGCAGCCGACGTGCCTCGGCCGCGGCCGCCGCGCGCAGACCTGCCGGGCTCGGTGAGCCGCTCGCCACTAGCTGCGCGGGACGAAGCGCGCCGCCTCGGCGTGTCGCCGCCTCCCCACGTTCGCCCGCCGCCGAGTCAGCGGGCCGACGCAACGGCCTCGGGTTGGTCGGCGGCTCCCGGAGGACTCACCGTCACCCGCAGCGGCAGTCCGACGAGGCCCTTCGCTCGGCCAGGGTTCATGACCTCGAAGTGGCAACCTGGATCGAGGATGTCGAGGACGACTCCACCGGCGTCCCTCACCTCGATGGTCGCGGAGAAGCGTCCGTCGAGGAGCAGCATCGAGTCGAAGGCGAACGTCGCGCTCCCGCGCCCGACGTCGAGAGGCATCCCCTCGACCGACCCGGAGCTCGTCGACGAGAAGACGAGCGCCTCGCGGTCGGTCAGCAGCGTGATCTTGAACTGGACGCCACTCACCGGTGCGGCGACCTCGAAGTCGACCCGCACGGAGATCGGCTCTCCACTCTCGATGTAGTTGCGCTCCTCCTGCCTCTCGTAGAGCGCCGTAGCAGACAGGAGCTTCACCCTGCGCTGCGGGGCGACGACGTCGACCGGGCTACCCTCGCCGTCTGCGGGCGCGCCGGCATCTTGCGTGGCGGGCTCCGGGGCGAAGCCCGACTCGATGAGCCGCTCGCGGAACACCCGGATCGCCTCGCCGGCCGCTGCGATCGTCACGACCTTGCCCCGGTCCATGACGAGGACGTTGTCGCAGATGTCGCGCATCAGGTCGGGCGAATGGGAGACGACGACGATGGTCCGGCCGTCTCGCTGGAACTGCTGGATGCGGTCCATGCACTTCATCTGGAAGCGCTCGTCCCCGACGGCGAGGACCTCGTCGACGAGAAGGACGTCCGGCTCGACGCTCACCGCCACGGAGAAGCCCAAGCGGACGTACATTCCCGAGGAGTAGTACTTCACCTGGTTGTCGATGAACTGCTCGAGCTCGGCGAATGCGACGATCTCGTCGAAGCGGCGGTCGATCTCCTTCGTCGACAAGCCGAGCAGGGAGCCGTTCAGGTAGATGTTGTCCCGCCCGGAGAGCTCCGGCTGGAAGCCTGCGCCGAGCTCGAGCATCGCAGCGAGCTGGCCGCGCACGACCACCTGGCCGGACGTCGGCTGGAGGATGCCCGCGATGCACTTCAGCAGCGTCGACTTGCCGCATCCGTTCCGACCGAGTATCCCGAGCGTCTGACCTGCGGTGATCTCGGCCGAGACGCTCTCGAGAGCCCAGAACTCCTCGAAAGGCACGTGGCCGCCGTGGACGATCCGCTCCTTCAGCGACGTGTACTTCTGGTGGTAGAGGCGGAAGCGCTTCGAGACGCCTTGGATGTCGATGGCGACGCTCACCGCGAGATCAGAGCTCCTCGGCGAAGTTGCCCTCGATGCGGCTGAAGACACGCATCGCACCGAGGAGGAGCAGGACGGACGCGACGAGGACCGCAGCGAGCATCTCGAGGAAGAAGTGGTAGGGGTAGCCGGCGAGCACCTGGTAGTGCGCGTAGCCCGGGATGTTCGAGACGTTCACGTGACCGTAGAAGAAACGCTGGAACGCCAGTATGAGGGGCGTGATCGGGTCGACGAGGTAGAGCGCGAGCAGCCAGTGCAGGTGGTGCTTGAGCAGCTCCACGTAGACGAGGTTGAAGTTGTAGACGACAGGGATGCCCCAGAACCACGCCTGCAGGAGCACCGCGACGAGATGCTCGACGTCTCGGTAGTAGACGTTCACCGCCGACAGGAAGATCGCACACGCCGAGGTGAGCACGAGCAGGTCGACCAGCGCGAAGAGCACGACCGGCGCGTACACCCAGTCCGGCGAGTACTGGAAGCCGATCAGGAACAGCGCCATCACGATGGACTGGAAGAAGAGGAACACAGCGCCCGTCCCGACCTGGGACAGAGGCAGGATCTCTCGCGGGAACGCCACCTTCTTCACGATGCCGGCGTTGGCGACGATCGTGGACGACGAGCCCGGAAGCACCGTGGAGAACAGGTTCCAGACGAGCAGGCCGGAGAACAGGTAGAGCGCGAAGTCCGGCGTGGGGTTCTTCAGGACGTACTTGAAGACGACGTAGTACACCATGAGCACGACCGCGGGGTTGAGCATCGACCAGAGCAGCCCGAGGACGCTGCTCTTGTACTTGACCTTCAGCTCCTTGCGGACGAGGAAGACGAAGAGCTCGTGCGAGCCCCAGATGTCGGCGAGCCGTGTACGGAGCCGCACCTCCGACGACACCACCCGGTACGGCAGGTCCTGCTCGCCCCTCGCCACCGGAGACGGCACGGAGCCCGCAGCGCGCGGCTCTACGAGGGTCCCGACCGCGCTGGACGGACCTGCGTCGCTCGTCGTCGTCATGGAGTCCGCCCCCTTCCGTGCTCGTGGCCGCGCCGTCGCTTCGGCCACCCTTCGCCCCGATCCGCCGCCTCGTCGACGACGGCCGTGACCGCGAGGCCGCGGATCTTCTGGCCGGCGGTCGTACCGGCACCCGGTCCGGAAGGCTCGGCCAATGCTAGCTGGCACCCGGCGATCCCGGGCCAGCACGCGCGGCCGGCACTGCCGCGCACCAAGTTCGCTGCACTGCCGCCGCTCCGTCTCCTAGCATGGCCAAGGTTCCGACGAGCGAGGAGCAGATGGTGCCCGAAGCCGGACCCCGCCGGGTCGTGAGCCGCGCACGGACCGCGGCGTCGTTCCCCGGGCGCCTCGTCGCCGTCGAGGACCGTTGCGCTGCCCTCGAGACGCGCGTCGCGGACGTGCTCGACGAGATGCGCAGCGAGCTCGCGCAGATGCGTGCGCTTCTCGGCGCGACGCTCGACGGCCAGAGCGACCTGGCCGTCCTCGTCGGGGGTCTGCTCGCCGCCACCGGCAGCCGCATCGACGCGCTGGAGAGCCGTCTCGGCGGCACCTCCGGTACGTCGAAGAGCCGCTCCGGCGACGAGCCCGCAGCAAAGAGCGGCACGCCCTGAGCGCTCGCTCCGGGCAGGCGATCGCCACGGGAGGCGTCGTCGTCGACCTGCAGGCCCTCCAGAGCCCGGCCTTTCGAGCCCGCGGGATCGGACGTTATTGCGGCCAGTGGGCGAGCGCTCTCGAAGAGCACCGCCCGGATCTCGTCGGCCGCTACCTGCTGCGTCCCGACCTCCCGCCGCCCGGACCGCTCGAGGATCTGCTCTCGACGGGCAAGGTGCGCTACGTGGACGCGCGGGATGCCGTCCCTACGACGAGCAGGGTCCTGCACACCCTCGCGCCGCTCGACACCGCTGTCGCTCTCGGCGATCTCTGGCCCCTCCCGGCGCGGCGAGCCGGCCTCGTGCGCAGCGCGACGGTCTACGACCTGATACCCGCGTCCGACCCCGACACCTACCTCGCGGACCCCGCAGAGCGGAGTCGCTACGGTGTCCGGCTCGAGCTGCTCCGCAGCGCCAGCCAGCTCCACGTGCTGTCGCGAGCTGTGGCGAGCGATCTGACGCGGCTGCTCGGCGTGGCGCCGGACCGGATCGTCCTCGCCGGTGCCGCGCCTTCCGCGACGTTCGGCCCTCCGGCGGACCGGGGGTCGGCGACGCTACGCGCTCGGTCCGTCGTGGATGGGCTCACGACGCCTTACGTCATGTACCCGACGGGCCACCACCCGAGGAAGAACAACGAGGCGCTCGTCACCGCGTGGTCGCTGCTCCCGCGTCAGGTCACGCAGGTCTACCGGCTGCTGCTCGTCGGGGCCTTCCCGCCGGCCGCAGCCCACCACCTCGAGCACCTCGCAGCGTCGCTCGGCATCCCAGGCTCCGTCGTCGTCGCGGGCTACGTCGACGACGACGCGCTCCTCCGCCTCTACCAGGGAGCGGAGCTGCTCTGCTTCCCGTCGCTCGCCGAAGGCTACGGCCTGCCCGTCGCCGAGGCGCTGGCCTGCGGCGTCCCAGTGGTCGCGTCGGACCGCCCGCCCCTCGACGAGCTCGTCTCGCGGGAGCGTCGCTTCGACCCCGAGAGCCCCCGCTCGATCGCCGAGGCTCTCCTCGCCGCGCTCCACCCACTGGGCGAGCGGGACGGCCGGGGCGAGCGGGACGGCCAGCACCGGGAACCGCTCGCCACAGGTGGCATGTCGGTGCCGGTGCCGACCTGGCACGACGTCGCGGCGCGCACCGCCGCCGCGTTCGACCAGCTGCTCGGACCCTTCGGGACGCGTCCTGCCACACGACCACCGACCCGCCGCTCGAGCAACGGCGGCGAGCGTGCGCGGATGGCGTTCGTCTCGCCGCTTCCCCCCGCCCCCACGGGCGTCGCGTCCTACAGCTACAGGCTGCTCGAGGCCATGCGGGACCTCGGAAGCGTGGCCGTCGACGCGTTCGCGGACGGGCCGACACCGCGGCAGCGCAGCCCACGCGGCATCGCGCTGTTCCACGCGCGGTCGCTCGAGACGGTCGAGCAGGTACGCGGCGGCTACGACGCCGTCGTCTACGCGCTCGGAAACAGCCACCACCACCTGGGCGCCCTGGCGGTGCTGCGCCGCAGGCGTGGCGTGGTCGTCGCCCACGACGTGCGCATGACGAACCTCTACGTCCACGAGCACGGCGACCCCGGACTGCTGCCCGGTGGTCTCCAGCATGCGATCAGGGCGATGTACGGCGACAAGATGCCCGACGAGGTCGGCCACGACGGGTCCGTGAGCCCCGCGGACCTCGCCCGCTACGGGCTCCTCATGGCGCGCGAGGTCGTCGCCTCGTCCGATCTGTTCCTCGTCTCCTCCCACGCTGCGGCGGACCTCGCAGCTATCGACGCGGGGACGTCGCTTGCAGCGCGCGTCGATGTGCTGCCGTTCGCTCTCGCAGCGCCACGCGGGGGTCCCGACGACGCGTTCGTCGGCGCCCGGACGCCGCCGCCCCCATCGCTCCCCGAGCCGTTCGCGAGCCAATGGGCTGCGGGGCCCGAGGTCGCCGGCAGCCGTACGGTCGTCGCGCACCTCGGCATCGTCGACCCTGCGAAAGAGCCGGACCTGCTCCTCGAAGCCTTCGCTCGCGCCCGGCCCTCCCGCCCGGATCTGCTCCTTGCCTACGTCGGCCCGGTGAGCGACGAGCTCGCGCTCTTCCTCGCCCGACGCAGTGCCGAGCTCGGAGTGGAGCAGCACGTCGTCGTCACCGGGGGCCTCGATGCTGCCGGCTATCGGGCCTGGCTCGCCCGCACGACGGTCGCGGTGCAGCTGCGAAGGGCCTCCAACGGCGAGGCGTCGGCCACGGTCGGGGAGTGCCTCGCTTGTGGCGTGGCGACGATCACCACCGATCGCGGGTGGGCACGCGAGCTCCCCGACGACGTGGTCGTGCGAGTCCCGCCTCGGGTCGACGCCACGCGGCTCTCGCGCGAGATCGCGGCGCTCGCAGGCGACGGGGGGCGGCAGGCGGCACTCGGCTCGGCTGGTCGAGCGTACGCGGAGAGGAACGGCTTCGCCCGCACCGCGGCGGCGCTGGTCGACGCTCTCGCCGGCGCGCGCGGCACCCGCGTGGTTGCGTCCCGCTGGAGCCCTCGGCGCGAGCTCGAGAAGGCGGACGGGCTAGG
>JAJZCK010000073.1 GCA_021846125.1 Actinomycetes bacterium | reverse complement strand
GCGGCGCCCGGCGCCGGGACGAACGCCTCCCGGAATCGCCGGCCCTCGTCGGTCCGGACGGGGATGTTGTGCAGGTTCGGTTGGTCCGAGGAGAGCCGTCCCGTGCGCGCGACGGTCTGGTTGAACGTCGCGTGGATCCGGCCGTCGGGCGCGACCTCTGCGAGGAGCCCGTCGCCGTAGGTCGAGCGGAGCTTCTCGACCTCCCGGTAGCGCAGGAGGGCCTCGACGATGCCGGACCCGTCGCTCGTCCGCAGCTTCTCGAGCGTCGCCGCGTCGGTCGAGTAGCCCGTCTTGGTCTTGCGACCGGGGTTGAGCTTGAGCTTGTCGTAGAGCACACGTCGAAGCTGGGGAGTCGAGTTGACGTTGAGGTCCTCGCCCGCGATGTGGCGGATCTCTCCTTCGAGCTGGCGTGCCTCGCCGGTGAGCTCTGCGTTGATCTCGCGGAGCCGATCGGCGTCGACGCCGATCCCGGCCACCTCCATCTTCGCGAGCACTCGCACGAGAGGGCGCTCCACCTCCTCGTAGAGACGCCGGGCACCCACCTCGTCGAGCTCTGCACGGAGCCGGCCGGCGAGAGCACCCGCGACCGTGGCCCGCCGCGCGGCGGCCCCGGCGCGCTGCGCGCTGCCCGGCGCGTCGAGGTCGAATCCGAGCTGGCCGTCGGCGCCTCCGCCCTCGGCCCCTGGGCCGGGCATCGCGAGGCCGTAGCGCTGAGCGAGCTGCTCGAGGCTCGGCTGGCTCGCTGCCGAGTCGACGAGGTACGCGGCCACCGCCGTGTCGAGGTCGAGCAGCGTGAGGTCGACGCCTACCGGCAGCAGCGCCCGCATGAGCTCCTTCAGGCGGTGCCCGTCGACCCGTGGCGCGCCGGAGCCGCCGACGAGCAGGCCGAGCGCCTCGGCGACGGCGGGCTCGGCGACGACGTCGCCGCTCACGAGAGCGACCTCGTCGCCGTCCTCCGCGGCGACCGCGACGACCTCGAGGGCGGAACGACCGGGTGCGGCGGACCACACGGGCTCGAGGGCCACGTGCCCTGGAGCGCCGGCGAGCGCGACGAGCCAGCCGGCCGCAGCGGCCGGCTCGTCGAGGACGAGGAGAGCGCGCTCTTCCTGCTGCAAGGGCGCGCCGGGTGCCGCCGGCGTCCTCGGTGGGCGAGTACGCGCGTAGCGGTCGAGAACCTCGAGCAGGCGGTCCCGGGGCGTGCGCATCTCGAGCAGGGAGAAGATCCGGTCGAGCGCGGCGCGATCTTCGTTGCCGAGGATCATCGACTCGGTGCTCGCCTCGATCGGGACGTTCCTCACGATGGGTGTGAGGAGGAAGTTCGTGCGTACGCGCGCCTCGTGGAGAGCGAGCGACTCGCGCAGCTTCGGCGTGCACTCGCCGAGGTGCGCGTAGATCGTGTCGAGGTCGCCGTACGTGCTCACGAGCTTGGCTGCGGTCTTCTCGCCGACGCCAGGGACCCCCGGGAGGTTGTCCGACGGATCACCGCGCAACGCCGCCAGCAACGGGTACTGCGCGGGGCGGACTCCGGTGCGCTCGACGATGCCCGCTTCGTCGTACAAGACGTAGTCCGAGACGCCCCGCCGGTTGTAGAGGACCTTCACGTGGGGGTCCTCGACGAGCTGGTAGGCGTCCCGGTCGCCGGTCACGACGACGACGTCGTCACCCCGGTCGCGCAGCCTCGAGGCGAGGGTCCCGAGCACGTCGTCCGCCTCGAAGCCCTCCGCGTCGACCGCCGGCACGCCGATGGCCTCGACGAGCTGGCGGATCAGCTCGATCTGCACGACGAGCGGCTCGGGCATCGGCGGGCGGCCCGCTTTGTAGTCGTCGGCGATCGCGTCGCGAAAGGTCGGGCCGGACCGGTCGAAGGCGACCGCCATGCCGTCGGGCGCGACGTCCGCGAGCAGCTTCGTCGTCATCGCAGTGAACCCGTAGACCGCCTGGGTCTGCTGGCCCGAGGACGTCGCCATGCCCGCCTCCTGCAGCGCGAACCAGGCACGGAAGGCGAGCGAGTGCCCGTCGAGCAAGACGTAGGTGGCCATCGGCCCGATGGTAAGCCTTCGGCCACCGGCGCTCCGGTACGCTCGCCACCATGGCGGACGGATTCCACCCGCCGCTCGAGGAGTACCTCGAGACGATCCACGCCCTCGCCGAGGAGGGGGTGGCAGTCATCCAGGCCCGCCTCGTCGAGCGGCTCGGGCACAGCCCTCAGGCCGTCTCCGAGATGGTGCGCAGACTCGCAGACGATGGCTACGTCGCCCGGTCAGGGCGCGGGGTCGCGCTTACCGAGCGCGGTGCGACGCTCGCGGCGAGCGTCGTGCGGCGCCACCGCCTCGCGGAGCGCTTCCTCGTCGACGTCGTCGGGCTCCCTTGGACGAAGGCTCACCTCGAGGCCGGGCGCTGGGAGCACGTCATCTCCGACGAGGTCGAGGCACGCTTCGTCGAGATCCTCGGCAACCCGACGACCTGCCCTCATGGCAACCCGATCCCCGGTGCCGAGGTCGACCCCGCTCCACAGCGGGCGCTGGCCCAGGCGGAGACGGGTGAGCACGTGCGACTCGCTCGGATCACCGAGCAGATCGAGATCGACGCCGACGCGCTCGCCTACCTCGACGAGAACCGCCTCGTCCCTGGGCGCCACGCATTCGTCGCGGCACGCGCCCCGGACGGCACGGTCATGCTCGAGCTCGACGTCGAAGGCGAACCGCGAACGGTCGCCGTCGGTGCGGTGATGTCGCGCCAGCTCTACGTCACGACCGGCTGAGCCGTCCACGACGCCAGCCGCCGGCACGCGCGAGCTTCGCCACCGCCCGGCACGGGCAGTCAGCCGCCGGGCACCGTGAGCCGGCCGTCGACGATCTCCGCTGCGACCTCGCGCATCGTGGTGCGCCTGTTCATCGCCGTCTGTTGGATGAAAGCGAAGGCATTGGCCTCGGTGAGGCCGTGGTCGTCCATGAGCCGGCCCTTGGCCCGGTCGACCCAGCGCCTTGTCTCGAGCCGGTCCTCGAGACCTCGCTTGTCGTCGGAGAGCGCTGCATTCTCGGCCTCGAGCGCCTGCATCTCCGCGTAGCGCCCGAGCGCGACCTCGATCGCCGGAAGGAGCTCCTCCTTTTGGAACGGCTTCACGAGATACGCGAGCGCCCCCGCGTCGCGGGCCTGCTCGATGAGGTCGCGCTGGCTGAACGCCGTGAGAATGAGGACGGCGGAGCGCCGCTCGGAGTTGATCTCGCGTGCCGCCGCCAGGCCGTCCATCCCGGGCATCTTGATGTCGAGGATGACGAGGTCCGGCTGGTGGGAGCGCACGAGCGCGACCGCCTCGTCCCCTCGGCCCGTCTCCCCGACGACCTCGTAGCCTTCCTCCTCGAGGATCTCGCGCAGGTCGAGGCGGACGATCGCCTCGTCTTCTGCGATGACGACGCTGCGTCCCACGACGGTCTCCTCGCTGCCGCTCACGTGCTGCTCACTTGCCGCAGTCCATCGGCTGCGGCTCAGACGACGAGCCGCGCGAGCAGCTCGTCCTGTGCCCGTTCGAGGTCGGCGACCGCGTGACGGGCCGCGTCCCTGCTGCGCTCCATCACCTCGGCGTGCCGTCGCGCGTCGTTCCACTCCCGGTCCGCGAGCGGCGTCTCCGACACGAGCATCCTCGTCCTCGCGTCCGAGGCAGCCTCCTCGAGCGCAGCGAGCTGCTCGTCGGCGAGCGCCAGCTCGGCGCGCGCGCGTTCGAGGCGGGCGTGGACGTCGAACAGGCGCCGCTCCACCCGCTGGCGGCTGTCGGAGGTCCCGTGTCGCACGCCTAGAGTCTACGTGGACCAAGAGACGCGCCCGGACCGCTGCCGGAGCGCCGCGGGCCGGCCGGCGCGCAGCGTCGTGGTGCGGACTGCGGCACCGAGCACGGTGGCGCGGGGCTCCACGCCGATTCCCGGGCCGCTCGGCACGGCGAGCACCCCCGAGACGAGCACGTGCTCTGCGGTGATGTCGGGAAGGAAGTAGCGGTCGCTGGGCCCGAGGTCTCCACCATGGTCCATCCCCGGCAACGCGGCGACAGCGAGCGAGCAGGCACGTCCGAGGCCGGCCTCGAGCATCCCGCCGGAGACGAGCTGCAGCCCTTCGTCGACGCAACGGTCGTGGAGGCGACGCGCAGCGAGCACGCCGCCGACTCGCGCCGGCTTGAGCGAGATGCCCGAGCACGCCCGGAGAGCGAGGGCGGACTCGAGCGCACCGGGGCCTGTGACGGACTCGTCGAGCAGGACGGGTGTACCGATCGACCTCACGAGGCCCGCGTGGCCGACGAGATCGTCCGGAGCGAACGGCTGCTCGATCGCCGCGAGCTCGAGCTCGTCGAGGAACGCGAGCTCGGCGAGGTCCGCGCGAGCGTCGGCGCGGTACGAGCCGTTGGCGTCGACCGACACTGCGAGACGAGGGAAGCACGACCGCACAGCGCGCACCTGCTCGACGGCTGCACCCGGCGCGATCTTACACTTCACCTGGGTGAAGCCGGCCTCCACGACGGCTGCAACCTCCGCGACGACCGCGTCGGGGCTCCCGATCCCCACTGCCGCCCCCGCGACGACGGTGGACCGGGTCGCTCCGAGCCGGGACGCGAGCGAGGAGCCGGTCGCTCTCAGCTCTGCGTCGAGGAGCGCCATCTCGAGGGCCGCCTTGGCCATCGCGTGACCGCGTACTGCGGCTAGTAGCTCGAGAGCGTCCTCCGTTGTGTCGATGCGAGGCTCCCCCTCGAGCAGCAGCGGCGCGAGCCAGGCGAGCAGGACGCGTTCGGCGCCGTCGGCGAACTCGTCGCTGTAGTGGGGACCGGCGAGAGCCTCGCACTCGCCCCAGCCGTCGCCGACGTCGGTCGCGAGATGCACGAGCACGAGGGGGCGCCGGTCGTGGGTCCCGGCGCTCGTGCCGAGCGGGCGGACCAGCTCGAGCTCGAGGCGGACGACCTCGACCGCGTGGACTTTCACCTGGACGACCCTACCGATAGCGACCCTACCGAGAGCGACCCTACCGATAGCGACCAGCGGAGGCGCCGCCTCGCGATCGCACGAGAGCGCGGCTCCGCCGTACGGGCGATAGCCTTCGGCGGCCGGACGCCTTCGGGTCCGCTCCGGCCCGGATGGCGGAATGGCAGACGCGGCGGCCTCAAAAGCCGCTGTCCGAAAGGGCGTGCGGGTTCGAGTCCCGCTCCGGGCACACCACCCTCCGGTCAGTCGTCGTCGGACGCCCTGCGGTCGCGCTTGCGCACCGCCTGCGCTCGCTTGTCCTGCAGCCGACGCTCCTTCGCACCGAGCGTCGGGCGCGTCGCGCGTCGGACCCGCTCGACGCGTAGCGCCTCGGCGATGCGCTCCTCGAGTCGCGCCAGAGCAAGCTCCCGGTTGCGGAGCTGCGAGCGCTCGTCCGAGGCGACGACCCGGACGACGGGGCCCAGGCGCTCGACAAGACGCTCGCGTTGCCGGGGCCCGATCGACGGGGAGCTCGCGATGTCGAAGCGAACTTCGACGCGGGTGTTCGCCGTGTTGGCGTGCTGGCCCCCGGGGCCCCCGCTCCCGCTGAAGCGCCATTCGAGCTCCGCGGCCGGCACCGAGGAATGGCCGACGCGCAACGGGCGCCCGGCGGGCTCGGTCATTGTCCAGCGGGAGGCGCGCCGGGCGGACCTCCTGCGCCGAAGGTGTCCGCGGCGAACGAGACGAGCACACCCGGCAGGGCGAAGTCGGGGTCGAGCTGCGCCGCGAGCCCCTCGCACATCACGACCGTCTTCACGAGAAGGGCCAGCTCTCGAGGGAACGTGAGGCGGTGGCGCCGGCTCACGGTCATCAGGTCGGCGACGAGCGGCGCGAGGCGGAGCTCGCCGAGTGGGACCTCGATCGACGAGGCCGTCAGCCGGTCGAGCTCGGTGACGAAGGAGTCCTCGTCCACTGCGTCGGGGGCGACGCCGAGACCGCGCATCGCAGCGACGGTCCGCCTCGTGTCGTGCGTCACGAGCGCCAGGAGGATCTCGACGAGCGCGTTGCGGACGCGAGGCGGCACCGTGCCGACCATGCCGAAGTCGACCATCGCGAGCCGTCCTCCCTCTCCGTCACCGCCACCCTCGACAAACAGGTTGCCCGGATGCGGGTCTGCGTGGAAGAACCCGTGGGTGAAGACCATCGACAGGTACACGTAGGCAAGGGTCCTCGCGAGCGCAGGTCGGTCGACGCGAGCGTCGTCGAGCCCGGCGAGGTCGTCGATCTTCACCCCGCCGATCCGCTCGAGGGTGAGCACGCCGTGCGTCGTCGCCTCCCACACGACGAACGGGATGTGGACAGGCAGGCCGGCGAGGTCGGCCCGCGCCCTGTCCGCGTTGCGCCCCTCGGCGACGTAGTCGAGCTCGCCGCGGATCGTCTCGGCAAACTGCTGGACGAAGCCGGCGACGTCGACACGACGGAACGCCCCTGGCAGGCGTGCGACGAGCGCGGCGCCGATGCCGAGCACGACGAGATCCTCCTCGACGGTCGACACGACACCGGGTCGTCGGAGCTTCACGACCACTTCACGGCCGTCGTGGAGCGTCGCGCCGTGGACCTGCCCGATGGAGGCTGCTGCGATCGGCACGTCGTCGAAGCTCGCGTACAGCGTCGCGGGGTCACGCCCGAGCTCCCGGCGCAGCGCCCTGCGGACCGCGTCGGCGGGCACCTGTGGCGCGCTGTCCTGGAGCGCAGAGAGCTCGGCCTCGAAGCGCGGCGGCACGATGTCGGGGCGGGTAGATAGGACCTGCCCGAGCTTGACGAAGGTGGGCCCGAGCTCGGCCAGCGTCTCGCGCACCTGGCGGGGCACGCCGCCCCGCCTGCCCGCCAGCCGGTCCTGCAACGTCGCCGACCCCCGGCGCGCGAGGACTCGGGACACCTCGAGCGAGCGGGACGCCGCGGTCCGGCCCGCCCCTCTATGTATGGGATCGGCCATGCACTACCCTGCCCGACCAGCGGGCAACGTGTCGGAGGACACGCCGAAGCGTAATCCCCGGCCCGCCGGCGAGGTCGAAGGACCCGAGCTGCATGTCGAGCGCAGGGGTCGGCCGGCGCCGACCGAAGGGAGCGAATGGGTGCTTGCGTTCACCTTTCCAGGCCAAGGGTCCCAGCGCCCCGGAATGGGCGCGCCCTGGGTCGACCATCCGTCCTGGGAGCTCGTCGAGCACGCGCGGGAGGTCGTCGACGTCGACGTCGCCGGGCTGCTGCTCGACGCGGACCAGGCCACGCTCACACGAACGGCGAACGCGCAGCTGGCGACCTTCGTGCTCAGCCTCGTCGTCCTCGACGCCGCGGAGCGCCTCGGCCTCGAGCCAGCCGCGGCTGCAGGTCACAGCCTCGGCGAGTACACGGCGCTCGTCGCGACCGGAGCGATCGGATACGAGGACGGGCTGCATCTCGTCGCGGAGCGTGGTGCCGCCATGCAGGACGCGGCGGAGCAGGCGAGCGGGACGATGATGGCGGTCCTCGGCCTCGGCGACGACGACGTCGAGGCGGCCTGCCTGCGTGCGGAGGCAGACGTCTGGGTTGCCAACTACAACGCCCCCGGGCAGGTGGTGATCGCGGGAGCGCCCGAGGGGCTCGAGGCCGCAGCGGCGATCGCCCGGTCGCTCGGCGCCAAGCGGGTGACGCAGCTCGCCGTCGGAGGAGCATTCCACACCCCCTACATGGCCCCGGCGCGTGACCGGCTCCGCAAGGCCCTCACCGCCGCGACGTTCCGCGAGCCCGACCCGACCGTGGTCGCGAACGTGGACGCGCACGCTCACGGCGAACCGGCCGAATGGCCCGGTCTGCTCTCGGCGCAGCTGTGCGGCCCGGTGCGGTGGCGCCAGAGCCTCGACACCTTGTACCAGGCCGGCGCGAGGACCTTCGTCGAGCTGGGGCCGGGCGGCGTGCTCACAGGTCTCGCGAAGCGGACCATCCCTCGCGGCGACACGGTCACCGCCTCGGTCGCAGCGCCGGCCGAGCTCGAGCAGCTCGTCGAGTCCCTCGCCCGTCCGGCACGCCCCGCTCCGGCGGCACCGTCGCAGGTCGGTGAGCGCTATGCGATGACCGAGCGCCTCGTCGTCTCGCCGGCGACCGGTCCGTTCACGCCCGCTCCAGCCTGCCTCGCGGCGGTCCCGAGCCTGCCGAGCGCCGCAGGCACGTCGCGCGCCCGCCGCGCGACGACGCCTGCCGGCGCCACGGACGCCGCCCGGGCGCCCGGGGCCGGAGAGACCGCGTCGGGCGACGTGGCACCGCTGGACAGATCCGCTCCCGATTCGTCGCCTATCCACATCCGCGTCGGCGACCTCGTCGGCTGGGCGGGGGCGAGCGAGATACGCTCGTCGTTCGCCGGCACCCTCGAAGGCGTCATCGTGCTCCCCGGTGAGCGTGTCGTCTCCGGTCAGCCGGTGGCGTGGCTCCGGGTGTCCACCGACGAGGACACGGGGCCGGCGCACGAGGGTTGACGGCCGCTCGACGCTCCCGGTCCCCCGGGCGCGACCGGGTACGCGAAGTGCGGGCAGCGGACAGGAGCGTTCGATGGGATCTGCGATCACAGGCTGGGGCGACGCGCTCCCGGACCGGGTCGTGACGAACGACGAGTTCGCCGCGAGGCTGGACACGAGCGACGAATGGATCGTCGCCCGTACGGGGATCCGTGAGCGGAGGATGGGAAGCACGACCTCCGAGCTCGCCGTGCAAGCCGGCCGGGCTGCGCTTAAGAGCGCGGGGATCGACGGAGCGGACGTCGACCTGCTCGTGCTCGCGACGACCACCCCGGACCAGGCGATACCGGCGACCTCCGCCGCGGTCCACCATGCGCTCGGTTGCCGGGGTGGAGCGTTCGACCTGAACGCCGCGTGCGCGGGCTTCGTCTATGCGCTCGTGACCGCCGACGCGCTGCTCGGAGCCGGTCACCGGCGAGCTCTCGTGATCGGCTCGGAGACGCTCTCGCGCGTCACCGACCAAGAGGACCGATCGACTGCGGTGCTCTTCGGCGACGGTGCAGCCGCGATCGTGCTCGAGTCCGGGGCGACCGGCGACCTCGTGCTCTCCTACGACCTCGGTGTGGACGGCTCGGCCGCATCCCTGCTCTACGCGGACCACGGCGGCCACATCCACATGGAAGGCCGCGAGGTCTTCCGCAGGGCAGTCCGGACCGAGATGGTCTCGATCGAGCGCGTGCTCGCGGACGCGGGGATCGGCCCGGACGACGTCGACCTGTTCGTGCCCCACCAGGCCAACGTGCGGATCATCGAGGCCGTCAACGAGCGCCTCGGCCTGCCGATGGAGCGCACGGCGATCGTCCTCGACCACACCGGCAACACCTCCGCCGCGTCGATCCCCCTCGCGCTCGCCGAGGCCGCCGACTCCGGAAGGCTCGCCGAGGGCGACACGGTCCTGCTCTCGGGCTTCGGAGCAGGAATGACATGGGCGAGCGCGGTGATCCGCTGGGGCCGGAGAGGGCTCCCGAGATGAGCGGACAGCACCAGGTGGGCGAGCACGCGCCCGGGCAGCCGGCAGCGGGGCGAGTCGTGCTCGTGACGGGCGGCTCGAAGGGCATCGGGCTGGCGGTCGCCCGCCGGCTCCAGCGCCGGGGCGACCGCGTCGCCGTCACCTTCAGGACAGAGCCGCCTGCGCCGCTCATGCCCGCGGCCGACCCACCTCTGCACGCGGTGAAGTGCGACGTCACCTCCCTCGCTGATGTCGAGGCGGCGTACGCAGACGTCGAGGAGACGCTCGGCCCGGTCGAGGTGCTCGTCTGCTCCGCCGGCATCACCGACGACGCCCTGCTGCTGCGCATGGGCGAGGACCGCTGGGACCGCGTCATCGAGACGGACCTCACGGCCTGCTACAGGACCGCCAAGCGCGCGCTTCCCGCGATGGTCAAGGCGCGATCGGGCCGGATCGTGCTCGTCTCGTCGGTCGTCGCCTTCCTCGGCAACCCGGGCCAGACGAACTACGCGGCAGCGAAGGCCGGGCTGGTGGGCTTTGCGCGGTCCCTCGCCCGCGAGGTCGCGAGCCGGTCCGTCACCGTGAACGTCGTGAGCCCGGGCCTCGTCGCGACGGACATGCTCGCGGCTCTCGGCGAGGAGCGCACCGCCCTCATGGCCGAGCGCGTCCCGCTCGGACGGGTCGGCGACCCCGAGGAGGTCGCGGCCGCCGTAGAGTTCCTCGTGTCGCCCGAGGCGGCCTACGTGACCGGAGCAGTGCTCGCCGTCGACGGTGGCCTCGGGATGGGGCACTGAGCCGACCGGCCCGGCCGGCGGCACAGCGACACGACCCCGGGCGCCCGTCGGGGTGGCGCGGGAGCGCTCGACACGCTAAGACAACCAGCCTGGACCGGGACCCCCCGGCCGATACCGAGGAGGCGAGGACGTGGCAGACGACGCGACCTATGAGAAGTTCCGGGCCTGCGCTGTTGAG
Organism: Actinomycetes bacterium; assembly: GCA_021846125.1. GTDB lineage: Bacteria > Actinomycetota > Acidimicrobiia > Acidimicrobiales > Bog-793 > JAJZCK01. The sequence continues at coordinate 2,487 of JAJZCK010000073.1, read as the reverse complement.
GTCCTGCAGGTGCCCGCCGAGAAGGTCGTCCCCGAGGCGCGCTTCGGGGACGACCTCGACGCGGACAGCCTCGACCTCGTCGAGTTCGTCATGGCGCTCGAAGAGTCGTTCGACATCACGGTCGAGGAATCCGAGCTCGAAGGCGTCGAGACGGTGGCCCAAGCCTACGAGCTCGTGACCACCAAGCTCTGATGACCGGAGGTCCCACGAAGCGCCGGGTCGCGGTCACCGGTCTCGGCGTCGCCTCGTGCGTCGGGATCGGCGTGGACGCGTTCTTCGACGGCGTATGCGGCCCGGCCCCGGACCGTGAGCGCCGGGTAGTCGACTTCGACCCCTCGAGGTGGTTCGAGCCGAAGGAGGCAAGGCGGACTGACCGGTTCGCGCAGCTCTCGTTCGCCTCGGCGGCGATGGCGCTGGACGATGCAGGCGACGTCGGGGTCGACCCCGAGCGCTGCGGTGTGGTCTTCGGCACCGGCGTCGGCGGGCTCTCCACGCTCCAGGAGCAGATCACCGTGCTCGTCGAGCGTGGAGAGCGGCGAGTGTCGCCGTTCCTCGTGCCGATGATCATGGGCAACGCAGGCGCGGCGACGATCTCGATGCGCTTCGGCTGGCGGGGCCCGTGCGAGACGATCGTGACCGCGTGCGCCGCAGGCACGCAGTCGATCGGCAACGCCTACCGGCTCATCGCCTACGGGAGGTGCGACGCGGCGATCACCGGTGGCGCCGAGGCGGCGATGGAGCCCGTCGGTGATCGGCCGGCGATCGGCGCCGTCGCTTTCGGCAACATGACCGCGCTGTCGAGCTCGCGAATGTCCAGGCCGTTCGACGTCCGCCGTGACGGCTTCGTCCTCGCCGAGGGCGGTGCGGCGCTCGTGCTCGAGGAGCTGGAGCACGCTCGGGCCCGGGGCGCGCACATCTACGCCGAGCTGCTCGGGGCAGCGTCGACAGCGGACGCCTACCACATCACTGCCCCGGCTCCAGAGGGAGCAGGGGCCCGCTCGTGCATGGAGCTCGCCCTCGACGACGCCGGGCTCACGCCCGGCGACGTCGCTCACATCAACGCGCACGGCACGTCTACCCCGGCCGGGGACCTCGCCGAGGCGCATGCGATCGAGAAGGTGTTCGGCCATGCGGGACCGCCGGTGACCTCGATCAAGGGCGTGACGGGCCACGCGCTCGCCGGCGCAGGGGCGATCGAGGCGGTCGCCGTCGCGCTCACGATCGAAAGAGGTGCGATCCCCCCGACCGCAGGTCTCGAGCAGCTCGACCCCGACGTCCGGCTGGACGTCGTGACCGGTGGCCCGAGAAGCTTCTCACCTGGACCGGTGCTCTCGAACAGCTTCGGCTTCGGCGGCCACAACGGCTGCCTCGTGATGTCCCCCGTGTACGACGCCCGCGACTGAGAGACCGAGACCAGAGGCGGCACGATCCCCGACAACCCCACCGGCCAGGGCGCTCCGCCGCACAGCGACGGCCTGACGAGCGGTCCGGCCGACCTCGCCGTCGGAGCTTTCAGCGACGACGCACCCTGGCTCGTCGACCCCGACGACCTGCCATGGAAGCTCGGTCTCGACCTCGTCCGCCAGCGCACGCGAGACGACGTCCCGCAGCTCACCAGGCGCAGGCGCGTCCCCCCCGGCCGCCGCATCGTCAAGGTGGCGGTGACCCTCGGCCGGGCGATCGGGACGTGGTACCTGGTCGAGCGACGGCGCGGCGGAGTGGCGTCACGTGCCGGGCTCGCCCATCGGCTCCGCGTCGCGTTCCAGGAGCTCGGGCCGACCTACATCAAGCTCGGCCAGATCGTCTCTTCCGGAGAGGGGATCTTCCCGCCCGAGCTCGTCGGGGAGTTCCGGCAGCTGCGCGACCGCGTGCCGCCCGAGCCGTTCGCCGTCGTGCGCGACATCGTCGAGTCCGACCTCGGACGGCCGCTCTCGGAGGTCTTCGCCGAGTTCGCTACCGAGCCCCTCGCGGCGGCATCGATCGCGCAGGTGCACCGTGCCGTGCTACAGACGGGCGAGGTCGTCGTCGTGAAGGTCCAGCGGCCGGACGTCGCGACCCTCGTGCGTCGCGACCTCGCGGTGATGAGCTACGTCGCTCCGTTCCTCGTCGGGCGCATCCCGGTCGCCGTTCTCGCGAACCCGCCTGCGCTGATCGAGCTGTTCGCCGAGACGATCGTGGAGGAGCTCGACTTCCGGCTCGAGGCGGAGAACATGCTCGACATCGCCGGCGTGCTTGCCGCGAGCGACCAGCGCGCGATCGTCGTCCCACGCCCCCACCCGCGCCTCGTCACACCGCGAGTGCTCGTGATGGAGCAGCTCGACGGCTTCTCGTGGGACGACGTCGCCGGCATGAAGGCGGCCGGCATCAAGACCGAGGACGTGCTGCGAGCGGGTGTGGTGTCGTTCCTCGAGGGAGCGATGCTCTACGGCGTCTTCCACGGCGATCTCCACGGCGGCAACCTGCTGGTCCAGCCCGACGGTCGCGTGG
>JAJZCK010000072.1 GCA_021846125.1 Actinomycetes bacterium | reverse complement strand
CCCGTTCTCCGGCGCACTGACCGTCGCCTTCGTCCTGTTCTTCGGCATCTTCTCGATCTTCTTCTTCACCGCGTTGTACTTGCAGGTGGTCGTCGGCTACTCCGCCTACCGCGTCGCGGTCGAGTTCCTCCTCATGGCCGTCGCGATGGTGGTCGCGTCGGTCTTCGCTGGAAGATGGGTCGCGATCGCCGGCCCGCGGCTGCCGATGGCGGCGGGGGCCGCTTTCGCCGGCTGCGGGATCCTGCTCAGCGAGCTCGTCCTCTCCTCGGGCAAGCCGTCCGGCTGGCTCGTCGTCACTCTCGCGATGGCAGGGGTCGGCTTCGGCACGAGCGTCGTCCCCGTGACCTCGGTCGCCCTCGGCGTAGTTCCGCCCGAGCACTCGGGCATGGCCGCCTCCGCGACGAACACGAGCCGCGAGCTCGGAGCGGTGTTTGGCGTCGCAGTGCTCGGTGCACTTGTCAACGGACACCTGAGCAGCGACCTGGAGATGCGCCTGCACCACCTCGGGATACCGTCAGCCTTCCAGGCGATCGTCGTCGGCGCGGTCGAGACCGGCGGAGTCAGCGGCGAGAATTCCAGCGCAGAGCGCTTCTACGGGCCGATCGTCGCGAAGGTGATCCACGCTGCGTACGGCGCGTTCCACGCTGGGCTGAACGAAGCGCTCGTGGCTAGCGGTGTCGCGATCCTCGTTGCGTCGGTCGTGGCCCTCGGGACGCTCGGCGGCAGGCAGGACCCGCCCGCCGCGTGATCGTAGGTGCTCAGTCTCTCCTGCGACCCCTGTAGGCGCTCGCCACGACGAACGCCGCGCACTCGAGGGGGACCAGGACCACCGCCACAACACGTTCGTGACGCAAGACGAGCGCGGTGGCAACGACGACCAGGACACCTGCGAAGAGCTCCGGGGTGTCACCGACGAGGAAGTCCCACCAGAACCTCCCGAACGCCGTCGCCCATCGACCGACAGCTCCCATCACCGGTCCGCCACCGTGCTCACACCTGCCCTCGCCGTCAGGACGCGGCGCATGGCGGCGATCGCGACGGCCGCCACGACGCAGAAGAAGGCGATGAGCGCAAGAATCGCTAGGTCGCTCCCGGGCCAGTGCACGCCCGAGCCCTCCCCCACCCAGAACGCACCGAAGCTCGTCAGCATGATGCCGACAGCCATTTTCATCGTGTTCTCGGGAACCTCGGAGAGCTGCCGGGTCACGAGGAGCCCTGCGCCGCCGACGACGAGGACGGCAGCCGCGGCGGCGACAGCTGCGAGACCGAGCCGGTGCGCGCTGGAGCCGAGGCTGAGCACGATGAGGACGACCTCCATGCCCTCGAGGAACACGCCCTTGAACGCGACGACGAAGCCGAGCGCGTCGCGTCGAGGACGAGCGCGGTCGCCCGCAGTCGCGAGCTCGGCGACCGTCTTCGCGTAGACGACGTCCTCGTCATGCATCGCCTTGTGGCCGCTCGAGCGCAGGATGGCCTTGCGAAGCCAGCCGAGGCCGAGCACGAGCAAGAGCGCGCCGATGACGACGCGCAAGGCGTCGATCGGGACGAGATGGACGAGCGGCACCCCGACGGCGCCGACGATGACAGCGAGGACGGCGACCGCCACCGCCGCGCCCTCGAGCGCCGAGCGCCAGCCACGCGTCGTGCCGGACGCCACGACGATCGTGAGCGCCTCGACCATCTCGACGGCGCTCGCCGCGAAGACCGCCAGGACGAGCACGATGGTCGAGGTCACGTCGCCTCCCCCGGAGCTGCGGCGGGCATCGCCTCGGCCGGCGAAAACCGCGTCATCTCCACCGCGTCATCTCCACCGCGTCATCTCCACCGGGCCACCTCGTTCGCGATCTCCGGCGCCTCGAGAGCGAGCGCGTGCTCCGGCCCGGCGACACCACCTCGGGCGCCGAGGTCCCCCGAGGTGTGCGCGCCCGACCCGTTGCCGGATCGATGCATCCCCCCGATGGTAGCGGTGGCCGCCGCTCCGGCAGGGAACACGATGCAGCCCGAGGTGTCGAGGCGCAGGCCGACCGGCTCGCGCCGACCGGCCCGCCTCTCGGCGAACACCCCGCTGATCTGGGTCCCGCAGTCGAGCTCGACCGCGTGCTCGTAGCCGCGCCCGCGGAAGGCGACGTCGGCCACGCGGCCGAGGAGATGGTTATCGGTGTCCTCAGGCGCGCCGAGACGCACCGCCGTCGGGCGGACCATGAGGACCGCGTCGCCGCCGTCGAGTCCGTGGGCGCCGACGCGGGCGACGAGCGGCCGCACCGACGAGCGGCTCACCGCTTCCACCTCGACGGTCCCGCCGTGGCGGCGCGCGCCGAGCACGCGAACTGCGAGCTCCCCGGCGAGCCCGGTGAAGCGAGCGACGAAAGGCGTCGCCGGAGCCGCGTAGACCTGCTCGGGGATCGCGAGCTGGACGAGCTTGCCTCGTTCGAGGACGCCGACGACGTCGGCGAGCGCGAACGCCTCCGACTGGTCGTGGGTGATGTAGACGGTCGTCGCCCCGGCGAGACGGACCAGCGAGGAGATCTCGATGCGCATCCGTTCCCTCAGGTCGGCGTCGAGGCTCGACAGCGGCTCGTCGCAGAGAACCAGACCCGTGTCGCCGACGAGCGCCCGGGCGAGCGCCACCCGCTGCTGCTCGCCGCCGGAGAGCTCGCTCGGGTAGCGGTCCCCGAGCCTGCCGAGGCCGACCCGCTCCAGCATCTCGCCGGCGAGCCGCCGCCTCTCCGCGCGAGGCAAGCCGTGCCGCTTCAACGCGAATGCGACGTTCTCGCGTGCGACGAGGTGCGGCCAGAGCGCGTAGTCCTGGAAGACCATCGAGAGGTTCCGACGCTCCGGCGGCAGGTGCACCGCGCCGCCGGCTACGACGGTGCCGCCGATCGAGATACGTCCCGAGCTCAGACGCTCGATGCCCGCGAGACATCGGAGCAGCGTCGTCTTGCCCGAGCCGGACGGGCCGAGCAGGACGAGCACCGTCCCCTGCCCGACCTCGAGGGAGACGCCGTCGAGCGCCTTCGCCGTCCCCGAGTAGACCTTCGTCGCGTCTTCGACTGCGATGTGCTCACCCACGGGCCACTCCTCCGGTACGACGCCAGCCCACGGGCGCGAGCAGCCGGTAGCCCCCTAGGACGACGGCGACGGCCACGAGGGCCATGGCGACGGCGACGACGGCTTGGGCCATCCCGGTGCCGAAGTGGTAGTTGCCGAGATTGTCCTGGATGGCGACGGAGAGCGGGGGCGAACCCGGCGCATAGAGCAGCTGGGAGATCGGCAGCTCGAGGAAGATCGCCGTGAAGGTGAGCAGCCATGCCATGGTGAGCGGCCGGGAGAGGATCGGGAAGACTCCTCGCGCCCACGCGCCGATACCGCTTGCCCCGTGGGCACGTCCTGCCTCCTGGAGCGAGCGCTGCACCTGCGAGACGGCGCCGACGAGCACGCGGGCGTTCGTCGGCAGGCTGGACGCGACATAGCCGAGCACGAGGAGGGTGACCGTCTGGTAGATGTCGATGCCGATCCGGGAGAGGATCGGCTGGTTGTAGGCGAAGATGTACCCCGCAGCCAGCACGACGCCTGGCAGGGCGACGGATGCGAGCAGAAGGAAGTCGAGCAGCCTCGTCGACCTCGTCCGCTTCTTCGCGAGCATGGTCGCGAAGACGAACCCGCCGACGACCGTGATCGAGGCCGTGATCGCCCCGTAGACGAGCGAGCGCTCGAGGGGTCCCGAGAGCCCCGAGCTCTGGAGGACCTGCCTGTAGTTCACGAACGTCAGCCGGAACGACGCGCCGAAGTCTGCGAGAAGCGACGCGCTCACCGCACCGAAGCCCGGCACGCCGAGCGCCACGACGTAGAACGCGGAGACGAAGCCGACGGCGACGGTCTTCGCACGCCGGCTGAGCGGCCGCCGCGAGACTGGTCGCGTCCGGCCCGAGAGGACCGCGTACGAGCGCCCCCGGAGCGCTCGAGCCTGCAGTGCGATCGGCACTGCGACGGAGGCCACGAGCAGCCATCCGACTGCCGCGGCGCCGGAGAAGCTCGGTGGGAAGCCGTTGATGTCGGAGTAGAGCTGGTAGGTCGCGAGCGGGAAGTGCGACGCGTAGGCGAGCGTCGACGCGACGCCGAAGTCGCTCACCGCCTCGGCGAAGCAGATCGCGAGCGCCGAGGTGATCGCAGGGGCGAGGATCGGTGCGACGAGGCGCAGCGCTCCGGTGCGCGTCGCACCGTGGGTCCGCGCAGCGTCTTCGTACTCCTGGCCGAGACCCGCCAGTGCGACCGAGATAGCGAGGTACGTGAACGGCACCGAGCGGAGGCCGAGCAGCAGCACCACGCCAAGCGGCCCCATGACGGCGTGGGTGACGAACGGCCAGTCGAGACCGATCCTGTACATCACACCGTCAGGCTGGACGAGGCGCTGCCACCCTAGAGCCGGCAGCCACGACGGCAGGAGCAGGACGAACCACATCCCGCCGGCGACGAAGCGCCGGCCGGGAAGGTCCGTCCGGCCGGTGAGCCAGGCGATCGGGAAGCCGACCGCTAGCCCGAGGCCAGCGGCGGCGCACGCGACCCAGACGGAGTTGAGCAGTGCCGTGGCACTTCCACCGCTAAGCACGCCGCGTAGATAGGAAAGCGTGAACCACTGGCTGCCCTGGCCGAACAGCCGCGGGGATACCGCAAGGACGAGAAAGGACGCGCACGGCGCGAGGATCAGCAAGACGATGGACAGCCACAGCACGGGCCGGCCGAGCAGCGCCATCCGCTCGGCCACCCGCGCGGGAGACCAGGACGCGCCGGCACCGTGCGCCCCGGTGCTCGACGCGCCGGCACCGTGCGCCCCGGTGCTCGACGCGCCGACGATCTGCGTCACTACTGGACGATGCTTTGGTCGAACCAGGAGTTCACCGTGTTCTCCTTGGGACCCCAGACGTAGGGGTCGATGTTCTGCGTGCTCACGCCTGCGAGTGACGGGAGGGCCTTCAACGGAGCGACGCCGTCGAGCACGGGGTAGTAGAGAGAGTCGCCCGTCGGGTCCCCGCTCTGCATGACCTTCTGCCCTGGCGCCGACAGGACGTAGCTGGCGAACTCCTCGGCCTCGATTTGCTCCTGCCTCGGCGCCTTCGCGTCGATGCCGATCGCGCTCGGGAGGATCGTCACGGGGTTCAGGTAGCGGACCTTCAGGCTCTTGTCGGAGAGCGCCGCGCCGATCGCAGCCGAGCTCTGGACGAGGGCGATGTTGATCTGGCCGGATCCGAGCGCCGCGAGCGTGGGGCCGTTCGTCGGGTTGACGAGCAGCCCGTTCGCCTTCAGCTGGGAGAAGAAGCGCTCTCCCTGAGGGATGCCGTGGAGGTAGTTCATCATCCCGGCGACGAAGGGGTAGGTCGGCCCGGACTGGCTGGGGTCGTTCGTCCCGACCTGGCTCTTCCACTTCGGCGAGAGCAGCTGCGACCAGGTCGTCGGCGGGTTCGACACCTTCGCGGCGTCGTAGGCCATCGCGCCGGCGAGCGTCACTCCCGTCGGCACGTAGCTCTCGTCCTTCGGCACCGCTTGCCGGCCGAGGGAGTTCCAAGCCACCTTCGGCTCGAAGCCCCGTAGCAGAAGGTGCTGGACGTCGAGACCGGCGAACGCTGTCGCACCGTCGACCCAGAGAAGTCCCCACTTCGGGTTGTTCTTCGAGGCTTCGATCTGGGTGAGCAGCGGGCCGGTGGAGTTGTCGTCGAGCTGCACCGGAATGTGGAACTGCTTTTGGAATGCCTGCGTCTCGGCCTTGTCGTAGCCCTGTGCCGAGTACACCACGAGCGGGACGACAGCCGAGCGCGCGTGGGTGGGTCGGGCCGCCGTCGCCGCAGCCGCACCTGACGCTCCGGCGGACGCGGTCACGACCGCGCCGACGACAGCAGCGAGCACGGGGTTCCGGCGAGTCCGTGCACGCTGGCGCGTGGACGTGGGAAGGGAGCAAGCCTTGGTCACGATCTCTCCTGTCGATGTCGTGTGGCGTCCTGCGACGACAAGGCACGGTAGACAGCGCGGGTTACACGAGGTCTACCGGAGCCTGACATCGCGCTGAACTCTGCGCGTCTACACGAAGATCCTGGTAGGGCTACTGGTAGCGAGCGGCTCGGCGAATCTCGCTAGGGTGGCGCGCTGGCTCGGTCGGGGCTGGTGCCGTGCGGCCGCGCGGCCGGCGGGTGCGAGGAAGGACGAGGACGAAGGCGATGCGCGTGGGCGTGCTCACCGGCGGGGGCGACTGCCCCGGACTCAACGCCGCGATCCGGGCGGTGGTCCGCAAGGCCACCGTCACCTTCGGCGACGACCTCGTCGGCTTCCGCAACGGCTGGCACGGCGTGGTCGAAGACGACGCCATCCCGCTCGACATCGCACGGTGCCGGGGCATCCTCCCACGGGGCGGCACGATCCTCGGGACGTCCCGGATCAACCCGTTCAAGGTGCCGGGCGGCGTGGACCGAGCGATCGCGACGCTCGAGCGGCGCGGCGTCGAGGCCCTGATCGCTATCGGTGGCGAGGGCACGCTCGGCATCTCGCGTCAGATGGCCGAGGCAGGCGTTCCCGTCGTCGGTGTGCCGAAGACGATCGACAACGACGTCAACGGCACGGACTACACGATCGGCTTCGACACCGCGGTCCAGGTTGCCGTCGAGGCAATCGACCGCCTCCACACCACCGCCGAGTCGCACGACAGGGTCATGGTCTGCGAGGTGATGGGCCGTCACGTCGGATGGATCGCCCTGTACAGCGGGCTCGCCGCGGGGGCCGCCATCGTGCTCGTGCCGGAGGAGCCGTTCGACCTCCCTACCGTCGCCCAGCACATCATGCGGCGCCACGAGAAGGGGCGCTTTGCGACGATCGTCGTGGTCGCGGAGGGAGCGAAGCCGAAGGCGGGCACGCTCGAGCTACCGCCGGCCGAGATCGACCAGTACGACCACGAGCGGCTCGGCGGCATCGGTGCCATCGTCGCCGGGGAGCTCGAGCGGCTGACACACCTCGAGTGCCGTGTCACCATCCTCGGGCACGTGCTCCGCGGTGGCACGCCGACGGCCTTCGACCGGGTGCTCGCCACGCGCTTCGGCATCGCCGCGGTCGAGGCAGCCCACGAGGGATCGTTCGGCACGATGGTCGCGCTCCGCGGCTCGTCGATCGAGCTCATCTCCCTCGACGACGCGACAGGGCGCTTGAAGTGCCTCGACCCCGCCCTCATCGAAGGCGTCACCCGCATCTTCCTCGACTGAGGGCGTGCCGCCCGCGCTGGCCGACGGGCCTGCCAGGTAGAATGACTCCAGGGTTGGGCGCGTTCGTGCCCCGGGACACACGAGGTCCGACGATCAGCGATCTCCTCGAGCGGCTGCGGGCACGGCAGTGGCGGGTGACCCCGCAGCGGCGCGTCATCGCCGAGGTGCTCGACGGCGAGCACGTGCACCTCACCGCCGACGCCGTCCACCACCAGGCGCACGAGCTGCTTCCCGAGATCAGCCTCGCGACCGTGTACAACACCTTGAACGAGCTCGTCGCAATGGGCGAGCTGCTGGAGGTGTCGGCGGGCCCCGGGCCGAAGCGCTACGACCCCAACGTCCGCTTCCCCCACCACCACCTCGTGTGCACGACCTGCGGCACCCTGCGGGACGTCGCCAGCGGCGGCGCGGGGGTCGTCGAGCCGGCCGATCCGCAGGGGTTCGTCGTCACCGGAGTCGAAATCGTCTATCGCGGCGTGTGCCCACGGTGCGCCGCCGCTCCTGTCGCCTAGGCGGGCACCTGCCCGAGACGGCCGCTCCTGAAGTCCTCGAACGCCTCGCGTAGCTCGGCCTCGGTGCTCATGACGAACGGTCCGTGCCACGCGACGGGCTCGCCGATCGGCGCCCCACCGAGGAGCAGGATCTCGAGCGCGGGGGTGCTCACGTCCTGCCCGGCGTCGGCGGTCACGACGATATGGTCGCCCGCGCCGAGCACGGCAAGTCGTCCGGCCGAGATCGGCTGGCCGGTGCTCGTCACGCTCCCGCTCCCCGAGAGCACGTAGACGAGCGCGTTGTGCTCACGTGGCCAGGGAAGCTCGAGGCGCGCGCCGGCGTGGACGGTCGCGTGGACGAAGGTGATCGGCGTGTGCGTCACGCCGGGCCCGTCGTGCGCTCCGAGACGACCGGCGACGAGGCGCAGCAGGGCACCACCGTCGTGAGACGCGAGCAGAGCGACCCGGGCGCGACCGATGTCCTGGTAGCGGGGAGGCGTCCACTTGCTCGCCGCCGGGAGGTTCACCCAGAGCTGCACGCCGTGGAAGAGCCCGCCGGACACGACCAGCTCCTCGGGCGGCGCCTCGATGTGCAAGATGCCGGCGCCGGCGGTCATCCACTGGGTGTCGCCGTCGCTGATCAGGCCACCTCCACCGGTGGAGTCCTGGTGACGAAAGGCCCCGTCGATCATGTAGGTGGCGGTCTCGAAGCCCCTGTGCGGGTGCCAGGGCGTCCCTTTCGGCTCACCGGGCCCGTAGTCGACCTCGCCCATCTGGTCCATGTGGACGAACGGATCGAGATCCTTCTGGGCGACGCCGGCGAACGCCCGCCGGACCGGAAAGCCCTCTCCCTCGAATCCCCGCGGCGCCACGGTCACGGAGCGGATCGGCCGCTCCAGCGACACGGCCGGGTCGGGTCGCTCCACTCTCGGGAGCACGAGCAGGTCGTCGACGGTCACTGCGGGCACGGGCTGTCTCCTCTACTGTAACGCTCCGATCTCCGTCGAGGTGCCTACGGCATCCGGGGCGCCTACGGAATCGGCGTGCACGTTGGAACGCCCGCCGGTGCCGAGATGTTCCACGTCGCGTCCGCCGGGCGCTCGACCCCTCCGGCGAGCAGCGGAGTCGAGCGGCGGACCAGGGTAGACCTCGTCGAGACCCAGCCCGGCCGGCTCGGGCAGCAGCAGCGTGAGGAGCATCCCGGCTCCGGCGGCTCCGCCTGCGACGAGGAGCATGCCCCGCAGGCCGATGTGGGTCTCGAGCTGCGGGACTAGGAAGACGCCGACGAAAGCGCCCAGCTTGCCGAGACCGGAGGCGATCCCGTGCCCGGTCGCTCGGAGCTCCGTCGGGAACAGCTCGGACGGCAGCACGAACGTCGTGGTGTTCGGACCGAACTCGACGAAGAAGTAGGTCAGCCCGAACACGGCGAGGAACGGGCCCACGGCCGTCGTGAGCCCGTGGAACGCGCCGAGTGCGGCGAACGCGGCCGCGAGGATGGCGAAGCCGACGAGCTGCAGGCGCCGGTGGCCGATCCGGTCCATGCGCTTCACAGCGAACGCGTAGCCGGGCGCGGCGAACACGAGGAACATCCCGAGCGTCCATGCGAGCTTCGCGAGCAGCGTGGCACGTGGGTCGACCTCGGCGAGGATGGCGGGGAGCGAGAGCGTGTTGCCGTAGTAGGCGTAGTCGAAGACGAACCACGACCCGGCCGTCCCGACCACGATCGCGAGCAGGTGCCGGTCGAGCAGGAGGCGCCGCGGCCGGAGGGAGCGGTGCGTCGCGGCGGCCGCCGCGGGCACGGCGATCGCTCCCGCCGAGAACGCCACGAGGTCGGCGGCGGCCCTGGCTGCGTCGCCGCGCACCTGCGCGGTGAAGCGCGGCGACTCGGGCATGCGGGTGCGCAGGTACACGACCGCAGCGGCGGGCAGTGCGCCCGCTGCGAGCAGGATCCTCCATGCAAGCCCGTGACCGACACCCGACGCGAGGAGGGCGACCGCGACGAGCGGCCCGACGACGAGGCCGAGGGCCTGCATCGAGAAGACGAGGCCGACGAGCCGGCCGCGATCGTGCCGGTTCGAGTACTCGCTCATGAGCACAGCCGAGACCGGGTAGTCCCCGCCGATGCCGAGGCCGAGGATGGCTCGGGACCCGACCAGCCACCAGAAGCCCGGCGCGCACGCCGAGCTGATCGCGCCGACGATCATCAGCATCGCGACGATCGCATAGACCCGCTTGCGCCCGAGCAGGTCCGCGAGCCGGCCGAAGACCAGCGCGCCGACGAAGGCCGCGAGGATCGCGGACCCGTTCACCCAGCTCGTCTCGCCTCGCCCGAGATGCCACTGCGCCGTGACGATCGTCGCGACGATGCTGATCACGAAGAGGTCGTAGGCATCGGTGAAGAAGCCGACACCGGAGACGACCACCGCCCTGCGGTGGAACGCACCGGTGGGTGTCTCGTCGAGCAGCTCGCCCACGGAGGGCGCGTGCGCGTCTCTCGCCGCCGACCCTGCCGCTACCCGGCCCACGACCGCTGCACCGGCACCGAGCCGTTCGTTCACCTCTCCCACTGTCGCGACCCGACATGGCCCTCAGGCAAACGGACGGTTAACGGGAAGAAAACGGTATGCGAATGCTCGGAGACGGAGCGACCCCGGCTCGTCGGCCCCACGCGGGCAGCCCGCTCGTCCGGGCAGCGCTCGACGCGGAACGGGAGAGGGAAGCGGTCGGGGGCGGCCGGGTGGGTCCGCACCCTCCCGGCCGTGATGCCCCGCACGGTTCCCGCCGTGATCTCCTGCCGGCACGGCCACGCGTACCGCCGCGCCGAGCCTCCCGACTCTTCGTCCCCGGGCGCCTCGTGCGCTGGCTCCTCGTCCGAGCCCCGAAGCACAGCAGCAGACCGACGCCGGCGAGCCCGCTACCAGCTCCGAGGAGCGGGGCGATGTCGATGCCGGTGAAAGGAAGCTGCGGCGCGGGTGGCGCCGTGGGTGGCAAGCGCCGGGGCAGCTCCGGAAGTGCGAGCCGGACGGCCTCGACGGGACTCGCGGCACTGAGCGTGGTGGTGCAGTGCAAGCCCGTGTCGAACCGGTACGCGGGCGGCGGGCGCAGCTCCTTCAGGCACCACGCGTAGCCCGCGGGCACAGCCACGACGAGGAGGCCGTCTCGCCCCGTCACCTCGCGCCGGTAGAAGAACGCTCCCTCGACGTGCGCCGGGACCGGGCCGGAGGCATCCGCTCCGAGCTCGGCGCCCGGCGCCCGCTCGGCCTCGGAGTAGACGTCGTAGGTGGCGCCCGCTATCGATGTACCCGGCTGGAGCGAGTTGTACTTGTGCGCTTGGACGTCGACCATGAGCGGCTGCTCGGGAAGCACGACGAGCGACGCACCGAGCGGGCTCGCCTTCGTGAGCACGGTGGTGCAGTGCGCACGTGGGTCGAGCACGTAGTCGGGCGGAGCGGCGACCTCCTTCAGGCACCACGCGTAGCCGGCAGGCACGTCGAACGCGAGATCTCCATCCTGGCTCGTGCGAGCCCGTGCCACCCACGTGCGTCCCGGGAGGGACGCGGGCGCGGGGTCGTTCGGACGGGTTGCCGGCGCGAACGGCGGGCTCGTCCCGACCACATAGAGGTCGTACAGGACTCCCGGGATCGACTGCCCGGGCTCGAGCGCGTCGTACTTGTGGGCTCTGACCGTCACGCGGGCCGGGGTCGCTGCCACGACCGGAGGGACGACCCCCGGTGCCGGCGCGTACGGTGCCGGCGCGTACGGTGACGGCGGAGCACCGGCGGGAGCCGGGAGTGGTACCGGTGCAGCCGGCGGTGGCGCCTGGGGCGCGGGGACCGGGGCCGGACCACCGGACACCACCGGGGGCGGAGCGCCCGTCGGGACCGGCGTGACCACTCGCGCGGGCGCTATTGGCTGGTCAGCGATCGTCACAGTCGCTCCGGCGGCAGGCACAACCGGTGAGCCGACGAGCACCGGCGTGCAGGTCGCGGATGGCGCAGGAAGGTAGCCGGCGGGAGGGGTGGCCTCGAAAACGCAGTACGCGTAGCCCGGCAGCTGCAGGGGAAATGCGACCGGACCTGACGCTGTGGACGTCGCGCTCGCTACCCACGTGCCGCCGGCAAGCGTCGGCGTGCCGGCCGGCGCTGTGGGGCCGGCGGGGCCTGCTCCCATCCGGTAGAGGTCGAGGAGAGCGCCGGCGAGCAGGTCGGCGGGGTTGCCCGACGCGACCTTCACTGCGCGGACCTCCACGTCGTCTCCCGGCTCGTCGACGAGGACCGGCGTCTCAGGGGTGGTTGCGGTGGCGACGACACAACCGGTCTCGCCGGCCTCGAAGCCCGCCGGTGCGACGACCTCGGTCCAGCAATAGCGCGTGCCGGGGAGCAGCACGGCGCCGGTCGTGCACTCGCCCGAGCCGTCCGTCGTGCACGAGGCGAGGACTGGTCCCGATGGCACTTCGCCGCGCACCTCGAAGCGTGCGCCCGCGAGGTCGGCCGACGCCGGGTCGAAGTTACCCGTCGGAACCTTCGCGAAGCTCAACGGCACGAGGCGAGGATCGTGGACGTCGAGGATGTCGACGGCGCCCGGCACCAACACCGTCTGGCGCGTCGGATCGGCTGTGTCGAGCCCGTAGCCCGGAGGCGCCGAGACCTCCGTGACCTCGTAGCGCCCTGGGAGCAGGCCGAGGCCACTGCTCGCGGCCGGAGAGCATGCCCCGATGTCGTCGGTCGTGCACTGCCCGAGGTCGACGCTGTAGGTGCCGTCGTCGAGAGCGTCGTAGCGCACGTCGAACACCCCACCGACGACGGGCGCGGCTGATCCCGCAACCTGGTCGTAGATGTCTAGGGTGCCGGGGTCGACGGCGTCCTCGACGCTCACCTGCGTGACGGCGTGCCCGAGCGCCACCGTGACGGAGAAAGGTGCAGCTGGGCTGTAACCAGGAGGTGGAGCGGTCTCGGTAACGGTGTAGGCACCGGGTTGCAACCCCGAGACCACGTTCGAGGTGCCGGACGGACCAACGGTCAGGACCCCGGCAGATCCACCGGATGGCAGTGGACCTGCCACCGAGAACGCCGCACCGGCGACTGAATAGTACGCCGTGTCGTCGCCTGTCTTCGAGAGCGACAGCGAGCCGAGGATGCGATCCTCGAAGCTCAATGTGCCTGCGCCAGATCGG
>JAJZCK010000071.1 GCA_021846125.1 Actinomycetes bacterium | reverse complement strand
CCGCCATCTCGAGCTCGTGCCGGTTCTCTGCGACCGCCATCCTGCACTGCGGATTGTCATCGACCACCTCGCCAAGCCACCGGTAGGGGAGTCGGACCTCGACTCGTGGACCACGCTCATGGCGTCCGCGGCTGCCTCGCCGAACGTGTATGCGAAGGTGTCCGGCCTGTACCCGGCGGCGGGTGATCGAGAGCCATGGTCGGTCAACGACCTCCGACCCGTGTTCGATCGCGCGCTCGCACTGTTCGGACCGGATCGTCTGATGTTCGGCAGTGATTGGCCGATCTGCGAAGTCGCGGGCGGGTATGGCGCTGTGGTGGGATCGCTCTTTCGGCTCTTCGACGAGCTCGACCCGCCTGCCCGCTCGGCACTTCGAGGTGGCACGGCGACGCGCTGCTACGGCTTGGACCCCGTCCGGTGATCGATCTCTTCGAGCCCATCGCGTGCGCGTGCGCGATCGAGGTTCCCGAGGCGCACCGGCGACCGATCGCGCTCGTCGGCGCCGGCGCGATCGCGGATCTCGCCCACCTGCCCGCGTACCGGCAGGGCGGTGTCGAGGTTGTCGGCCTGACCGACTCCGACACCGCACGTGCCGTCGAGGTTGCGCAACGCCATGGTGTCGGCCGCGTCTACCGCGACCTCGACGAATTGCTCTCCGACGAGCGGGTCGAGGTCGTCGACATCGCGGTCCCGGCGGCTGCCCAGCCCGAGATCGTGCGCCGGGCGCTCGAGTCAGGTCGCCACGTCCTTGGTCAGAAGCCGTTCGCGCCGAGCAGCGATGTCGCCTCCGATCTTGTTGCGCTCGCGACCGAACGGGCGCTCGTACTCGCGGTGAACCAGCAGCTGCGCTTCGACGAGGGCATGGCAGCCGCGCACGAGATGATGCGACTCGGCTGGCTCGGCGAGGTGACCTCGCTCACGATCGCCGTCGATATCTGGACCGAATGGACGCTCTGGCCGTGGATGCTCGAGCTCGACGAGCTCGAGGTGTGGAACCACTCGATCCACTACCACGACGTGGTGCGCTGGTTTCTCGGGGAGCCCGAGCGGATCTACTCGACGGCTGGTCGGACGCCTGGCCAGGCACCGCGAGGCGAGACGCGAACCTCGACGAGCTACACCTACGCGAGTGGCGCGCGGGCGCTCGTCTGCGCGAACCACGAGAACGCTTGGGGTGACCAGCGCGCGACCTTCCGGCTCGACGGGAGCCATGGCGCCGTGCGCGGCACGCTCGGGCTGCTGTACGACTACCCCCGCGGCCGACCGGACACTCTCGAGGTTGCGAGCTCGGTGATCGGTACCGACGGGTGGGTCCCCTATCCGGTGACCACGCGCTGGCTGCCCGACGCGTTTCTCGGCCCGATGGCCTCGCTCCTCGCGGCGGCGGCCGGAGGGCCCCCGCCGCGCACCGCGGCGAGCGACAACGTCGCCACGCTCGCCGTCGTCGAGGCGATCTACCGGTCGATTCGCTCGGGTGAGGCCGAGACGATAGACCGAAACCGATCCGGGGAAATGAAATAACGTTTGCTCACTTGCATGTGCGGTTCGGCGCGCTTATTCTTCCATCCTCGGCAGCCGCGCGAGAGCTGCGTGGCCGCTAAGAGACCAGGACAACAAAGGGGGATGCATGACCGTCGTTAGTGCGCAGCACAGGCGCGGCGCGCGCCGGTACGCGATAACAACCGCAGGTGTCGTGGCGGTGTCGACCGCGCTCGCGATGAGCACACCAGCGCTTGCGACGACGTCGCGAGCGACGTCACATCTGATAGCGAGGGACGCAGTATCGAAGTCGAACCCGCTCGTGATCTGGGTCGACCCTCCGCGTATCCCGGCGGTGAAGGCCTTCGAGAAGGCGTACCCGAACATTCCGGTGAGTATCACGACGCTCAGCTCGAGCGCGAGCAACGCCGGGCTCGAGGCGAAGTTCGAGCTGTTCAACAAGTCCGGCAGTGGCTGGCCGGATGCTATCTTCTGGCCGGGGAACTCTGCGATCGCGTGGGCGGCCGGGTCCCAGATCAATTACGCCGCGAACATGAAGAATCTCGTGTCGAAGAAGATTCAAGCGGGGTATCCGAAGCCGGTCGCGGCGCCGTGCGAGATCAACGGTGGCCTCTACTGCCTGCGCAACGACGTTGCTCCCGACGTGCTCTGGTACAACGCCAAGCTGTTCAAGAAGTGGGGCTACACAGCGCCCACGACCTGGCCGCAGTACGAGGCACTCGGTCTGAAGATTGCGAAGCAGCACCCTGGCTACTACGTGGCGATGCTCGGGGACAACTACGCGGTCGAGCGCTACCTCTGGAGCAGCGGGTGCCCGACGAACGATCTGATCGGCAACAACACAGTGAAGATCAATTTGAACGACCCGACCTGCACCCGCGTCGAGAACATGCTTGACGCTCTCATCAAGGCCAAGGTCGCCTCGCCGGTGGGCATCTTCGACACCGCCGCTGCAAAGGTCGGCGCCAAGCTCGTCATGACGCCTGGAGCGGCGTGGTACGGCATTTACCTGTTCGAGGATACCTTCAAGGTGCCGGCAGGCCAGATCACCGCGACCTACCCGCTTCAGTGGCCGGGGAGCCCTCCGGGGACCGGTGACGAGGGCGGCGGCCTGTGGTCGATGTCGAAGCACATCAGCGGCCAGCGCCAGGCGGACACAGTGAAGTTCATGGAGTTCATGGCTTCGGCGCCGGCATGGCAGGTCGCGCTCACGACGGGTCTTCCCGCCTACCATCCAGACGACGCGGCGTGGATCCAGAAGAATATCGTTAAGAGCGGCTACTTCGCCGATCCGTCCCAGATCGGTCCGGCCTTCCTGAAGGCGGCCTCACTGATCCGTCCGAACCACGAGTACCTTCTCTACGACGAGGGTGCGATCTGGACTGACACGGTGACGCCCGTGCTCTCCGAGGGTAAGCCAATCTCCGCTGCGTGGTCGGCGTACCAGACCGAGCTCGTCAACAACGCGAAGCTGAACGGCTACAAGGTGGTGACGAGGTAGTAGCGGGATCGGGCGCGCCGGCTGCCGCCGACAGGCGGCAGCCGGCGGCAGCCCCCGGACGGCGCGACACGTTTCGCCGGGCGGCACCCTTGCGCGCGCTCGCCGGTCGATCGGTGAGTGTCGTTGACGGTATCGTGCGAACAGGCATGGTGAATCGGTTGGCAGTCGTCGCGATAGGCGAAGTGGGAAAGTCGACACGCAGGCGGGGTCGGCGTGTGATGGCGAGCAGCCGGCAGGGGCGCGGCGGGCTCTCGCTACTCGTCCCCTACGTCGTGCTGCTGGCCGTCGTGGGGATCGTGCCGACGGGGTACGCGATCTACCAGAGCTTCCTCGCTCGTTCGGGCTCGGGCTTCGGGGGCATCAGCGCCTACCACGACGCCGTCACGGAGTTCCAGTTCGCTAGCTCCTTCGCTCACATCGGTCTCGTGCTCGCCGTATGGCTGCCGTTCATGGTCATCGGCGTTATGGGACTCGCATTGATGCTCCATGGCCAGCGCTCGCGCCTCGTCGGGGTCTACCGCTTCATCTACTACCTGCCGGGCGCTCTCGCCGGCATGGGAAACTTTGTGCTATGGCTATTCTTGCTTGATCCGGTGAACTCGCCGGTGCGACCTATCCTCTCCTGGCTCGGCTACTCGACGCTCAATCAGACGGCCGAGCCAGCACACCTGCCGGTCATCATCGCGTTCATGCTCTTCTTCCAGGGAGCCGGCACGTGGATCCTTGTGATCTACGGTGGTCTGAACGGCATCCCCGAGGAGCTCGGGGAGGCCGCCACGATCGACGGGGCGAGCCGCTGGCAGGTCACGCGGTGGATCAAGCTCCCGCTCGTCCGGCCCTGGATCGCGTACTTCGTCCTGCTGAACGTCGCCTATGCATCCCAGCTCTTCCTCGAGCCGCAAGTGCTCGGCCTCGCGACCGAAGGACAGATATCTCCCCAGTGGACGCCCAACCAGCTGGTCTACACGTTCGCGTTCCAGGTCTTCGATGTCCCCGCCGCGGCCGCACTGTCGGTCATCCTTCTTGCCATAAGCCTTGTGATCGGCGTGCTCATAACGACCCGCACGGGCCTGTTCTCGAACCGGGATTAGGACATGGCTATCGGTTCCCCGACCGGCGAGCGTCTCGCGAAGACCGGGCGCGCACCCGTGCCGCCGAAGGTTCCTGCGCTTCTCCGGCTCCGCAAGATGACGCCGATGACCTTTCTCACGATCGTGGCGGTCGTCTACTTGTTCGTGATGGTGACGTTCGTGTTCGCTGCGATGCGGACCGAGCAGAGCCTCCTTCACCAGGGTGCGTTCGGTCCGCTCTCGCTGAGCCGCCTTGGCTACGATTGGCGCCAGCTCTCCGGCTTTAGTAGCGGGGTCTACTTCGACTGGCTCAAGAATTCTGCCGTGGTCGCGTTCGGCGGTGCCGCGATTGCCGTCGCTGTTGCTCTGCCGGCCGGTTATGTGCTCGCCATGCTCCATTTCCGCGGGCGACGTGTGTTGCTCTTTCTCACGATCCTCACAATGGTCATGCCGAACACGGTGCTCGTCATCCCGATCTTTCTCGAGGTGTCCGCTGTCCACCAGATCGACCGCCTGTGGCCGGTGGCGGTGATCTTCGGCTTCTTCCCGTTTGGCACGTACCTCGCGTTCGTCCACTACAAGACGACGCTCCCGTTCGAGTTACTCGAGTCTGGGCGGATCGACGGCGTGTCTGAAATCGGGCTCTTCCTCCGCCTCGCCGTCCCGCTCGCGAAGCAGGCCGTCGCGCTCGTGTTCTTCTTCGCGTTCGTCGCCGACTGGACGAACTACTTCCTGCCCCTGGTCATGCTGCCATCCTCGTCGGTGCAGACGGTGTCAGTCGGGCTCCAGGAGCTGATCACCTCGAGCCAGCTCTTCAACCCGAGCGCGGCCGCGGGGCTCAATGTCCAGCTGTACATGCCTGAGCTCTCCTTCGCCGCGGTGCTGCAGATGCTGCCTGTGCTCGTGGTGTTCATCGGCGCACAGAGGTATCTCTCTCGTGGGGCGATGCTCGGCGCGGTCAAGGGATGACGTCTCCGGTGACGGACGTGCGCGCGGCCTTGGACGGTCCGGGGCGGCCGCTCGAGGACATCACCGTGCTCGATTTCAGCCAGTTCCTCGCAGGCCCCGTCGCCGCGCTGCGCCTGTCGGACCTTGGCGCACGTGTGATCAAGATCGAGCGCCCAGTGGTCGGCGAGCTCGGTCGCGAGCTTGCCTTTGCCGACCTGCGCCGTGATGGGGACTCGCTTACCTTCCATGCGATGAACCGTGGCAAGGAGAGCCTTGCCGCGGATCTGAAGCATCCGAGCGACCTCGAGCTCGTCCGAAGCATGGTTTGCTCCGCGGACGTCGTGATCGAGAACTTCCGGCCGGGTGTGATGCAGCGGCTCGGGCTCGACTACCAGTCCGTCCGTGCGATCAATCCGCGGATCGTCTACGGGAGCATCAGCGGATACGGCACCGACGGTCCCTGGGCGACAAAGCCCGGGCAGGACCTTCTTGCTCAGGCGCGTTCCGGGCTGCCGTGGCTAAACGGCAGCGAGTCCTCGCCGCCGATCCCCGTTGGCCTCTCGGTCGCCGACCACCTCGCGTCGTGCCAGCTCGCGATCGGGGTCACCGCTCTGCTCGTCCGGCGCGAGCGCACCGGCGAGGGCGGACTCGTCGAGACAAGCCTGCTTGAGGGCGTCCTCGACTTGCAGTTCGAGCTCCTCACTGCCTACTTCAGCGAACCGGGCTTGCGGCTTCGGCGGAGCGGCATCCACGGTGCGAACGCTTACCTCGGTGCGCCCTACGGCGTGTACCCGACGGCCGACGGCTACCTCGCGCTCGCGATGTACCCTGTCCCGAGGATCGGCAAGCTGCTCGGCCTCGCAGAGCTCGGGGGACTCGACGATCCCGAGACCTGGACGACGGAGCGGGAGCGCATCGCGACCGTGCTCGGCGAGCGTCTCCGGACCAAATCGACACAACACTGGCTCGACGTGCTCGAGCCAGCCGACGTGTGGTGCGCACCCGTGCTCACGCTTCCCGAGCTCGCTGTATCCGAGGGCTTCGCGGCGATCGACATGCTCCAGGAGGTCCGCCGACCGCGATCGGACGGGACAGGCGAGGAGGTCGGCGTGACGACGACACGCAGCCCGCTGCGCGTCGACGGCCGGCGCCTGACGAGCAGCGCTGGGGCACCGCGCGTGGGCGAGCACACCGAGGCGCTGCGGCGCGAGTTCACCGGTCAGACGACTGGCCCGGACGCGAGGACGGAGCCGCAGTGACGACGCTTCGAGGCATGACCTGGGACCACCCGAGGGGCAAGGCGCCGCTCCTCGCGCTTGCTGGTCGCTCGGGCACGACGGGGACGACGACGGTCGAGTGGTCGGCGCGTTCACTACAGGCCTTCGCCGACCACCCGCTCGAGGAGCTTGCAGACTCCTACGACCTGCTCGTCCTCGACCATCCGCACATCCCACTCGCCGCCGGGCAAGAGCTGCTCGTCCCGCTGGACGAGACCGGTCATGGGGACGAGCTCGACCGGCTCGCGGCCGAGAGCGTCGGGGCCTCGTTTTCGAGCTACCAACACGGCGACCACGTCTGGGCGCTCGCCCTCGACGCCGCGGCGCAGGTGTCGGTGCACCGCCCTGACCTCATCGCCGACCTGCCGGCGAGCTGGGATGACGTGCTGGAGCTCGCGGGCGAGGGGCGAGTCCTCTGGCCACTCAAGCCCGTCGACGCGATGTCGAGCTTCCTCACTCTCGCGGCCCAGCACGGAGAGCCGGTCTGCTCCCGGCCGGGGACGTTCGTCCGACGTGAGCTCGGACTCGCCGTGCTCGATCTCATGCACCGGCTCGCCGACCGCGTCGATCGCGGCTGTCACGGGTACAACCCGATCGATGTCGTGGAGCGGCTCGCGACGGAGGACGCATGGTGCTACGCGCCACTCGTGTTCGGCTACGTCAGCTACAGCAGGCCCGGCTTTCGCCCGCATCGCCTGGCGTATCGAGACGTCCCCGTCGGGCCGCGGGGAACGGCCGGGTCGTGCCTCGGCGGTGCGGGCATCGCGGTGTCGGCCCACTCCGCCGAGCGCGACACCGCCGTCGACGTCGCGTTCTGGCTCGCGAGCGCGGCGATCCAGCGGGGCGAGTACTACTGGGAGGGCGGCCAGCCGGCGAACGCGATCGCATGGGAGGACCCGGAGGTCAATGCCGACAGCCTCGACTTCTTCGCGGGGACGCGCGCGACGCTCGAGGGCGCGTCGGTGCGGCCGCGTCACGCCGGATGGATCGCGCTCCAGGAGGTCGTGGGCGACCTCGTGCACGCCGCACTGGCTTGTCAGCTGAGTGACGACGCGTGCCTGGACCGGCTCGACGCCGAACGGGAACGCCTACTCGGTGGTCCCGAACCCGAGGAGATGGCACCGTGAGCCCGTTCGTCGAGCAGTTCTTCGAGGACTACGAGATCGGGACCGCACGTCTGACGACGGGGCGCACGCTCACGGAGACCGACGTAGTGCTCCACGCCGGGCAGACAGGCGACTTCTACCCGCACCACATGGATCGGGAGTGGTGCGCGACGCAGCCCTTCGGACGGCGGCTCGCGCACGGGACCCTCGTGCTGTCTGTCGCCGTCGGCATGACCGCGGGCATGGTCAATCCGCGGGCGATGAGCTACGGCTACGACCGGATCCGCTTCGTCCGCCCGGTGTTCATCGACGACACGATCACCGTGACCGCCGAGATCGTCGCGAAGCACGACCATCCGAAGGCGCCCGAGCGGCTCGGCAGGGTCGACGAACGGCTCTCCGTGGAGAACCAGGACGGCGAGATCGTGCTCGTGCTCGTACACCTCTACGTGGTCGACAAGCGCGTGGCGGGCGGCGCGGACCTGTCCACGCGCCGGGACGGTGCGAGCGAGGAGCAGCCATGACGGCGGACGACACGACCCTCGCGGACGCGGTGAGCGGGCTCGCGGACCGGCTCGGGCGCCTCTACACGGGCGTCCTCTTCGACGTCATGCGTGTCCTCGGCTGCCCACCTGGCGTGCTCGAGCCCGGGATCCTCGGCCTCGACCGCGAGCTCCGGCTGGCCGGTCCCGTCTGGACGGTGCACGGGACAATGGTCGAGGGTGCGGACGCGCACGAGACGCTCCTCGGCTGGACGCGCATGCTCTCGGCGGCTCCCGGCGGCTCGGTCGTCGTGTGCCAGCCCGAGAACGAGGAGATCGCTCTCATGGGAGAGCTCTCCTCGGAGGCGATGAAGCACCGGGGGATCCGCGGCTACGTCGTTGACGGGGGGTGTCGGGACACCGACTTCATCCGCAGACTCGGCTTCCCGGTGTACTGCCGCTTCGCTACGCCGAGCGACGTCGTCGGCCGCTGGCTGGCCGACGAGCTCGGCGGGAGCATCGTCATCAGCGGCGTCCGGATCACGACCGGCGACTACCTGCTCGCCGACTGTGACGGCATCGTCGTGCTTCCAAAGGCGCGTGCCGCCGAGATCGTCGACGCCGCGGAGGCAGCGGCGCAGGTCGAGAACACGGTGCGCACGGCGATCCTCGCCGGCGTCGACCCCGAACAGGCCTACCTCCAGCACGGGAAGTTCTGATCCGTGTCCACGCGCATCGACGACAGGCTCCTGCTGCTTCACCCCGACGACGACTGTGTCGTCGCACGTGTTCCGATCCGCGCCGGCGACACCGTGCTCCTCGCGGGCGAGCCGGTCCGGCTCGGTGCCGACCTCGGCGTCGGCCACAAGCTCGCGACACGACCGCTCGCGGCCGGCGACCCGGTGCGCAAGTGCGGAGCAGTGGTCGGTCGGACGACGACCGACGTGGCGATCGGCGAGCACCTCCATCTGCACAACCTACGCAGCGACTACCTACCCGCCCACCTCGTCGGCGGTGGGTCGGTGTCGGATGGCGGTCCGGGGGCACCGCTCCGGGAGCGACCGCCGGTACCCCCGACGTCGACGTCTTCGAACTTCGCGCCCGAGCGACCGGAGCCGCAGCCCCTCGGCGTGGCGACCCGGGCACCGCAGCTGCCCGAGCTGCGCGGATACCGTCGTGCCGACGGCCGCAGGGGAATCAGGAACTACCTCCTCGTCGTCTACACCGTCGAGTGCGCACACCATGTCACGCGGCGCATCGCGGACGCCTTCGAGCCCGACGGGCCGGGCGGTGTCCAGGTGGTCGGTTTCCCCGGCTGCTACCCGAGCGAGTACGCGCAGCGAGTCCTCGGCGCACTGTGCACCCATCCGAACGTCGGCGGCGCCCTGCTCGTGTCGCTCGGATGTGAGAGCTTCGATTCTACGGCGCTCGCCGCGGCGGTGGAGGAGAGCGGCCGATGGCTCGGGCAGCTCGTCATCCAGGAGGAAGGCGGGACCTCGGCAACGATCGCGCGTGGTCGGGAGCTCGTCGCGGACGGCCTCACGGTCATCGCGGATGTCGAGCAGGTGCCGATGACTACCGGTGACCTCGTGGTGGGCACGATCTGTGGCGGGTCGGACGGCACGAGCCTGCTCACCGCGAACCCTGGTGTCGGTCGCGCGTTCGACCGGTTGGTGGCGGACGGAGCGAGCTGCATCTTCGAGGAGACTGGGGAACTGATCGGCTGCGAAGAGCACCTGCGTACTCGCGCCGTGGACCCAATCCTCGGCGACGAGCTCGCCGCCCGCGTGACGAAGGCCGCGTGCTACTACGAGCAGCTCGGGCACGCGAGCATCGCCCCGGGCAATCTCGCGGGCGGTCTCACGACGATCGAGGAGAAGTCGGTCGGCGCGTACGCGAAGAGCGGCAGCTCGCCGATCAGCGGCGTGATCGAGCCGGGCGAGCGACCGCCGGGGCCGGGGTTGTACCTGCTCGACGTCGTGCCCGACGGCCCAGCCCGCTTCGGATACCCGAACATCAACGACACCACCGAGGTCGTCGAGCTGATCGCGTGCGGGTCCCACGTCATCCTCTTCACAACCGGTCGCGGCTCGGTCGTCGGATCGGTGATCTCGCCCGTCGTCAAGGTCTGCGCCAATCCGGAGACGTATCAGAAGATGTCCGAGGACATGGATGTCAACGCCGGCCGCGTCCTGCTCGGTGAGGCGTCGCTCGACGACGTGGGGCTCGAGATCTACAAGCTCGTCGCCCGCACGGCCGCGGGGCAGCCAACTCGCTCCGAGGCCCTCGGTCACCAGGAGTTCCAGCTCGGATACAAGGTCTTCCGCTCGCTGGAGCCATCGTGCCTGGCGTGAGACGAGAGGCGGCCCGCGACCGGTGGCAGGGCGTCCTCTCGCGCAGATGGCCCTCGGTGGCAGGGGCGTCGAGGTGACACGGCTCGTGCTTGGCTGCGCCCTGATCGGCGGGCTCTTCGAACAGCGAGGGCTGGACGGAAATGACCCCCAGATCGCGCCCCCGCTCTCTTTCCGCAGGTCGGCAGGCTGTCCCAAGACGTCCCGAGTGCTGCATAGCCATGCAGGCGTTGGAGCCCGGCACTGAGGATCGTGACTGTGGGTGATGGCCAGCACCGTCGTGAGGTGCCAAGCGGCCGGATGAGCCGGGAGCGAGGGACGGATCTCGCCGTGCGTTCCCCCAGGATGCCTGGGATGCCCCACGGCCGGATCGAGACCCGCACGATCTGGACCTCGAGCGATGTCCCCGAGGGGCTCAGCTTCCCCCACGTCATCCAGCTCGTGCGGATCATGCGCGAGGTTATAGTCGACTTCGGGTTATTCAGCTGACCGGACCAGTCCAGGTCAGGCCGCTCGCCATGGCCGGTCGGCTCGAGGACGGTCCAGGCTCGGCGGGTGCCCCCCGTCCGCCGGCGGCGTCGGAGGTGCTGGCTTGGGCCGCGGGTTGGCCACGAGTTGGCGGTAGCGGACCGGGTCGTGATCAACAGCGAGCTCGAGCACGCGATAGAAGGCGAGACCTCTGCTTCTCGACCGCCGCCGGTTAAAACGGAAGGAGAACTCGTCGAGATAGCTCTGGAGATGCGCGTCGTCGAAACGTCCCTGGTAGGTCCCGAGATACCAGCGCTTGGCCAGCGACGCCACGCGATGAACGCCGGGCAGCAGCGCGCCGACATCCTCACCGGCTTCCGAGGCGGCGCGTCGGCTGTGCGGCTCGTGGACGTAGCCGAGCGCGTCGATCCCCTTGCAGCCACTCGAGCCGTCGGTCACCACCGTCGCTCCTGGCTCGACGTTGGCGGTGACGAAGGGGTGGAGCGAGTCGGCCGATCCGTCGGCGAGGATGGCCATGCGGCAGCGGCCAAAGCCCTTTGGCTCTCTGCGCTCGACTGCGACGCCGACCAGGACCTTCTTTCCTTTCTGGCGACCGCCACGCAGTCCTGGCTCCTCGCCACCGAAGTACGTCTCGTCCACCTCGACCGTGCCCGTCAGGCGGTCCCTGCCGGGTCGGACGAGCACCGAGCGCAGCCGGTGCAGCAGCGCCCACGCCGTCGGGTACGAGCCGATCTCGAGCAGCCGCTGCAGGCTGAGAGCGGAGATGCCGTTCGTCTGTGCAGCGAACATCCAGCAGGCGGTGAACCAGACCGTGAGCGGCGTGCGTCGGCGGTCGAAGAGCGTTCCAGCCGTGACCGACGTTCTCGCACCACAGACGGCGCACTTGTAGCGGCCATCGGCTACGGCCCATCCGCCGGCGTTCTCGCATCGAGGACAGACGAACCCCTCCGGCCACCTCAGCCAGTCGAGGTAGTCGAGACAGTCCTCGTCAGTCGCGAACCACGCCTGGAGCTCACCCACCGATCTTGGGTAGTGAAGCCCTGCGCGAAGAGTGGAGCCGGTCACCGGCCTCAGGCTAGTCCGGTCAGCTGAATAACCCGAACGTGGCCATGTGTCTCGGTCAGCTTGACGGGTTCCGCTCCTGGGTGGCGCCAGTGAACGGCAGCAACGAACAGATCGACCGAGTCTAGGCCAGGGCCACCAGCCGAAAGTCGTGGCTCACGTTCGTAGCGACGGGTGGCCGCTGGCCGTTACGCGGAACCAGTCCCACATGCCGGCGGCCTCGCGGCCCGGGTCGAGGCTGGTCAGACGGTACCGGCCGACACGAGAAGCCACGAAGGAGAAGCCTGCCGATCCACCGAGAGGCAAGCCTTGCTTGGGATTCTTTGTCGACGATCCGACGAAGGCGAGAGGTGGAGCGGCACCTTCGACTGGCAGGTTGTCGACGATTGCGCACGAGTTGCTAAGCGTGGTGGATCTGTTGTCGCAGGACACCTTTACCGTCCAGTCCAGCGGGATGTTCACCGTAAGCGCGCCCCGGCTATAACCATCGATGTTGAATCCACCGGAGCCAGAAGTCGCTCCCAGCTTGAGGGTCAGCTGAACCGTTCGCGCGGGAGCGTTGACAAGGAGCATCTGAAATGGAGCGATCGCGGACTCCGACGAGCTGCAGGCACTCAGCCCGAGGGCAGCAAGGACGAGCCCGGCAGCCGCTGCCAACCGCCGACGACCTCTGGGTGCGCCGACGTCAGGAGATGACGAGCTACGTGGTGATGACGAGCGGATATGCGTAGTGGCCACCATTGGGACCTAGGGTACTGGTAGGCAGGGCATGCTGCTACTTCGTCGTTGTCGCCTTGTCTTGTCCCAGCTCAGCGGTGGCGATGTCCCGTGTCCACTTTCCCTGGGGAAGCTCACCGGTCGTAGCGCGGATCGAGTGCCGGTGGGCGACGACGAAGATCGCCTTGAGCTCTGCGCTTCTCACCCGGGCCCCTGGCTACTCGATGGCATGTTTCAGAGTGCCAGATCGTCTCGGCGGACGGAACTGCTAGGTGTCTCCGGTGGCCATCGGGGACCCAGGAGCACAAGACGGCCCAAGACGCTGTGCCGCGAAGACTCATGGTCGACCGTCGGCTAGCGGAGCCGTACACCGAGCTCCCTGCGACGGTCGCCCGCGCGTGGAGCTACGGCCTCGGACTCCTTCGCAAACCACGCTCCCTCGCGGG
>JAJZCK010000070.1 GCA_021846125.1 Actinomycetes bacterium | reverse complement strand
GGATGAGGCGGTTGCCGCGAGCCCCGGGCTCGCCAACCCCAGGGGCTTAGTCGCTGTCGACGTCCGCTACCGTCACCAGGGTGCAGTGGACGTCTAGGCAGTCGGGGTGGCCGTCGCTCCACCACCAGTCGGCGAGGCTCCGGTGCCGGTCAACGTCCCGAAGACCGCCCACATGACCGAGCAGATCGCACAGATCTCCGCCTCCGACGTCGCAGCGCTGACAGCCGGAGGTGAGCCTCGCAGCTTCGAGCTGTCCGCCCGCCGCGTGCTCGACATCGGCAACGGCAGCGCCAACCTGGCGATGGATCCGGTCCGACCGCCGCGCGGCAAGATCCCGACCGTGTCCGAGGGACCCCAGTGGCTGCTCGCGAAGCGGATCTTCGAGCGGTCGTACCTGGGTCACGCCGGGAACGGCCGGAAGATGCCGGCCGCGACCGGGTGGTGACGGATGCGCCGACGCCCACGCCGAGGGCACGAGCCCGTCCTCGCGTCGGCGACAGCCGACAGCGTCGGGGAGACCTCCGCCACGAGCCACCCGAGCGACCACCTGCCCCAAGTCGACGAGGCGCTCGTCGTGTGTGCCCACCCCGACGACGAGTCCTTCGGGCTCGGCGCGGTCCTTTCGGCGCTGTCGGAACAGGGGACCTCGGTGCGAGTCCTGTGTCTCACCCACGGCGAGGCGTCGACGCTCGGTGGGGCGATCCGGCCTCTCGGGGAGGTCCGGGCCGCGGAGCTCCGGGCCGCGGCCGCGGTGCTCGGGCTCGGCGAGGTCACCTTGTTGTCGTACCCGGACGGCGACCTCGGCAGGGTCCCCCTCGAGGAGCTTGCACGACGCGTCGACGAAGCGACGGGGCGCTCGGAGCTGCTGGTCGTGTTCGACGAGGGCGGGATCACCGGCCACCCGGACCACCGCCGCGCAACCGAGGCAGCGGTCCTCGCCGCGACCCGCCACCATCTGCCGGTGCTCGCCTGGGTACTGAGTG
This sequence comes from Actinomycetes bacterium, assembly GCA_021846125.1. Lineage (GTDB taxonomy): Bacteria > Actinomycetota > Acidimicrobiia > Acidimicrobiales > Bog-793 > JAJZCK01. The sequence goes on along the minus strand of JAJZCK010000070.1, from coordinate 12,035 downwards.
AGCTGGTTGCCGCCCAGCTCAACGCCGAGCACGGGACCGCGTTCGTCGGGCGTGCGGGCTCCGAGATCGACATCGTGGTCGGCGTAGACCGCGAACCGCAACTCGCCGCCATCGCCTGCCATGCCAGCCAGTCCGGCGACAACCCGGTGCTGTGGCGACGCCTCGAGCTCTCCGGTGATCGGGAGCATCTCCGCTGGCTCACGCGGACCTGACCGGGCTCCAGAGGCCGGCAGGCACCTTCGGTGACTCTGCGAACTGCTCGCCCAGCTCGAGGACTTCAAGGGAGGGCAAGGTGCCCGAGCGCTTCGCCGGGTCGGAGCGAGCCGCGTCGTCGACCTGCACCGGAGCGACCGGGGCCCGATCGGAGCCGCGCCCGTGGAACAGCACCACGAGGGGAGCCGCGGCGTCGGCGTTGTCGTGCCAGGCCACGACCGGCGGGGCGAAGGAGATCATGACCGGACCGCCTCGGGATCGCTGGCCGTGGCCGGCTCGGTGGTGACCCGCCCGGCGGTGGGCACCCCGCTCCAGCGTGCGATCTCCCCAGTCAGGTCGAGATGGTCGATGGGGGCGGAGCTCTCGTAGGCACCCCAGTGGTCGCGGGGCAGCATCCACATCAGCTCGAACTCGTTGCCGTCGGGGTCGGCGCCGTAGACGCTCTTGGTGGCCCCGTGGCTGGACTCGCCGGTGTAGGCGCCGGCGTCGAGGAGCGTCTGGCGGGCGGCGGCGAGCTCGTCGATGGTGTCGAGCTGCCAGGCCAGGTGGTACAGACCGATAGCTCCACGGCGCTTCGGGCCGCCCGCCGCCCCGACACCGAACAGCCCGAGGTCGTGGTGGTTCCCCGACCGGGAGAGACGCAGGAACGCGGCGTTGGCGCGCGGCTCGCGCGCGATGACCTCCATGGCGAACACCTCGGTGTAGAAGCGGAGCGAACGCTCGAGGTCGGCGACGAAGAGCACGGCGTGGTTGAGACGTACAGGCGATACGGGCATCGGGGTTCCTTCGGTCAGGCCCGGAGCGGGAGGATCCCGCTCCGGACGCAGACGAACGGTCGAACGTCGCGAGCGCTATTCGCTCGGAGCTGGCTCAGGCGGCCTCGGCGCTGCGGATGGCGGAGACCTCGAACTCCAAGGTGACGTTCTCGCTGACGAGCACGCCGCCGGCCTCGAGCGCCGCGTTCCAGTTGACACCCCAGTCCTTGCGGTTGACGCTCGTCGTGCCTTCGAGGCCGATCCGCTGGTTGCCGTACGGGTCCACCGCGCTGCCCGTGTACTCGAACTCCACGGCAACGGGCCGGGTGACCCCCTTGATGGTCAGATCGCCGGCGACCCGGTAGCTGTCTTCGCCGGCCTGCTCCACACCGGTCGACACGAAGGTGATCTCCGGGTAGGTCTCCATGTCGAAGAAGTCGTTGGAGCGCAGGTGGGCGTCGCGATCCGCGTTGCGCGTGTCGATGCTGGCCGCCTTGATCGTGAGCTGGAGCTTCGAGTTGGCCGGGTTGGCGGCGTCGAAGTAGCCCGAGCCGTCGAACTCGTTGAACGAGCCGCGCACCTTGGTGACCATGGCGTGGCGCGCGACGAAACCGATCCGGCTGTGAGTGGGGTCGATGGTGTAGCTGCCGGTCAGGCTGGCGGGGACGGTCGGCGTGGTCATGTGGCTGCTCCCTTCACGTGGTGGACATATTTTTCCAACATAGGTGACGAATCAACTATTCCCCGCCGTAGGATGGGCCCATGGGCGAGGTCCGATGGCTCGACGGGCGAGAGGAGCGGGCGTGGCGGGCGCTGCAGCACATGCAGCTGCGCCTGAGCGGGTGTCTGGCTGTCGGCGTGGCCGCCACCTCGGAGCTCTCCTACGCAGACTACCTGGTGCTCGTGGCCCTCTCCGACCGCGCTGACGGCCGGGCGCGACTGTTCGAGCTGGCGGAGGTCCTGGGCTGGGAGAAGAGCCGAATCTCCCACCAAGTCGCCCGGATGACCGGGCGGGGACTTTTGAGAAAGGAGCGCTGCACCGACGACCGTCGCGGCGCCTTCGTCGTGGCCACCGAGGCCGGTCGCCGAGCGATCGAGGCAGCTGCACCGCATCATGTGGCGATGGTACGACGCCTGTTCGTCGACCCGCTCACGCGTGGAGAGCTCGATGCCGTCGCCTCGGCGGCCGAGAAGGTCCTCGCCGCGCTCGACGCCGAAGCCGCCGGAGCCGCCGGAGCCGCCGGAGCCGCCGGAGCCGCCGACGGCCACCGTGATGGTGGCGCTCGTGGAGAGGAGCGTCCCGGCAGATGACATGCCGGACCGGTTATGGCGGAGGCGGCCGGGCCCGATGTGGACGAACTTTGGGCTCTGAGCCGCTTCGTCCTCGAAGAGCTCCGTCAACCGGGCAGCTCTCTATCCGAGCGGATCCCGGCGTGCTCGGCGGCTGCGGCGTGATCGGCACCGGGGTCTTGGCTGACTGTGCGCTCGACGCCAAGGCCAACGAGCTCATCGCGCTGGCGATCGCCATGGCCATGCAACGCGACGGCTGCATGGCCGCCCACGGCCACGGCGCCGCCGGACGTAACGCGACCGGAGTCGAGGCCGCCGAGGCGTTGGGCGTCGCCATCATGATGAACGGTGGGCCGGGCAGCGTGCACGCACCACGGGCTTTCGCCGCGTTCGAACAGTTCGCCACCAGCTCGTGAGCCATCCCGAGCCGGTCAGCGCCGAGATCGCCCACCTCCTCGGGTACAGCGCGCTGTGCCGGGGTTGGGCCGAGCAGGACGAAGGCCCCTGCCACCGCGACGTCGAGCCCGTCCGCCGCGACATCGCCGAAGACCGCCCGGGTGCACCGCTCCTGCTCGGCGTCCGTCTCGCCAGCGACGACCGCCGACCGCTTCCTTCGGTGGCAGTGGGCATCTGGCACTGCGACGCCCTTGGGCGCTACTCGGGCTTCCCGCCACCCGACCCGGCAGTCGTCGTCACGGCCGCCACCGCCCCGAAAGCCGAGTACCTGCCCGGCGAGACGTTCCTGCGGGGTCGCCAGATCACCGACGCCGCCGGAGCGGTCGAGTTCAGCACCATCTACCCCGGCTGGTACCCCGCGCAGACGGTGCACATCCACGCCATCGCCCACACCGCAACGGCGACCTTCACCAGCCAGCTGCACTTCCCCGACCCGACCAGCGACGAGGTGCTCGCGACCGATCCCTACAGCGAGCGGCTGGGCCGAGACACCACCAACCACGCCGACACGATCTTCGCCACCGGCGGCATTCCCGCCGTGCTCGACATCACCCGTTCCGCCAGTGGCTACCGGGCCGTGGTCTGCCTGGTCCTTCCCTACCCGGGCGAGCTGCGATGAGCGGCCCGGTGACCAGCGCCGACACTCCGGCCGAGCCGCGGCGCGCCGCTCCAGAGGCCTACGTGCTCGAGATCACCCAAAGCCAGGAGAGCCGCGTCGGCGCCATCAAGGTGCGCCGGGCGCTGCCCCGGCGGGTACGGCGCACGGTGGGCCCATGGTGCTTCGTCGACCACATGGGCCCGGCGCTGATCAGCGCGCCCCGCGGCATGGACGTCGCCCCACATCCTCACATCGGCTTGCAGACCGTCACCTGGCTCTTGGAGGGCGAGGCGCTGCACCGTGACTCGCTCGGCAGCGAGCAGGTCATCGTGCCCGGCCAGCTGAACTTGATGACGGCCGGGTGGGGCGTCGCCCACTCCGAGGAGGGCACAGGCTCTTACGACGGCAACCTGCACGGCGTGCAGCTGTGGATCGCCCAGCCCTCGGCCACCAGAGACGGGCCGGCGGCGTTCGAGCACCACAGCGAGCTTCCCCGCCGTGACCTCGACGCCGCGGTGGCGACCGTGCTCGTCGGCGACCTCGACGGCACCGCCTCGCCGGCACGGCGCGACACCGACCACCTCGGGGTCGACCTGGCCCTTGGAGCAGGAGCGACGACGGTGCCGCTACGGGCCGATTTCGAGCACGCCCTCGTCACCCTCGTCGGCGCAGCGCGCCTCGAGGGGCAGATCGTCGAGCCGGGACATCTCGCCTACCTCGGCACCGGCCGGACCGAGATCTCCCTGGCAGCCAAAGAGCCGACCCGGTCCCTCCTGCTCGGTGGGGTGCCCTTCGACGAAGAGGTGCTCATGTGGTGGAACTTCGTCGCCCGAACCCGCGCCGAGATCAGCGAGGCGCACCGCGCCTGGATGGCTGCCGACGACCGCTTCGGACGAGTCGACTCGACCCTCCCGCGCATCGAAGTGGGGCCGCCGCCATGGACCCTCTGACACCACGACGTGCGGGTCTCTCGCCCCGAGGTGGCCACAGTTCGCACAACGTCTCCACCCGCTCGGTGCCGGCGAGGCCATGACACCGAGGCGGCCCGACGCACCAGCCGCCCGGGTGCGAGGCCAGACCGGCGCCGCACGCGACCGGCGCAGCCGGTGAGCGAGCGGTCTGTCACCTGGACGCGCCCGATCCAGGACGCGATCCGGGTGGACCGCTCCAAGCTGGCCTTGGTGCCCGCAACGCGGTGCGCGCTCGGCATCGCCATCCCGCTGGTCGTCGGCGACCTCTCCGACCACCTCCTGGTCGGCGTGGGAGGGGCGATCGGCGCGCTGACGGCAGGGATGGCGTCGCTGCAGGGCACCTATCGCAGCCGGGTGAAGATCATGGCCTTCGCCGCCGCAGCCTTCGCCGCCTCGGCATTCGTCGGGGCGACCGTCGGCCGCCTGGAGGGCCCCGACATTGCGGTCACCGCCGTCTGGGGGATCACCGCGGGGCTCCTCGTGATGTTCGGAGAGGCATCGGGCGTGGTCGGCCTCCAAGCCGTTATCGGCCTGGTCGTCTTCTCCCAGTTCTCCTTCAGCCCCGAACAAGCCGCGCTCAATGCGCTCTGGGCGCTGTGCGGCGGCACGATCCAGATCGTCCTCGTGGCGGTGACCTGGCCCCTCCAGCGCTTCCCGGTTGAGCGCGCCATGTCGAGCGACGCCTACCGGCTGCTCGCTGCCCACCTCCGCTCGCTTGCCAGCGACCCGTCGGACCTCCTCGATCCCGGCATCCTCGACAAGCTGCGCTCCGCCCTCGTGGAGACCCAGCCCTGGGGCGACCGGGCCGCAGCCGCGGCCTACCAGGCATTGGCCGACGAGGCAGAGCGGATCCGCCTCGAGGTGGCCGGCATCGCCCGAGCCCGAGCCCGGCTGGCCCACGCCTCGACGATCGCCACGCCGACAGAGAAGGCCCGCGCCCTCGACGCCGCCAGCGACCTCGAGGAGGCCATCGCCGCCTCAGCCGACCTGCTGGCCGGCGTCGCCGCCGCACTGCGCGACGGGCGGAGCACCATCGCCCACTCCGAGGACCGCGAGCGGTACCGAGCCGCGATCGAGCACCTCCGCTCGCTGGCTGAATTCGCCGAGCCTTCGACTCGCGCGACCCTCACCCATGCCGTCGAGGGCCTGACCGCGCTGGCAGGCCAGCTTCGGTCAGTGACCCAGCTGACGGCGGTTGCCGCCGGCGACCAGCCAGGCGCGCCCAAGACCACCGAGTCGACCGCCGGCCAGCCGGTGCGGAGCCGGTCGCAGCCTTCCCCGCTCGCCGGCACTTCGGGGGGTCGTCTCGAGTTGGTGCGCGCCAACCTCACCCGCACCTCCGAGGTCTTCCGCCACGCCCTCCGGGTCGGTGTCACCCTGGCGGTGGCCGTCGCCATCTCCCACCTGTTCCCCCTGGGTCATGGCTATTGGCTCCCGATGACGGTCATGATCGTTCTCAAGCCCGATTTCGCCGCCACCTTGAGCCGGGGGCTGGGCCGCAGCGTCGGCACCCTCCTCGGCGCCGGGCTGGTCACGCTGTTGCTGTCCGCGCTGGCGCCGTCGCCGGCTGGATTGATCGTGCTCACCGTGACGCTCTATGCCGCAAGTGTCGCCGTGCTTCGCGCCAACTACGTCATCTACAGCGTCGGCATCGCGTCGCTCGTGGTCGTCCTTCTTGCGTTCACCGGTTCCCCGGCGCCCTCCCTCGCCGCCGACCGGGCCTTCTACACGCTGCTCGGTGCCGCCCTGGCCTTGGCGGCCTACGCCGCCTGGCCAACCTGGGAACGCACGCATGTCGTCGATCGCCTGGCCGACCTGGTCGAGATCGACGGTCGCTACGGCGCCGCGCTCCTCCACGCCTGGGCCGACCCGGCCGGTGTCGATCGAGCGGCACTGCAACGGCTGCGACTCGCGGCACGCCTCGCACGCTCCAACGCCGAAGCGTCTGTCGACCGCTGGTTGAGCGAGCCGGTCGGCCGCAAACCGGCCTCGCCGAACGCGCTCGACGCCGAGACGACGCAAGGCATCCTCGCCGCAGTGCGCCGCTACGTCTGGGGCGCGCTCGTCCTGCACGGACAGCTCCCGAGCACGGGCCCGGTCCGACCCGACCTCCACCGTCTCGGCGAGGAGGTCGAAGAAGCCATGGCCGCAGTGGTCGTCGCGCTGCGGACCGGGTCGGCTCCGACGCGCTACCCCCCGTTGCGATCCACCCAGGTGGCGCTCGCCGCCCACCTGAGCGGTGCTTTCGTACAGACCACGACCGATCCGACGCCGGAGGTCGTGGACATGGTGGTCGTCAGCGAGACCGACCTCATGGTCAATGCGGTCGACACCCTCGCCCACCTCGTCGGTGTCGGACCCCGATCGAAAGCAGACTCCTGACCCTGAGACCCTCCGGGGAAGATTTGGCTCGTCGAGCCTGCACGGCCGGCCTCTCGAGACCGGGGCCGTGTAGGAGGATGAGGTTCGCCCCTGCCTGCAGGTGTCCAAGGTCATGGCCGGTCGGTCCCAGGTCCTCCTCGCAGGCGACAGCCGATGCGGGCACAATCGGGGGATGACCCTTCCAGCGGACCCGTCACCCGCCGCCGCAGTGCTCACGGGGCTCGGAGCAGTCCGGGGCTGGGCGACGGATCTCTACCGAGACCTGCACGCCCACCCCGAGCTGTCGCACGAGGAGCACGCGACGGCGTCGAAGGTCGCAGAGCGCCTCGCCACGTCGGGTGTCGAGATCTACTCGGGCATCGAAGTCCACACCGGGATCGGCGGCACCGGGGTGGTCGGCCTTATCCGCAACGGGGAAGGGCCGACGGTGCTCCTACGCGCCGACATGGACGCCCTCCCGGTCTCTGAAGCCACGGGCCTCGACTACGCCAGCCACACAACCTCCGCCGACGCAGCCGGCAACGAGGTGCCGGTGATGCACGCCTGCGGACACGACATGCACGTCGCCTGCCTGCTCGGCGCCGCCCATCTGCTCGCGGCGGGTCGTGAGCATTGGGCAGGCACCGTCATTGCCGTCTTCCAGCCGGCTGAGGAGACCGGCGACGGCGCCCGGGGGATGCGCGACGACGGGCTGGCGGCGTTGTTGCCCAAGGTGGACGTGGCCCTCGCCCAACACGTCCTTGCTGCGCCCGCCGGCCTCGTCGGCACCCACGTCGGACCAACCTTGTCAGCCGCCGACAGCATGCGCATCACCCTGTACGGGCGCGGTGCGCACGGCTCCATGCCCCAGGCCTCCGTCGACCCAGTCGTCCTCGCCGCGATGGTCGTGGTCCGCCTCCAGACCATCGTGGCCCGCGAGACCCGACCCGGAGACCCGGTCGTGGTCACCGTCGGGAGCATCCAGGCGGGCACCAAGAGCAACGTCATCGCCGACCACGCCGTCATCGAGCTCAACGTGCGCACCTACAGCGAGCAGACCCGAGCGTCGGTCCTCGACGCCATCCACAGGATCGTCGACGCCGAATGCCAGGCGTCCGGGTGTCCGAAACCGGCGGACTACGAGCTGTTCGACCGCTTCCCCCTCACCGACAACGACGCCGAGACCACCAAGAGGGTGGCCGCGGCCTTCTCGGCGTTCTTCGGCGAGCGCGCCCGGCCGCTTCCGATGCAGACCGCCAGCGAGGACTTCAGTGACATCCCCAGAGCCCTCGGGGTCCCCTACTGCTACTGGGGGATCGGTGGCATCGACCCCGAGCGGTACGGGACGGCCGAGCGGGCGGGTCGGGTCGCCCAGGACATCCCCGTCAACCACTCGGCGTACTTCGCGCCGGTGATCGAGCCCACCTTGGACACCGGGATCCAAGCGATGGTCGTCGCCGCCCTGGCCTGGCTCGCCCCGCCTCGACCCGGCGACCAGTAGCGACGGTGTCACACCCAGGCTCGACGCTCCAGCTGATCCTCGACCTGTCGGGCACCTTCGTGTTCGGGCTGAACGGCGCGCTCACCGCCATGGAGGCAGAGAACCTCGACATCGTGGGGGTCGTCGTCCTCGCCGTGATCACCGCCCTCGGCGGGGGCATCATCCGCGACGTGCTCATCGGCGCGCTCCCGCCCGCCGCGTTCAAGGACTGGCGCTATCTCGCCGTCGGCGGCGGTGCGGGCATCGCCGCCTTCTTCGCCCGCCAATTGTGGCTGCGCCTCCAGCGCTCGATCACCGTCTTCGACGGCGCCGGCCTGGCGCTGTTCTGCGTGACCGGCACCACCACCGCCTTCGCCGCCCATCTCGGGCCCTTCCAGTCGGTCGTCCTCGGCACCATCACCGGTGTGGGCGGCGGGACGGTTCGTGACGTGGTCATCCGCAAGGTGCCCACGGTGCTCTCGAGCGGCCTGTACGCCATCCCCGCGGCGTGCGGCGCGACGCTCACCGCCTTGGCACTCGAGTTCCATTTCTATGGCGGCGCCATCGCCGTGGTGGCAGCAGCGATCTGTTTCTTCATCCGCATGGCCGGCGTGCACTTCAACTTGAACGTGCCCGTCTCGCGCCCCGGCGTCGCTAAGCCACGCCCGACTTCGGAAGAGGACTTGTGACCGTCACGCTCAGCGATCCAGGCACGGTCATCGTCTGCGGCGACCACTTCGACGGACGTGCCGACGCCCTGGGCGGCCCCATCGAGATCCTCGTCCGGGACGCAAGGATCGCCGAGTTGGCTCCGAGCGTTTCCCGCCCCCCTGGAGCCCGGGTGATCGACCTCGCCGGCCACACCGTCACCCCCGGCTTCATCGACTGCCACGTCCACCTCACCATGGACGCAGCCCACCTCTCCACCCAGCTGCTCGACTCGACGGCCACCAAGGCTCTGGTCGGGCTGCGCCTCGCCAACGACTACCTCGACCAAGGCTTCACCACGCTGCGAGACCTCGGCAGCGCCGACCCCGAGTGGCCGACCATCGACCTGCGCAACGCCATCGCGGCCTGCACCGTCACCGGCCCCCGCCTGGTCGTAGCCGCCCACCTGATCGGCTCGACCGGCAGCCACGCGGACGTGAGCAGCCTCTACCCACCTCGATGGAACCTCCCCATCGCCGACCCCGCCGACGGTCCCGACGCCATCCGAAGCCGGGTTCGGCGCGAGCACAAGTACGGCAGCGACTGGATCAAGACGACCAACACCGGCGGCTACTTCAGCCCCGGCGACGATCCCGCCCAGCTCACCTGGTTCGACCACGAGATGAGGGCCGTCTGCGAGACCGCCGCCCAGCTCGGCCTGCCCGTCGCCGTGCACACCGGAGCGGCGCAAGGCTGCAAGCAGGCCATCGCCTGCGGGGTCCGCAGCCTGGAGCACGCCTACCTCATCGACGACGAGGCCATCGCCATGGCCGAAGACGCAGGCACGTTCGTCGTCCCGACCATGCAGATGACCGCAGAGGACCTCCAGGCACTCCACGAGGAGCGACTCACCCCCTACACCGCGGCCAAGATCGAACGCGACGCCGAGCAGATCATCGAGGCCCAGCGGCGCATCGCGGCAAGCCGGGTCAAGATCGCCTACGGCACCGACTGCGGGATGTTCCCCTTCAGCCAAGGCAACCTCGAGTTCCAGGCCATGGTCAAAGCTGGGCTCGACTCCGCGCGGGCCCTGCGCGCCGCCACCGGGACCGCCGCCGAGCTCCTCGGTCGCAGCGACATCGGCGCCCTCAAGCCCGGTGCGGTCGCCGACATCATCGCCATGCCCGGTGACCCTATCGACGACATCACCCTCACCTCCAGTGTTGCCTTCGTGATGATCGGCGGACAGGTGAGACGCCAGCCGGCACCTCCCCCCTGAACCCGGATCCGCTGCCCGAAGGGCGCCGACTCCGGACCAGACGTGCCCTCGCCGGAGTCTCGTCCTCGCGAACGCTTTGTTCCCGGTCTCCCTCCCGGATGCCGGCATCTCGGTGTTGCGAGCGATCCTCCCCTCTCACCCGGCTACGACCGCCACCGTGAGGCGGACCGAGCACCTGACGCAAGCGGCACTGCCCGGGATGCTCTTCCTGGGTCTCCTTGATCGGAGCAGTGCATACGCATGCCCTGTGCAGCTATACGCGCCAGCGGCTTTCAACGGCAATCCCACCGCGCAACCGCAGCTCAGCGGCCGCACGCTCCGCGCCAAGCTGCCGTGGCGTGCCCTACGCAGCCTTGATCAGGCCCCGAGAAATCTACCCGAGAAACCCGCACCTCCGCCGAGCGCCGCAACGAGAAACGGCTGGTCAGGCGCCTGCACCCCTGCACGAGGTGCGCGCCTGACCAACGGTCGTGGTGGCGGGCGGGGGTTCAGGACAATCGAGCGACGGTCGAGTGACGAACCCGACGAAGACGCTGGTCACCCGGTCGTGCCTATGCAGCGCATAGGGCAGGTGCCCTACTGACTCAGATCCTCGACTACGGCAGCGGATGTCCCGAGAAACCCGCCTCTTCGAAATCAAAGATCGCCGTCAGCTGGCTTCGCGAACGCGAAGGTCGAGGTGCAACCCGGCCGCAGCGAGCATGTTCACGAGCGTGTCGATGCTGAACAGGTCGATCTTCCCTCGGGTGAGATCAGAAATGCGTGGCTGGGTCACGCCGAGACGACCAGCCGCCTGGGCTTGGGTCATGGCGGACCGCTCGATGTAGGCGCTCAGCTCCTGCATGAGCGCGGCCCGGATCTTCAGGTTCTCCGCCTCCTCCGGAGACTCCTCGATGGCGTCCCACACACTGGCGTGGCGTTCAATCGTCATGGCTGCTCCTTTGCTCGAATGCTCTCGATGGCCAGGCGGTAGCGCTGCTTGGCGAGGTCGATGTCCGACTTCGGGGTCTGGCGGGTCTTCTTCTGGAAGCAATGCAAGACGAAGACGGCGTCGCCGATGGTCGCCACGTAGAGGACTCGGTAGGCGTCGCCCTCGAGCCGGACCCGGATCTCCCGACAGCCTGGTCCGACCGTCGCCATGGGCTTCCAGTCGGTCGGGTCCAGTCCTCGCTGGATCAAAAGAGCTGGTAGCCGGCGCGTTGGCGCGCCACGTGTGGGAAGTTCCGAAGGTCGTCTCCGGAACTTCCGACGAACACGACGTCCTTCACCTGGAGGACTATACAGGATTTTGTATGGCGTCGGGCATCGCCATCTCGAACCCGTGCTCGGCGAGTCGTCGAGCACTACGACGCCCACGGTCCGCAGCGATCCCTCAGGCGCGGCCTATACGTCGCCCGCCCTGCACGCAAGTCCGGCGCTCAGCCGGCGAAAGAGGCGCAACGCCGTGGCCAGCAGGGTCCCAATCAAGACGGCGAAGAGCGAGTCGGACAGGGAAATCGAGGGTCGTCGGCCGTGGCGGTCAGCGAGCGACCCGAAGGTGACCAGGACGGCGGCGACCGCGAGGGAGCAGGCGTCGATCACCCATTGCGCGTCGGTGAAGTCGGCGTGCAGGCTGTGCTGGATATCCGGTAGCGCGACGATCACGATCGTCACGTCGAGCAAGAGCATGAACTTCGCCGCGCAGACGACCGCGAGCGTCCACCACCGCCGGTACACGGTCGCCTCCCCCGCGCGCTCTGCCAGGCCCTACCGCGGTAGCTCGGGCCGGTCGATGATCCGCAACCACGTCCCGTCAGTCTGGCGCCAGCGAGTCCGGCCACCGCGCGGCCGACCCGTGACCGCTATACGGCTCGCTTACATTGCTGGGCGGCGCACCTTCCCTTCCATCCGCTCGGCGCCAGCGCTGACCTCCCTCTTTCGCGCCGACTCTAGAGGCCGTTGTTCAAGCTCTTGGGGCTGCTGAGGGATCGGCAGGAGCCTGTAG
>JAJZCK010000069.1 GCA_021846125.1 Actinomycetes bacterium | reverse complement strand
GAGGCCGAGCGCGTGCTCCTCGTACGCAAACGGGCTCCCGACGTCGATCTCGTCCGTCTGGTCGGCTCGGGCGCCGAGCCGCGCCACGAGCCCTGCAGGGATCGTCGCACTCGTGAGGACGACCGGGCGCACCGCGAAGACCTGCTCGGCTAGGACCGGAGCGACGTCTACTGGCGCCAGCTCGAGGGCTGGACGCTGCCCGGTGCTCACCCAGGCGACTTTCTCGTCGTCGAGGGTTGCGAGCATACCGATCTCCTCCCGGAGGTGCCCGACGGCGAGTGCGCTGCGGGCGAGCTGCTGGGCCCGCTCGGAGCTCACCTCGTCACCGCTGGCGGTCCCTGCCGCCCCGTGCAGGGCTGCACCGAGACGCTCGAGCCGGCCGGCCAGGAGCTCGAGCACCCCTGCGAGCTCGCCGCCGAAGCCCGGGTGGAGCCGCTCACCCGACCGTCCCACGAGCGCGCCCTCGAAGCGCTCGCACGTCTCCAGGAGATCGTCGGCGGCACCCCGGGGATCACGCCGGCCGGTACCGAGGACCGACCGCGCCGCCAGCGCGACGGCTCGGACGCGGCCGGAGGTGATCCGGATGCCGAGGCTCGCGCTCAAGACGTCCTCGAGCTCGTGCGCCTCGTCGACGACGAGAGCGTCGTGCTCGGGCAGCACGGCACCGCCGCTCGCGAGATGCGCGCCGAGGAGGTGGAGGTTGACCACGACGATGTCCGCCGCCGCGGCCCGGGCCCGGGCCGCCTCCGCGAAGCAGGCGCCTCCCGACGGGCAGTTGAACGCACCCGGACACTCCTCCGATCCGACGCTGAACGACGCCCAGACCCTGGGGTCCAGCTCCTCGTCGAGCTCAGCCTGGTCCCCCGTCGACGTCGAGCCGCTCCACTCGACCACCCGGCGTGCCTGCTCGGCGAGCGCTCCGCCCGCGTCGGCCTGCGAGCGCTCCCCGAGCCGGACCTGCTCCCCGTCGTGCTGGGACTCGCGGACGCGCTGCACGCAGACGTAGTTCGAGCGTCCCTTCAGCACGGCGACGTCGAGGCCGGGTGCGACCGCGTCCACGAGGAGCGGCAGGTCCTTCTGCGCGAGCTGGTCCTGAAGCGCCTTGGTCGCCGTCGCGACCACCACACGCTTGCCCGAGAGGGCCGCAGGGACGAGATAGGCGAGCGACTTCCCGGTCCCGGTCCCCGCGCGGGCGAGTAGGTGACGGCCGGTGGCGATCGCCCGCTCGACTGCGAGCGCCATCTCCAGCTGGCCCGCCCTGGCCTCGCCACCGCCTGGCAGGCGTGCCGCCGCTGTACGAAGCGCCGCTGCGACGTCTGTTCGCCCGCTCATCTTTCGAGCGTACTGGGAGCCAGGCGGCGCTCGGCCTCGCGTCGAGCGCGCCGGACCGCTCCCCGCAGGTCGGAGACGTCGTGCTCGAAGGCACGGCCGTCGGCACCGAGGAAGATCGCCACGCACCGCTCGACGACCCGACCGAGGACGGCCTCGAGCGCAAGCGCATAGGCGCCCAGCTGGGCCTCGTGCCGGCGTGCCGCAGCGGCCACGTCGACGGTCTCGTCGAGCAGGTCCGTCTTGTAGTCGACGACGGTGAGCCGACCGCCGTCGTCGAAGCACAGGTCGATCACGCCCTCGAGGACCCCGCCGCCGACCGGGACGACGACAGGAACCTCTCGGCGCGACATCGAGCTCGCTGCGGCCGCGCGCACGGACGGCGCGGCCAGCGCGGCGCGCACCCGCGCACGCACCTCGCCCGACCGATCCAGGCAGCCGTGGAGCAGCGACTGGCTCGCCACCAGCTCGTCGAGCCCCGCTCCTGTCCCGAGGTCGACGCGCTCGAGGACGCCGTGCACCGCCCGGCCGATCGCGGTCGCCTCGACGCGCCTGCGGCGACGGCCCTCGTCCGCTGAGGACTCTGCGGTTGAGCGCTCGCTAGCAGCGGGACGCACCTGCGACTCGAGGTGCACGGCGAAGCCTCCGGTCACCCCGAGGCTCGTCGCCGCGACACGCTCGGGCTGGGCGATCCGGCGCAGCAGGCTGTCGCGCTCGGCGTTCCAGCTCGTCAGACCACCGCTCGTCGCAAGGGACCCCGGGCGGACGCCCCCGCCGGCAGCGCGGTCAGCGGCGCGTCGGGGCGCCGCGCGGGAGGCCTGGATCGAGCCGCTGCTCGTCATGGATCGACGCCACGTCGCGGGAACCGCCTGGCTCGCGTGCCAGAGCCGCTCCGCGAGGCTCGCCGCGCCCTGGCCCGCGGGCGTGTGGTGGACGGAGACGACCAGGTGGTCGCGAGCACGGGTCGCTGCGACGTAGCAGAGCCTCAGCTGCTCCTCGACGTCGAGGTCGGCGTCCGCCGCGGCGAGCGCCGAGTAGCCGGAGGTCTCGAGGCCTTCGGCGACGCGCACCTCGAGGCGCCCCGACTCGCCCGCGAGCACCGTCGGTCCGCGTCGCGCCAGCGGGCGCGAGCCGAGCTCGGTGAGCACGACGACGGGGAACTCGAGCCCCTTCGCCCCGTGGATCGTGAGGATCCGGACCGAGTCCCCCGGCTCTCCGGGAGCCTCCGTGGAGCGTGCGCCGCGTCGACGCTGGTAGTCGGCCCACGCGAGCAGCTCCGCGATGCTCGCGCTACCGGCGTCGGCCAGCTCTCGCGCCTGGTCGACAACGAGACGGATCCTTCGCGACGCTTCCTCCCGACGCCGGAGTGGAGACGTGAGGACCGACGCCCGCCACCTCGTGACGATCGCCTCGAGAGTTCCCGCCGCACCGAGCTCGTGCCGCGACAAGTGGAGCCGCCCGATCTCGGCGAGAGCGCTCGTGACGGCGTGGGACTCGAGGCCCGCGGGCGCCCTCGCGTCGATGCGCCACTGGCCGCCGTGGTCCCGGTACTCGGCGAGCGCGTCGTCTCCGCAGGCGAGCTCCGGAGTGCGCAGCGCAGCGACGATCGCCAGCTCGTCGCCCGGATTGTCGACGGCTCGCAGGCAGGCGAGCACGTCCAGGACCTCCGTCGAGCCGTAGAGAATGCTGCTCGCGTCGACCCGGTAGGCGACGTCGGCGTCGTCGAGGGCTGCTTCCAGCTCGTCGAGGCCGGTACGCCGGGGGACGAGGACGGCGACGTCGGACAGTCGAGCTGGGCGCACGGTGCCTCCGTCGAGCACCGGCCACCCGTCGTCGACCGCCGCGACGATGGTGCGCGCGACGTCGGCGCATTCGAGGCGCCGCCGCTCACGAGCGGCCATGGCGTCGGTAGGGCCACCGAGCAGCGTCACCGGCACGTGCGCGCCTGTGCGGTCGCGCGACGGCACGAGGGGCGTGAACGCCGTCGACCGGCGCGCGCCGAGCACCGGTTCGCCGCCGTCGATCCCGTCGCCGCCGCTCCCGTCACCAGCTCCGAGCAGCTGCGAAAACACGCCGTTCACCCAGTCGAGGACGCCGGGAACCGAGCGGAAGCTGGTCACGAGCCTCGTCGGACGTCCACCGTCGACCTCGGAGCGGACCCGCTCGTAGAGAGCGACGTCGGCGCCACGGAACCTGTAGATCGCTTGCTTCGGATCGCCGACGAGGAAGAGTCGCCCCTCGGCAGGCCGTCCGTCCGCGCCGTCGCCGGCGACCAGTCGGACGATCTGGAGCTGCAGCGGATCGGTGTCCTGGAACTCGTCCACCAGCACCTGGACGAAACGGCGACGCACCGCGGAGAGGACCTCGGGGTTGCGAACGAGGAGGTCGCGGGCGTGGACGAGCAGGTCGTGGAAGCGAAGCGTGCCCGATCGTCGCCGCTCGCCGGCCGCGTCCACCGCCTCGTGCGCCAGCCGTGCGACAAGCGCGCCGAGGACTTCGTCGGCAACCTCGGCACGAGCCTCTTCGCGACACCGCTCGTACTCGGCCACGATCTCGCGGACCCCGTCCACCGGGCAGGACCAGCTCTTCTTGCTCCCCGTCTTCGCGACTCGCGCCACAGGCAGGCCAGCGAGCCACCCGAGCTGGACGAGCCAGCCCGCACGCGGCTCATGCAGGAGCAGGTGGTCGGCCAGCACGCGTAGACGTCCCGCCAGCCGGTCCGCGGGGTCCGTGCACGCGTCGAGCTGCGACGTCGCCACGCGCAGCGCCTCGGCCACGCGCGCGCAAGCGCCCGTGACGCGCGTCCCGACGGCGATCGACGGCGCGCCGGCAGCGTCGCCACGGCCATCGGCACGGCTCGCCTCCACGGCGAGGTCCCACACGTCGTCGATCTGGCGTGCGAGCTCCCCGATCCTCGCGGGAGAGACTCCGAGAGCCAGTGCTGCCGCGACCGTCTCACGCGCCTCGCCATCCTCGAGCAAAGCGTCGAGAAGCACGTCGAAACGCCGCGTCCTCTCGAGGTCCGCCTCGAGGTCGTCGAGGACGCGCAGGCGCAGCGGAAGGCCCGCTGCAAGCGCGTTCTCCGCGAGGATCCGCTGCGCGAAGCCGTGGATGGTCGTCAGCACCGCATCGTCGAGGTCCGACAGGGCGGAGCGGACGGCGGCGTCGGCTGGCCGCTGCCTCTCCAGCGCCTCGAGACGGGCGCCGACCCGCTCGCGGAGCTCTGTCGCCGCCGCCTCGGTAAAGGTGATCGCCGCGATCTGCCCCAGGCGGGCCCGGCCGGACGTCACGAGCTCCACCACCCGGCCCACGAGCGCCTGCGTCTTGCCCGTGCCGGCCCCGGCCTCGACGAACAACGTCACGCCGAGATCGGTCGCGATCCGTCGACGGCCTTCGGCGTCGGAGAGCTCAGGCACCGGCGGTCGGGTCCTGGTCGGCGACGGTCGTATCCTCCGCGGGGTCGGCCGCTTCTCCCGCTTCGGCTCCCTCGACGAGGAAGACATAGGGAGCGAGCGCCGCAGTGGACCGCGCGACGGACCAGTACCGGTCCCGATCTGCGGGGCACACCCGGCTGAAGTCGCACGAGCGGCAGTTCTCGAAGTCTCCGCGGTCGCGCATGCCAGGACGGAACGCGAAGGTGCCCGCGAGGCCCGTCCGCACGAGGATGCCGAGTGTCTCGTCGAGGCGGGCGAGGCCCTGGTCGGTGAGCTCGAAACGCACCTCGGCCCGCTCGTCGCCGACGAACCTGTAGCACGCGCTCACGGACGCGCGCCGATCGCTCGACCCGTCCTTTTCCGGACCGAGACCGGCGGCCGCAGCCGCGAGCGCGTAGACGGGAAGCTGGAGATGCCGACCGCGGTCGACGCAGTCCGAGCTCAACCCGGCGAACCGTCTGGGACTTCCCGTCTTGTAGTCGACGACGACGACGGAGCCGTCCGCCGTGCGCTCCACGCGATCGACCTTCCCGCGAAAGCGCACCTCTCTGTTGCCCAGCCGCCGGACGACCGGGGGCACACCTCCCGCGCCGAAGCCCATCTCGGCAGCTATGGGGTGGACGCCACTTCGACGCCGCCCCTCGTCCGCCAGGCGCTCGACCTCGAGCCACGCGAGAAGTCGCACTCGCTCGACCTCCCACAGCACGGCCTTGCCCGTCAGGCCGAGCCGCTCGAACCTCGCGAAGGTCTCGAGCGCTATCTCCCGCATGCGCTCGGCGCTGCCCGCCGGCGACTGGCGCGACGCCTCCGACGCGACGTCGCTGACCTGCGTGCCGCGTGATCGCGCGTCGGCGCAAAGGCCCGTGGTGAAACGCTCGAGGACCTCGTGCACGATGCTCCCCCGGTCGCGAGGAGTGATCTCGAGGCGGCGCTCGAGCTCGTCGACGACCTCACACTCGAGCCTGTGGCCGAGGAAGTAGCGGAACGGGCACGTGGCAAGCGTCTCCAGACCCGTCGGGGACTCGAGACGGGTGCCTGTCGAGCGCGCTGGACCGGCGAGCCCGGCGTACGAGCCGAGCCGATGCGCGGCACGCGAGGCGACGGCCTCGAGTCCCGCCCGGAGCTCCGGCGCGCCGGACACCGCAGCGTGGTGGCGCAAGTCGCTCTCGCCGTCGGCAGCCGCGGTCGCGAGCACTGCCTGCTCGAGCTCGGCACGGTGCAGCGCCACGAGGGAGCCGGACGCGATGCGCCCGGCGACGTCCGGTCCCGACGACGCCGCCACCTCGTCGAGAGACGACTCGGGGAGGAACCGCGACCGGCGGAGCCGTCCCCCCGAGCGACCGGCGCTCGAAGGGACGGTCGCGACACGCGTGCGTGCTCCGGCGAGGGCGAGGGCGAGACATCGGCGATCACGCTCGACCAGGTCGCTCGCAGCAAGCTCGTCGAGGCCCGCCGCCACACGGTCCTCCCTCGTCAGGAGGCTCCCGAGTGGCGCTCGACGCGGCAGGAGCCCGTCGACGGCTCCGACGACGACGAGGATGTCGAGGTCGAGGCCGACCGCCGCGTCGGGACGGCCCACCGTCACGCCCGGGGTCGCCTGGCGCCGGGCGCCGGGTCGCTCGCAGGCGACGTCGAAAGCGGCGGAGAACCCCGCCAGCCCTGGGGACGGGTCGAGACCGTCGACGGCTGCGAGCTGGGCAAGCGTCTCGAGCACGAGCTCATCGGCCGCACCGGCGTCGGAGAGCCGCGACGACCTGTGGACGGAGGTGCCGAGATAGCGCTCGAGCTCGTCTTCCACCCAGGCAGCGGCGTCCGCCCAGCCCTGAGCCGACCTGCCCCTCTCGAGGGAGCGGGCGAGGTCGTCGAGGAGCTCGGCCATCCCCAGGCACGCACCGATGGTCCGCTCGGCCCGGCAGAGGCCGGTCCTGCTCTCCTCGGCGGCGAGGACCCCGAGGAGGGCTCCCTTCTCGTCCGCGAGGCGCCTCAAGCGCGTCGCAAAGGCGCGCGGCTCCGCGTCGCCGACGCCGACAAGACGCGAGACACGGTCCCACTCCCCGACCTGGGCGAGCTCGCCTCTACGGTCGCGCACGGGCGCGCTCGCGAGCCACGAGACGAGCTCCGCACGACCGAGCCGGCCACAGCGGGAGGCGAACGCGAGCAGACCGGAGGCGAACCTGGCGGTCGGCGACTCATCCAGACGGGTGGGTGCCGGACCGCTCCACGGGACTCCTGCACCGTCGAGCGCCGCCGCGACGAGCCGGCGATACGGCGTCGGCGAGCTATAGACGAGC
The DNA here is from genome assembly GCA_021846125.1 of Actinomycetes bacterium. Taxonomy (GTDB): domain Bacteria; phylum Actinomycetota; class Acidimicrobiia; order Acidimicrobiales; family Bog-793; genus JAJZCK01. The sequence continues at coordinate 6,016 of JAJZCK010000069.1, read as the reverse complement.
GCGCACCGTCCCGGGCTCGCCCCTGCTTCGAGCTCCCCGAGCAGGAGGCGCACGGCGGCGCGTACCTCCGAGCCCGCGTCAGGTGCGGTCAGCACCGCGCCGAAGCCGAGTGGCGCCGCCGCGCCGCCGTCGAACTGGACGCGAGACGCTGGCGACGCGCCGGGCGGCGCGGCGTCCGCACGGGTCCCGAGGCGTCCCGCTCGAGCCAGGTCCCCCACGCCGCTCGCAGCGATCCTCTCGGCAAGTCGGTGGACGCGCTCGTCGGCACCCGGGTCGCCGGTCACCGCGAGATGGACGACCACCAGGCGCGAGTGCGCTAGCGCTCCGAGCAGATCGACCTCGCCGGGCCTCAGCTCCTCGGCCAGGTGGACGACGACTGGACAGACGCGGTCAGGAGACCGGGGGCGACGTGCCTCCTCGATGGCGGACGCGAGCACGTCGGCGTCGTCGTACCAGGATGGCTCGAGGAGGGCGCGCACGTCGGCGAGGACCTCCGCAAGCTCGCGGGCGAGCCCCCGGCGGGCACGCAGACGGTCGAGCGCCTGTGGTCCGGCGTACCTCAGCTCCTCGTAGCGGTCGGCAAGCTCCTCGGCCGTCGAGCGGTGGTCCGCGACCTGCCCCAGGAGCCCGGCCCGCGAGGCGAGCGTCGCCCGCACCGCCACGAGCAGCGCGACACGCGTGAGCGGCCGGCGACCCTGCGCGAGCAGGCTCTCCTCGCCGAGCGCGCGTGCGAGCTCTGCGACGAGCACGAAGCGCACGCCTGCCAGGCCGCCGACCGCAGAGGCGCGGCGGGCGAGCCGGGCGCCGAGCTGCGACCTCGAGCTCGCGTTGGGAGCCACCACGACGACCGGCGCGAGCGGATCACCTGCCTGGAAGGAGTCGACCACCTCGCCGAGCGCGGCGAAAGCGGCGTCGCCGTAGGCGAGGATCTCCACGTGTCCGCTCACGGCGCGGAGCATAGGACCGGGCTGTGTCGTGACAGCTGCCGCGAGATCTCCGGCTGCTGCTCCTGGAGCGCTACCCGCTGCTGGCCGCTGCCTCGGCACGCCGCGCCGCACGGCCCGCGAGACCCTCGGCGGTATGGCGCCAGGTCCTCTCGCCCATCACCCACAGCCAGGCCTCACGGGCGCCGGCAGCCAGCGCGGACCCGACGACCCTCTGCGACGAGCGCTCCGGCCCGAGCTCGCACCCCCACGCCTCGGCCAGCTCCGCGCCGAGCGCTTCTGCGATAGCGGCCGGAGCGGCCTCCGGGTCGCTCGCCGCGATCGAGTGGAGCCGGGCACGCAGGATCTCGGGATCCACGGGGAGGCGGGCGAGGAGCCGGTCCCGCAGCTCGCGCTCCACGACGCTCACCATCCCTTCCAGACCGGCGCCCTGTCGCTGCCGTCGTAGGCGGCGAGATGGTCCGCGAAGTCGACGAACATCGGCCCGTCCGGCTCGAGCGCTCGGCGCAGGCTACCGGTCGCGATGCTCTTGTCGACGCGGTCGAGCTTGTCGAGTGCCTCGGGCCGTGCGATCTCGGCGAGCTCGAGGCTCGGTACGGCGAGATCGAACGCCGCCAGGCCCGCGGGGGTGCGGGCGAGCACGCTCGACCATCCGTCTGGGCTGCCGACACTTCCGACCGCTAGGTCCGCCGCTCGCCCGAGGAAGTCGGCACACTCGTCGCAGCCCTTCAGCGCGGCTCCGTGGAAGGCCTTCACGGGCTCGTCGACCACGACACGGTGCTCGAGGTCCTCGACGAGGAGCCGGCCGTGCGCGACATCGACCTTGCCGACACGGCCGAGGTCGAGGCCGCGCTCGTCACGCAGGCTTTCGAGCATCAGCTTGCGGTAGTCGAAGCTCTTCGTGCACAAGAGCGCGATCGTGAGCGCGACCGCGTCGACACGCGATGCTCCCCTGCCCCACGCCCGCGCCTGGAGCGCCCGTATGCCCTCGATCTCGCACGGTGTCCCGACCACCGCGATCCTCGCCTCGGGGCCGAGGCCAGCCCGTTCGAGGTCGAGCGCCGCGAGCGCCATCGTCTGGTTGTAGAACGTCCCCGCGCTCTTCAGGATCTCCTGGCTCGTCGTCGCGACGTATGGCACCCCGCGCCAGGGGGTCTGCGGGTCGACACGAGCGATCAAGGCACCGTCGATCTGGCCCGCCGCGAGAGCTGACAGCAAGATGGCCGAGACGACACCTCCGTCCTGGGCGCCGGGAGCCCTGTGCGGGTTTCCCGTGCGCACGCGTGCCGCATAGCTGGCGACGACCCTTCCGAGCCCTGGCGCCGGCTCGGCGCCGGTGATGCGCCACGACGAGTCGCCGGGCTCCGGTTCGGGAAGCCAGGTCGTCTCGTAGCGCAGACCCCCGCGCGGGCAGAAGTCCCAGCAGAGCGAGCAGCCGGTGCACATCTTCACGAGCGCGGGGAGGTCGTCGCGGCCGATGCCGATCGAGTCGGACGGGCACGCGGCCACGCAGGCGCCGCAGCGCACGCAGCGGTCGGCGTCGATGACCGCCGCGGCCAGCTCGAAGAACCAGACCTTGCCGGGCGCCTCCGTGATCCCGTTCATCGAGGCACGTAGTCGGAATGGAGGCAGTGCAGGTCGCTCGTCGCACCCTGCGCGCGCGCCACCCGGCGGGCGCTCCCGGTCGCGGAGCGCGAGATCGGTCATGTCGGTCCTCTCGTCGTGGGTCGTTCGTCGGTCCCCGTGCTTCTCGCGCCCGCGTCACGATCCGGGACGGGGCGACCCGACACACCGGCAGTGGAGAGCTGAGGCGCAAGATCCTCGGCGCCGAGACGGCGGACGAAGCTGCGGAACGGCTCGCCGGCACGCCTCTCGACCAGGTACCGGTGCAGGACGGCAGCGATCGCGTCCGGGACGTCCCCGACCGGAACCGCGCCTGCGACCCAGTCGGCGAAGGCAGCGTCCGGCCCGAGACCACCTCCGAGACCGACATCGACGGCCTCGACGATCGAGTCGCCGACGTGTGCCGTCTCGCCCCGGAACGCGATGTCCGCTACCTGGGGCTGCGCGCACGAGGCCGAGCACCCGGAGAAGTGCATGCGGACGACCTCCTCCTCGGGGCCACCGAGCACGTCCGCGAACCTCTCGTCCATCTCCCGGGCCCAGTCCGCCGCCCGGACCTTGGTCTCGACGATCGCGAAGCGGCAGAACTCGTTCCCCGTGCAGGCGACGACGCCACGGGTGAACGGACCCGGGAAAGGCGAGCACCGCCCGAGCACCTCGTGCGCCAGCAGATCGTCGAGGCGGTCGTCCGGGACACCCGAGAGCACCAGGTTCTGATCGGCGGTAAGGCGTACCGTCGCATCGCCGTAGGCCTCGGCGAGGTCGGCCACCTCGACGAGGTCGGCGCCGGTGATCCGACCGACTGTGACCGAGCAGCCGACATAGGACTGCAGGGGGCCGTCAGGGCTCGCCAATCGCTGGCGGTGCACGCCGACGTGGTCGCCGCGGTAGCGGCGGGTGAGCGCCTCGCCAGCGGGGCGCAGCTCGAACGCCGCCCTGGCCTCGAGCTCGTCACGGATCAGCTCAGGTCCGAGCTCCTGGACGAGATAGCGGAAGCGGTTCACGCCGCGGTTCTCGCGGTTGCCGAGCTCGCCATAGAGCTGAGCGATCGCCCGGGCGCACTCCGGGGCGTCGCGAGGCTCGACGAAGACGTCGACGTCGCTCGCCATGCGCGGCCCGTCCGAGAGCCCGCCGCCGACGAGAAGGTTGAACCCGAGAGTGCCGTCGTCCAGGCGGGCGGGCCACATCGCGACGTCGTTGATCTCCGCGCGAGCGCAGTCGTCGAGGCAACCGGTCACGCTGATCTTGAACTTGCGCGGCAAGTTCGCGTACTCACGGTTGCCGGTGAAGAGCGCCGAGATCGCCTGGGCAACGGGCGAGGCGTCGAACGCCTCGTCGGCGTCGATCCCGGCGACCGGGCAGCACGAGACGTTACGAGCGGAGTCACCGCAGGCCTGCACCGTCGTGAGCCCGACCTCTGCGAGCCGGTCCCATACCTGCGGAATGTCGCCGATGCGGAGCCAGTGCAGCTGCACCGTCTGGCGCGTCGTGATGTCGCAGTACCGGTCGCCCCAGATCGGGTGCGGCTCCGGGCCCCGGGCGAGCTCGTCCGCGAGCTCGCCGATGCGCCTGGCCTGTGTCGCGCTAAGCCGCCCGCCTGGGACCTTCACCCGGAGCATGAAGGCGTCGCCCCCTTGGCGCTGGGGGTAGAGCCCGACCCACTTGAGGCGCTCGACCTCGCCGGGAACCTTCGCTATCGAGTCGGGGCCGAGGCGCGAGTAGCGCTCGCGGATCGCCTCGGCGACGTCGAGCGGATGCCGCTCGAGCTTCCACCTCTCCTGCTGGCTCAGCTCGGTGCCGTGGCGGAACGGTCTGATGAACTCCATCTCTGTGACGGTCCTGTCGTATCTCGCGTCGGGCCGCGCTCAGAGATGCAGTCCGCACTCTGTCTTGCCGGAGCCGGGCCAACGCCCGGCGCGTGGGTCCTCCCCGTCCGCGACCGGGCGCGTCGTCGGCGCGCAGCCGATCGACTGGTACCCGGCGGCATTCAACGGGTGGCGCGGCAGGCCGCGCTCGACGACGTACGACTCGACGTCGTCCTCGGTCCAGGCGACGATGGGATTGACCTTCACGACATTCTTGGCCGGGTCCCAGGCCACCACGGGCGCCGCGGCGCGCTCTGGGGTATCGACCCTCTTCACGCCCGTCATCCACGCTCGCGCACCGGCAAGAACGGCATTGAGCGGCTCGACCTTGCGCGCCTGGCAGCAGCCCGGCGTGCCGCACGCGCGCTCGCCGAGCGGAAGGGCCGGCGTGACGACCTCGACCTCGAGCCCGTAGCGGTCCTCCACGAGGTGCAGGTACTCGAGAGTCTCCGGGAAATGGTAGCCGGTGTCGAGGAACACGATCCGGATGCGCGGGTCGACCTGGACCGCCACGTCGAGAAGGACGCAGTCCTGGAAGGACGACGTGAGGACGACACCGCGTCCGAACCGGACGACCGACCAGGAGACGACCTCGGAGGCTGTCGCCCCGGCGAGCTCTCTCCGCACGCCGTCGATCTCGGCCGCGAGGCCGAGATCCGGGTCTTGCCCGCCCGACGTGCCCACGAGCTCCGATGCACTCTCCACGACCGCGCTCACGCTAGCTCCCGCTCCTCGTCGCCTGCAGCCGGGACCCCGGGCCGCTCGAGCTCATACCTGACTCGACAGATCAGAATTATAACCCGACCCAGCGAGTCATGTTTCGGGCCCGAGCGCCGTAGACTCCGAGTCTCGTGCCAGTCACCGCACCTACCTACCCCGTCTCGCTCCTCCTCGCCGGCCACCGCTGCCTCGTGGTCGGGGGCGGCCACGTCGCGCTCCGCAAGGTCGTGGGCCTCGTCGCCGCAAGAGCACGCGTGACGGTCGTCGCCCCGCGGGTCGACGAAGCGATCGACGCCCTCGGTGTCGCGGTCGAACGGCGTCGGTACGAGGCCGGCGAAGCGGCGCGCTACAGGATCGTCGTGACAGCGACGGGCCGACCCGAGGTCGACCGGGCGGTGTTCGCCGACGGCGAGCGCTCCGGCGTGCTCGTCAACGCCGCAGACGACATCCCCGGCTGCTCGTTCATCCTTCCCGCGGTGGTCCGGCGAGGTCCCGTCTCGGTCGCCGTCTCGACAGCGGGAACGAGCCCGGCGCTCGCGAGTTGGCTGCGCGACCGCGTCGCTGCCCTCGTCGGCCCCGAGGTGGAGGTCCTCGCGGGGATGCTCGGCCAGGTCAGGGAGGCGCTGCGCTCGAGCGGTCGCTCGAGCGAGGCGCTGCCCTGGCGGGAGCTGCTCGACGGGGAGCTACCGGTGCTCGTCGCCGCGGGCAGGATCGCCGAAGCCGAGGCCGTCGTCGGCCGTTGGGCGGAGATCCACGGTGCCGACCCACGGCCACCCTGCCGGGAGCACTGTCCCTAGGACGGCTAACTTCGCCTGCGTGGCGGTCGAGGGCATCGATGGGACACGCGTGCCGGTGCACGTCGGC
>JAJZCK010000068.1 GCA_021846125.1 Actinomycetes bacterium | reverse complement strand
AAAGCGGTGAAGAAGAAGATCGAGAAGATGCCGAAGAACAGGACGAAGGCGACGGTCAGTGCGCCGGAGAACGGGGGGGAGCGGAAGTAGCGAAGGTCGAGCATCGGGGACTCGGCCCGTTTCTCGTGCACCCAGAAGCTCGCGGCGCACGCGGCGCCGCCCGCGAAGAGCGCGACGACCGGGCCGTAGGAGTAGCCGGTGGTCTCGCCGACGATGATCGCGAAGGCGAGCGCACCGATCGCGCCGGCACCGAGGACGAAGCCGAGGAGGTCGAGGTGGCTGCCGAAGGGGTCCGAGCTCTCCGGAAGCGTGCGGCTGGCGGCAACGACGAGGACGATCCCTGCGGCGAGGTTGAACCAGAAGACCGAGCGCCAGGATCCGAGGCCGACGAGGATGCCCCCGATGACCGGGCCGGCGGCGAGTGCGAGGCCCGACACAGCGGCCCAAGCCCCGAGTGCGCGTGCTCGCTCGCTGCGCCGGGGGTAGAGGTGCCGCAGGATCGACAAGGTCCCGGGCTCGGAGGCGGCTGCACCGACCCCCATGACGGCGCGAGCGGCGATGAGCACGTCCGCGTTCGGCGCGAGAGCTGCGAGGAGTGACCCGATGGCGAACACGGCGAGGCCGAGAAGCAGCAGCCGCTTGCGCCCGAAGCGGTCGGACAGAGCGCCCGCTGTGAGCATCAGGCTCGCGAACACGAGCGCGTAGCCGTTCACTACCCACTGGAGCTGCGACACTCCCGCGTGCAAGCTCGACTGCACGTCGGCCAGCGTCACGCTCACGATCGTGGTGTCGAGGAAGGTGAGGAAGAGCACTGCACAGAGCGTCACGAGGGCGCGTCGCCGCGACGCGGCCGTCTGCCCCGCGGCGGCCGCGTCCACGCCGATGGCCGACGAGGCGATGTCGGGTGCCCGGCTAGCCCCTGGCGACCGGGCAGGCCGGAGCTTTCACCTGCTCGAGGGCGAGGAGCTTGCAGAAGCTGACGTCGCCGACCTTCCACGTTCTCGCCTGGTAGACGGCGGTACCGGTCGCGCCTGCAAGCACCGGCTTTCTGGCAAGCGAGATCGTGTACCGGACGACGGCCGTCGTGTGGTTCACGAGGCGGACGCTCGTCACTGCCGCAGAGGTGCTGCGCCCGAGCGCCGACGACGACTGCCCGCGGATGATCGCCGAGAACTTCGCCCCGTCCTCGAGCAGCGCGATCTTGCGGGCGGCGGGGGTCGGACCCGCGAAGAAGGTGCGCCAGTTCGCCTTGATCTGCGCGGTGGACTCGGCAGCCCAGCTCTTCGGGGCATGGTGGATGCGGGCCGCGGCTCCCGCCACCGAGGCGGGGCCGATCGCAGCACCCGCTCCGATCGCTGCGCCTGCGCCGATCACCGCTCCAGAGGGAAGTGCTGCGACAAGGGCCGCGGCGAGCATGCGCCGACGCGCCGTCCGGCGGATCGTGGTCATAGTGACACCTCCGTTAAGCTGCGTCACCGACGTCGGCGACGCTGGTATCCCCGTCCGTTGCACAGCCTAGAGCGCCGGGCCGCGCGCATGTTCACCCGAGTAGATCCATGCGCTTGCGATCGCAGCGCGGCGCAAGAGAGCGGCCCGCCTTCCAGACGGGAGCGAGAGCGGCAACGCGGCGAACGGAGCGCACGCTGCTGCGACTGCGAGGTCGTCCGGAAGATTGGCTACTGCTCCGGGTCAGCCGGCCCGGCCGATCACCGAACTCGGCCGAGCGATCGCACGTCCGGAGCCTGTCGAGCCCGTTCGTCACGACGGGCCCGTGCGGCCGGTCCGTAGAGGTCGGCGCACGCTTCGCACGTGGACTCGGGCACCACGCCGATCTCCATGAGAAGCGAGAAGATGCGGCATCCGACGCAGAACCCTGCAGCCGCTTCGGCGATGGCGGGGACCGCGAGCAGACCGAGCAGCACGAGCGCAGCGGTCGGCTCGCCCGACAGGACGAGACCGCTCGCGGCGAGGGTGAAGGACGCGCCGATGCCTTGGGCAAAGCGCTTCGGCGGACCGGGAGACCGGCGTGCGCGGGCACCGAGGCGTGGCGCGACCACCCGCGTGGCGAGCTGCGCGAGAGGGCTGAAGCGCGGTCCGCTCGCGACGCGGGCGACGAAGCCGTACGCGAGGGGGAGGGCGAGCCACGGCTGGTGCGCCGCAACTGCGACGACGGCTGTCAGCGCGACGCCGCCCGCGACGGTGCGTGCCGCGACTTCGTTGACCTCGTCCGGGAAGCTCATGCGACCATCTTAGGCGCTCCGGAGCGATTGTCGACCACGAGGATCAGGATTCACCGCATCGCACGGCGCGTGGCCCCACGCGGCCGCGCGGCGTCGGGGAGAATGGGGGCATGGGAGACGACGTGGGCGGGCGCCTGGCATGAGGAGCTGGGTTTGAGCGACCACGTGCTGCGACGGGGCCTCCGGCATCTGCGCCATCTCCGTCGGAGGAACGGCGAGGTGACGCCTGCCATGGCCGAGGAGCAACGGGCTGCGGCCGCGGTCGCGGCCGTCGCCGGCGCCCTCGCGCTCGCGGCCGTCGTCGCCGGGTCGTGGAAGGGCGACGTCCACAGTGCCGCGATCGAGCCGCAGGTCGTCGCCTGGAGCTCCGCGGCCGCGTTCACGGTGGCCGGAATCGTGCTCACCCGGCGCCTCGCGTCGATGCTCGGCCACGTCGTCGCGGTCCGGACGATCCGGGCGGCGGGCAACGCTGTAAGGCTTCTCACGAGCATCGTCGGCTACGTCGTCGTGCTCTTCACGGCGCTCGGCCTGCTCTCGGTGTCGATAGCGCACATCCTTACCGCCGGCGCCCTCACCGGTGTCGTGCTTGGGATCGCTGCGCAACAGAGCCTCGGCAACGTCTTCGCCGGCCTCGTGCTGCTCCTCGCGCGTCCCTTCACCATCGGGGACCACGTCCGTATCAGGTCGGGATCGCTCGGCGGGATCTTCGACGGTGTGGTCCTCGGGATGAGCCTGACCTATGTGACGCTGAGCACCGACGACGGTCTTCTCAAGGTGCCGAACTCGGCGATGCTCGCAGCGGCTGTCGGGCCCTACAAGGGCCCGGTGACGCCAGCTACGCCCGGGGCTCCCGTCGTCGCCGACGCGCCCCGGCCGGACATGCCGCCTGACCCCTTCGAGCTGCTCGCCGAACGCGCCGACGATCCCGCTGGCGACGTCCCGGGCGGCCGAGCCGACGGCGAAGCGGTCTGACCGGCAGTCGTCACGCCTGCGAGTGCTCGTGCGTGTGATCCGTCGGGTGCGGCAGGACGACGACGGGGCAGTGGCCGTGGTGGACGACGTGCTGGCTCACTGATCCGAGCAGGGCCCCCCGGAAGCCGCCGAGCCCTCGGGAGCCGACGACCAGCAGCTCCGCGTGCTTGGAGGCTTCTACGAGCACGTCTATCGGGTGTCCCTCGGCGAGGTGAGCGTCGACGTCGAGGCCGGCGAGCTCGTGCGTCCGAGTTGCGAGCACGGCGTCGAGGATCCCTTGCGCATACGCGCGAAGGTCTTCGACGTCGACCGGGGGCGCCATCGCGCTGCCCATCGCGCCGAGGCCCGTCCACGCCGGCGACATGGGCTGCCAGGCATGGACGACCTCGAGCGTCGCGTGCCGTAGCTTCGCCTCTTCGATCGCCCAGCCGAGAGCTGCGTTGCCGCCCTCGGAGCCGTCACTTCCTACGACGATCCGGCTCATCGCCACCTCCTCGGTCATGGGCTATGCGCCCGCACCCAGGTTGCCCGCTCGTGGCGGCTGGCGAAAGGGCCAAACGTCACACCTCGCGCGCCCGGACGAGGCCCGCGTCGGGACTTTCGGCCCTCTCCGGATAGGGCATTCGACTCTCGTGCCGGCGCCCCGACGTGCCCATCATGGGTCCATGGCCCGCAGGAACCGGGCCGGGAAGAGGGAATTAGCCATGAAGAACCCTGTGGAGATGCTCAGAGACCCAGCCGCAGTCGAGACACCTCGCGTCCTGCAGTTCCTTACCCGCTCGCGGATCATGGGGGTGGGTTGGAGCGCGATGCGGATCTGGCTCGGCGTGATGTGGATCCAGGCGGGCGTCGCGAAGCTGTGGGGAGCGGAGAACCCCGCCTTCCTCCACCACAACGGCGCCGGGGTGGCGGGCTTCGCGGCACACGGCGCTGCGGCGTACAGCTGGTGGGGGAGCTTCCTCCACAGCTTCGTCGTCCCCAACTCCGGCTGGATCGGGATCCTCGTGTCGCTCGCGGAGTTCCTCGTCGGGATCGGCCTTGCCATAGGCTTCCTCACCCCGGCTGCTGCCTTCGGCGGCCTGTTGCTCAACTTCACCTACGTCATGTCGGGAACGGCCAGCGTCAACGCGTTCTACGCGCTGTTCGCGGTGGTGATACTCGCCACGTGGCGCACCTCGGGCATGATCGGGGTCGACGGGATCGTCTCCGGCTACCTCCAGCGGCACCGTGAGGGCCGTGAGGCCAGCAGCCGGCGGCACGGCCTGGCCGGGATCGCGAGGCATCCACAGGCTGCCTGACGGTCTGCTTCCTCGGTCAAGTCGCTCAGGTGCGGCCCGCTCCGGCGGGCCGCACCTGCGCGCGGCCGTCACGTGCGCGTCGTGTCGCGCAAGCTCGACGAACGGCGACGCCGGGGTCGGCTCGCCCCCGGTGGGTGGGAGCGACGGGCGATACTTGGCGTGTGGATGCCGAGCCGGAGATCGAAGCCCTGCCGCGACCGGTGGGGACCGACGGCGGGCTCGCCGAGCCGACCGGGCCCACCGTCGTCGAGGCAGTCCTCGGGGCGAGCCGCGTGCTCGTCGCAGTCGCCGCCCGCTCTCTCGCCGAGGTCGCCGAGGAGGTGACGCTCCCGCAGTACAGGGCGCTCGTGGTCCTCGCGTCGAAAGGTCCGCAGCGGGTCGCGTCGCTCGCGGAGGCTCTCGAGGTGACCCCGCCGACCGCCACGAGGATGTGCGATCGTCTCGTCCGCAAGGGTCTCGTCCGTCGGCGCACCTCGCGAGAGGACCGTCGTGAGGTGCGTCTCTACCTGACCCCTGGCGGGCACGAGCTCGTCGCCGAGGTCACCCGTCGTAGGCGCGACGAGATCGAGCGCCTCCTCGGCCGGATCCCACCAGCGAGCCAGGTGGCACTCGTCGAGCTGTTCGGCGCGCTCGCGGAGGCAGCCGGCGAGCCGGCCGAGGGGGACTGGGCCCTCGGTTGGGAGCTGTGAGCCGCTCCCAGGAGGCGGCCTCTGCCTCTGTGCCTGCCTCTGCCTCTGTGCCTGCGCCCCCGACGTCTTCCCGCACGGGAGAAGGCCCCGAGCCCGGTGCCGAGCTTCGGAGCGCTCGCTATGCCTGAGACAGGTCTTCTCGCGAGCAGCGGCATGCCGGACTAGAGCGGAGCGACTGCGGAGTCGGCGCGAGTCCGCAGCTGGGAGCGATAGATGCTGTCGTCCGCACGTCCTACGACGAACCAGGCGATCGCGATAGCGACCATCGCCGGGGCGAGGATGGCGATGCTGCCCGTCATCTGCGCCACCATGAGCATGACGGCGATAGGTGCTCGGGAGATGCTGCCGAAGACGGCCATCATCCCGACGACGACGAAGGGTGCAGGATCGTGGCCGACGCCCGGCGCGATCGGTTCGAGCACGCGCCAGACGGCGAGGCCTGTGAAGGCGCCGATCACCATCCCCGGACCGAACACGCCTCCCGAGCCGCCTGTGCCGATCGACAGCGCGGTCGCGACGATCCGGGCGAACGGCAGCAGGACGACGACGAGGATCGACGTGTTGGCCAGGTCGCCGCTCAGGCCCCGCTGGACCCATCCGTAGCCGGTGCCGAGCACTTCGGGAAGAACGAGGGCCATGAGGCCGACGAGTACGCCGCCGAGCGCCGGCCGGAGCTTGCGGCTGATGGGCAGGCGCTTCGAGAGCTCGACGACGCCGTAGAACGACCTCGAGTACACGAGTCCGATTCCGCCGGAGAGCAGGCCGATTATCGCGAACCAGACGAGCTGGACCGGCTGGTGGAACTGGTAGCCACCAGGGATCGCGAAGAGCGGCTGATAGCCGTAGACGGCGCCGAAGATCGTGTACGCGACGATCGAAGCGAACATGCCGGGAAGGAGCGCCGAGAACTCGAAGTCGTCCCGGTAGACGATGTCCGCTGCAAGGACGGCCCCGCCGAGGGGTGCACTGAAGATCGCGCCGATGCCGGAGCCGACACCGACCGAGACGGCGATGCGACCGTCATCGGGAGACAGGTCGAGCACGCGTGCGAGCAGCGAGCCGAACCCGGCGCTGATCTGGGCGGTTGGACCTTCGCGACCCCCAGAGCCCCCTGAGCCGATCGTGAGGGCGGAGGCGACGATCTTCACGACGACGGCCCGAAGGCGTATCCCGCGAGGATCGTGGTGGATCGCGTCGATCGCCGCGTCCGTCCCGTGACCTTCGGCCTCGGGAGCCCAGGTGAAGACGACGAGCCCGGACAAGAGCGCGCCTAGGACGACGACGAGCGGGATGGCCCACGCGCGCGTGAAGCGCGCCGAGCCGACTGCGTCGCCTTCTCCTGCCGGGGTCGGCACGTGGTAGCCGCCGAGGTCGACGAGGAACAGGTGCGTCGCGATCTGGAGCGCCTCGTAGAACACGACCGCGCCGAGTCCGGCGATGACTCCGATGATCGAGGCGAGGAGGAGCCACTTCGGCAGGTACGACATCGCGTTGACGCGGGAGCCGAGCGATCCGGCGGTCCGTCGCAGCGTCAACCTCGCCGAGCCGAAGCGACGTCGGGTGCCGACGCCGCGAGGAGATTGCTGCATCGACTCAGTATTGCAGAGGGCAAGTATTCTGCGGCCGCACCCGCGGCCATTCGATCCCGGTCAGCGGCTGGCGGGACTCAGCGGCTGGCGGGGTCCCGCCAGCTGTGCTCGGGCTCGAAGCCCAGCATCCGACGGGCCTTGTCGATAGCGAGGAGAGTCTCGTGCTCGGCCACCCGGCGTGTCCGTCGGATTCCGGGGAACACCTGGTCGAGCAGGTCGTCGTCTGTGCGGCTCATGACGGTGTCCGCATTCGCGACGATGAAGACCTCCGCTCCGGTGAAATCCGTCTCGAGGGCCTTGCGGATCGCTTGCGCGCCGTCGCGCGCGTCGATATAGCCCCAAAGGTTCCACTTGCGGCGCAGCGGCTCGGCGTCGAAGCTCGGGAACGCGGCGTAGTCCGCCGGCTCCATGACGTTGGAGAAGCGCAGCCCAGCGATCTTCAGCCGACTGTTGCGCCTGCAGAACTGGCGTGCCATCTCCTCGCCGACGAGCTTCGACAGCGAGTACGCGGACTCGGGCCGGGGCTCGCACTCCTCGTCGACCGGGACGTATGCGGGAGGAACGTCGAAGGGGAGCCCGAGGACCGTCTCGCTCGAGGCCCACACGACGTTCGTGATGCCGAGACGGTCCGCCGCGTCGAACACGTTGTACGTGGAGAGCGTGTTCACCCGGAAGACCTTCCCGTCGGGTGCACGCCCCGGAGCCGGGATCGCAGCGAGGTGGACGACCGCGTCGACGCCCCCGAGGCGGTCGTCCGTACCGGAGAGCACTTGGAGCACCTGTCCTGTGTCCTCGAGGTCTGCCACGAGGTACGGGCAGAGAGCGGTGCCCGGTGCGACCGCGTCGACGTTGAGGACGTCGTAGCCGTGCTCGACGAGATCGCGCACGCACGCGCGCCCGAGCTTGCCGCTTCCGCCTGTCACCACGACCCGTTGCGCCTTCATCGTCGCGTTCGTCCTTTCGTCGTCAGCCGCCGCGCTCGTCGTCGCGCTCAGCGTCCCCCATCGATCTTGCGGGAGCGTTGGTTGGTCCCCGAGCGACCATAGGGGTAGTCAGGCGTCTCGGGTGCGCTCGCTTCGTCGAGCGCGGCGGATTCGGCCTCGGTGAGGTGCATGTCCGCTGCTCCTAGGTTGTCATCGAGCTGTCGGATGTTGCGTGCGCCGAGGATGACCGAGGTGACCGCGGGCCGGTCCGCGAGCCAGGCAAGCGCGACCTGCGCCATCGAGGCGTGCCGGGCAGTCGCCACGTCGCCGAGGGTCTCTATGACGTCCCACGTACGCTCGATGCGGTTGCGATGGTCGAAGCGCTCCACGCCGTTGCGCCTGCCCTCGCCGAGGCGCGTAGGCCCGGCCGGGTTCTCGTCGCGCCGGTACTTCCCGGTGAGCCAGCCGCCACCGAGGGGCGACCACGGCAGGATACCGAGTCCCTCGGACACGCATGCGGGCACGATCTCCCATTCGATCTCCCGCGCGAGGAGATTGTACTGCGGCTGAAGAGTCACCGGGCGGGACAGAAGACGGGCGTCCGCGACGTCGACGGCCTTTTGCAGCTGCCAGCCGGTGAAGTTGGACAGCCCCACGTAGGCGATCTTGCCGAGCCTGACGGCGTCGTCGAGGAAGCGGAGCGTCTCCTCGATGGGTGCCAACGGGTCGTGGGCATGGACCTGGTAGAGGTCGATCGTCTCGACGCCGAGGCGATCGAGGGACGCGTCGAGGGCCCGGGTGAGGTGCCGGCGGGAGAGACCGAGGTCATTGGGTCCGTCGCCCATCGGGAAGCGACCCTTTGTCGCTAGGACGACCTGGCTGGCGGCGTCGTGGCGACGGCTCGCGAGCCAGCGGCCCACGATCTCCTCGGAGACGCCGGCGTTGTAGACGTCGGCGGTGTCGACGAGCGTCCCGCCTTCCGACGCGAAACGGTCGAGCTGCGCGTGGGCGTCCTGTTCGTTGGTCTCGCTCCCGAAGGTCATCGTCCCGAGCGCGAAGCTCGACACGACGCAGCCGCTTCGGCCGAGTGTGCGGTACTCCATGGTGCTCCTCCCGTCGACTCGACGGCGATGTTACGTTGCCGCGGCCGCGGGCGGTGGCCGGTCGTTGCGGAGACGGTTGTGGAAGCCACAGAGCAGGCGACCGTTTTCCTGGGTCGTCTCGCCCCCTGAAGCGAACGGGACGACGTGATCGACCTCGCATGAGGGGGCGGGCTGTTCGCAGCATGGATGGGTGCAGGCGCGGTCGCGCAGCTCGATCGCTCGCCTGGTCGCACCCGTGAACAGCCGAGCGCGGACGCTCACCTCCACCCGGCGCCCGGGAGCGAAGACGGCCCGCTCGATGTCAGCTCGGTCGATCCAGCGGGCGAGCGATCCAGGAGCGAGGACGGTGCCGCTTGCCAGCTCGCTCACCCGACCGCGCAACGTCTCGTAGCCGACGAGCACGCTGAACAGCGGTGCAGGTCGCCGCCCGTCCGACGGCATCGTACGGCTGCGTGTCGCCATCTCGACGAGCGCGTCGGCACGGCGCTGACCACCGGTACGGGAGAGGTCGTCGGTCCTCGGCTCGCGGCCGAGGCGCTGGCGCGCGTCGGCCCAGTCGGCTTCGAACAGCACCTGCTCGAGACGTCCGAGCTCGGCAGCGACGATCGAGCCCGAGATCGGATCGAGCGTCAGCCGACCGAGCCACGTGCCGCCGAAGCTCTCGGAGAGCTGGACGTCTCGGCGCGCTCGGCGCTCCTCGGCGCGCTCCTCGGTGCCGTCCGGATCTGCGAGCTGTGCCCAATACGCGGTCGCTCGCACGAAGGCGGTGTGGCTGAGGGACCGGGACTGGACGGCGAGCATGTGCTCGTCTCGAGAAAGAGCATCGTGAGTGGCGTCCCGGAGCAGTGGCGCTACGACGTCGACGTGCGCGCCGCTGATGTCACCGCTCGTCCACGCTTGCGCGAACTCTGGAAGGTGGCGCGCTGCTCGACCGAGCCGCAGCTGGCGCTTGGCGTCGTGTCTCGCAAGGCGGCCCCGCGTGGCGAGCCACGAGACAGCGGTACGCGCACCGTCAGGCGCCCAGGCTCTGGACGCGTCGAATGCGGCGACTGCTCGGGCGACGACGGCGTCGAGCCGTGCGAGCTGCCTTTCGAGAGCGAGGAGCGACTCGGGGTCCGCTGTCGCCTGGGGCGACGCGCCAGCGAGCCGGTCGATGGCGTCGGCGAGGGCGTCGAGTTCCACAGCGAGTAGTCGACCACACGGGTGTGACATCGGAACGTGGTCTGTCGGCACGTGGTCGGCGGGCACCGGGCTGATGCCCGAGTCATCGTCGCGCGACGCTGTTGTGGTGACCCGATCGCAGCTGACCGACACCGCCCGCACGCCGCCAGTCGCTCCCCGCCGCCCGCACCGTCTCGAGGCGCACGGACACGTGCGCGTCGACGACTGGTGGTGGCTGCGAGACCGTGAGGATCCCGCGGTCATGGCGTACCTCGAGGCGGAGAACGCCTACGCGGAGGCGATCCTCGCGCCGACGGCCGGCAGGCAGCGGGAGCTGTTCGAGGAGATCCGGCGTCGCGTGCAGGAAGACGACGTGTCGGCCCCGGTCTGGCGTGGCGGCTGGTGGTACTGGAGCGCGACGCGAGAGGGCGAGCAGTACCGGAGCCATCACCGCCTCGCGGACGGGGGGCACACGCTCGACGCTCGCCACGCGCTCGAGGCGGCTCGGTCCGGTGCCGGCGAGACGATCCTCGACGAGAACGCGGTCGCTGCCGGTCGCGACTACGTCGCGCTCGGTGTGCTCGACGTGAGCGGCGACCACGAGGTCCTCGCCTACGCCGTCGATCTCGACGGCTCGGAGCGCTACACCCTGCGCTTTCGTGACCTCGGCTCGGGCGACGACCTGCCGGACGTGGTGGAGGGCGTGCAGTACGGCTCGGCCTGGTGCTCGGACCATCGAACGCTGCTCTACGTCCGTCCCGACGCGGCCATGCGGCCGTTCCAGGTCTGGCGCCATCGCCTCGGGGATCACGTGGAGCAGGACCGGGTCGTCTTCGAGGAGCCGGACGAGCGCTTCGCCGTCTCGGTCGGCTTGACCCGCAGCGAGCGCTACGTGGTCGTGCAGTCGGAGTCGACGATGACCTCGGAGGCACTCTGGCTCGACGCACGTGAACCGGAGGGGCGGGCGACCCCCGTCCTCGGTCGCCGCGAAGGTGTCGAGTACGACGTGGAGCACGCGGTCCTGCCGGAGTGGGGAGACGTCTGGCTCGTCCGGTCGAACGCGTCCGGACCGGGGGGCGAGGTCGCCACCGGCTTCGCGGTGATCGTGCTCCCGATCGGCTCCCAGGAGCCCGTCGACGTGCTCGTCGCACACGATGCGGACGTGACGATCGAAGCGGTCGATGCGTTCGAGGGGCATGTCGTCGTCGTCGAGAGGGCCGAGGGGCTTGCCCGGTTGCGCGTCGTCGACCTCGGCGACGGCAGCCAGCGCGTGCTCGAGCAGCCCGATCCCGTCTACGCGTTGAGTGGGGCGACCAACCCCGAGTGGGGCTCGTCGACCTACCGCTTCGGCTACAGCTCGCTCGTCGCGCCAGTCTCGACGGTCGACGTCGACATGTCGACCGGTAGGCGTGAGGTCGTCAAGGTCCAACCGGTTCTCGGTGGGTACGACCCCGAGGCCTATCGCAGCGAGCGGATCTGGGCCCAGGCGTCGGACGGGACCGCAGTGCCGATCTCGCTCGTCTGTCAGCGGGACCTCGTGCTCGACGGGTCCTCACCGTGTCTCCTCACAGGCTACGGCGCCTACGAGGTTGCGATCGACCCCGCGTTCTCGATCGCCCGCCTCAACCTCCTCGAGCGTGGCTTCGTCGTAGCGATCGCACATGTCCGCGGTGGCGGCGAGATGGGCAGGCGCTGGTACGAGCAGGGACGACTCGCGTCGAAAGTGAACACGTTCACCGACTTCGTGGCGTGCGCCGAGCATCTCGTGCGCGCCGGGTACACGCGCAGCGACCGCGTCGCGATCCGTGGAGCGAGCGCTGGCGGGCTGCTCGTCGGCGCGGTCACGAACATGCGCCCCGATCTCTTCGCTGCCGTCGTCGCCGAGGTCCCCTTCGTCGACGTGGTGACGACGATGTCCGACGAGGACCTCCCGCTTACCGTCGGGGAGTGGGAGGAGTGGGGGAACCCCGTGGCCGACGAGGATGCCTACCGTCGCATGCTCTCCTACTCCCCGTACGACCAGGTGCGCGACGAGCAGTACCCAGCCATGTATGTCACGGCCGGGCTCAACGACCCCCGGGTCGGCTTCTGGGAACCCGCGAAGTGGGTGGCGAAGCTGCGCGCGACGACCACTGGGAGTGAGCCGATCGTGCTCCGCACCGAGCTCGGTGCAGGTCACCAGGGTCCTTCGGGTCGCTACGACACCTGGCGAGACGAGGCGAGGGTCCAGGCATTCCTGCTGGCGACGGTCGGGGGCCCATGACGGGCTCCGAGCTGCGGCCGCGATCGCGGTGGCGTCAGTCGTTCGTCGCCGGGACGACCGAGAACCTCAGCGTGACCGATGCCACCGACCGGTCGCGTCCCTCGTAGCTCGCCGTGACGTAGAAGCGGCCCGGCGAGTAGAAGGTGAGATAGCACCTCGCCGTGGTTGTCCGGCGAAGTCGCACCAGGGGGCAATGGTCGTAGCGGTCGTCGGCGCGAAACGTCACCGTGCCGACGGGTCGAGAGACGTTCGGATCGTGGACGACTGCGGTCAAGGTGACCGTGTCGCCGACTTGTATGCCGTAGGCGTAGCCGGGGTCGACGGCAGTCAACCGGATCCCCGCCGGGTGCGCGCGGCCTTTCTCGTGCGCGCGGGTCGGAAGTCCCGCGAGAGGCGCGCGGTCGATCGGACCGGCGCGAGGGCTCGCCGCCGCCGGCTGGGAGAGGACAGGACCGACACCCGACGCGACGACCGCGACGACGGGCGCGACGAGAATTGCAACGCGCGAGCGGCGGGTCATCCGGCCGGGATCTTCCAGCCCCGGCTGGTCGCGATGTCCTTGCAGGTCGGGCAAAGCGGGTAGCGCTTCGGGTCCCGCGACGGGACCCATATCTTGCCGCACAGCGCGCGCACCGCCGTGCCGTTGACGAGGCCCTCGACGACGGACGGCCCAGCCGAGACGAAATCTCCCGCCTCCGGCTTGAAGCCCTCGAGCACGATATGGCTCATGCGCTCGTGGTCACCGTCGAGCGTGGGCTCGACATGGGTCGGTGCGATCGCAATTCCGAGATCGCTCACGAGCCCAGCTCCTCGAACCGGCTCTCCCGGTCGCGGCTCTCCCGGTCGCAGTGCATCCCGTCGGGTTGCCGATCCGCCATCGACGTGCATGGTAGCGACCACGTGCCGAGATGCGCGTGCAGCGTGCGTGACGGCCCCGTGGCC
>JAJZCK010000067.1 GCA_021846125.1 Actinomycetes bacterium | reverse complement strand
CTGGTGTCGGGCAGCCGACCCATGTGAACGATGATCCGTCCAAGAGTCTCTGCCATGACAAGCCTCTCCCGGGGGGACGTCCCGTCGCTTTCCGCCTTCGCGAGCGCGGCGAGAAGTTCCCGCTTGGCGCGACGCAGTTCCCCGCGAAGCCATAATGCGGCAGCGCGACGCTCCGCCGTAATCGCCTCGCTGTCAGGCGAGGCCTCTGCTTTGGCCTTGGCCCAATGCTCGGCAGACTGCAGGTACTGTCCCGAGGTCCACGCCGCCTCAGCCGCCCACTCGGACTCCTGTGCATCGAGTATGCGATTGGCGAGGCGTTCGCGCACCGAGTCGTGCAGACCCATTACTGTCAAGAGTCTGGTCGTGGCCCGTGCCCGTGCGTCGGCGGGAAGGTCGAGCGGGACATCCGAACAGGCTTCTCTCGCCGGCGGCGCTGACAACGGGCTCAAGGACCACGTCTCCGCTAGTTCGGAGAGCACATCGGAGGTGGGTGCTCGGACGACAAACACGGTGGCGCCTCCGTCGGCGAACCACGACAGTTGCGGGTGTGGCTTGTCGGCATCCTCGCCGACTGTCCATCCATGTGCCTCATGTTCAAGCCAAAGAAGCAGCTTGCCCGCCAACACCCCGTCTCTGCTACAGGCTCGCCAAAATGGGTCAACGTCGAAGTAGTCGAGGCCACTGTAACCGACGACAACGAGTGCGTTTGTCGCCGACAGGATAACTCGTAGCTTCGTCTGCACCGTGTCTGGGAAGCCATTCTCAATCACGGACAATCGAGCACCCATGTCGCGCCAGTGTCCAACGACACCATGGCAATGGACTAGACGAGCAGCTGGGCCGCCGGAGCGCTCTATGCAGGTGTCGAAGTTCGCCGTGACATGGTGTCCCCCGAGCACCAAGTGCTCCGCAAAGAACTGGTGTAGGGCATTCGGCGGTGGAGAGACGAGATCAGAAAGGAGCTTTGCCAGCGCGTCGATCCCGTGCTCGGCGGCGGCCACGTCCAGCACCGTCTCCAGACGAGGTGTCCTGCGCACGCTGGCGCCGTCCACGATCCGCAGATCCTCGTATGCCTTCTGAACCCTCTCCTTGAACGGAAACGAGGGGTCGAAGGCCTCATTGATCGCCCGATGCGTTAGTGCCTCGCCGACCAGCCCCTGCGTCGGAGCATCAGCGGAGACTCCCGCGCCCGACCAAAATGTCACGAGCTGCGGCGCGATCGCCAGGAGCTGGGGTGGTAGCGACCCGGGAGATGGAGCGGCCGATGATCCCATGGCCAACGATCCTGCCACGCGAAGCCGCGGGAACGGCGCGGACAGCAGCGCTGCCGCGGGCACGAGATCGCCGGCGTGACCCAGCGACACATCCAGGCCCTCGCCGGGGATCTCTCGACCCGTCTCGCCCCGAGGACCGTCCGTCGGGCCCTCGGCGTGGTGCGGGCGGTCTTCGCCTATGCGGTGGATGCCGAGCTCATCGGACGATCCCCCTACCGGAGCATCAAGCTGCCCCACGTGGTGCCCACGAGGAGAAGCCTCCCGACCGGCGAGGCGTTGACCGAGCTCGTCGACGCGGTTCCCGGGCGCTACCAGGCGATGCTCTACTGCGCCACCGTCCTTGGCCTCCGCTTCTCCGAGGTCGCCGGCCTTCGCGTCGGCGAGCTCGACTTCGAGCAGAGCGTGCTGCATGTCAACGAGACGGTGACCCGTGACGGCAAGGGCCGCCCGGTCTTCGGCCCCCCGAAGTCGGACGCCTCCCGGCGGAGCCTCGCCATCCCGGAGGCGTTGCGAGACCTGTTGGCCGAGCACCTCTCGCGCTCGGGCCTCACGGCTTCGGACACCGGCGAGCTCGTCTTCAGCGCTCCCTCGGGTGGACCGATCCGGTATGCGAACTGGCGCAACCGCGTGTGGGTGCCGGCGACGCGAGCGGCCGGTCTCGAGGGCCTCGGCTTCCACGACCTGCGCCGAGCGAACGCGACCGCGCTCGTCCGCCTCGGCGTCGACGTGAAGACGGCCCAGGAGCGCCTCGGCCACTCCGACGTGCGGATGACCCTCGGGCTCTACGCCCAGGCGGAGAAGCCAGCCGATCGTGACGCGGCGAAGCGCCTCGGCGAGGTCTTCATGCGGGATCCGCGGGATGAGCGCTCCCGAGCGCCCGCCCCCCTCGCAGGAAATAGGCCCTGAGCTGGAGCTTTAGGGGTGGAGGTGAGCGGACTCGAACCGCCGACTTCCACGTTGCGAACGTGGCGCTCTACCAGCTGAGCTACACCCCCGGGGTGTGGTACCAGCAAGCGCATTCCTGGGTTGGCTCGCTGAACCGACATCAACGATAGTCGAGCATCGTCCGGTGCACGAATGGAGCAGCGATCCGCTGGGCGCGACATCTCGGTGCAGGAAGCACCCGGAGTCGCTCTGGCTCGTCGCAGATGCGGAGCGTCACCCTGCGGGTCGCGTCGACGGTGCCGCTTCGACGAGTCCGTCGTCTCCCTCGGACCGACAGTGCGAGCCGGGTGCGATGAAGCCCTGTCCCTCGTCGACGCCTTGGGGAGGCTTGGAGACGACACGTGGCTGCGATTAAGACAAACGCCCTGCTCGCAGCCATCGCGTCGCCGAGCCCCGAGCCCCGTCGCTTGTCCGCGGTCGGAGTCCGGTGGGACTCCAGACGATCGGCGGACCCCGGCGGCAACTGAGCCGGCTCGAGGGAATCGACGGAGTGACGGCGAAGGCAGCGCTCGCAACACGCGGGGCATCGCCTGCCACGTCCGAGCCCGCTGTGGACGACGAGGGCCACGCCGTAGCAGATGCGCTGGTCCGGATCCGCAGCCACCGCCACCGCCGCGGAGATCGTGGTCGGCCCCCAAGCCGTGCCGGAGGTGCGAGCCTCTGCGCCCTTTCGGAACCCGCGACTCGCACCGCTGGGCTGCGATGCTTCGGTTGCCCGTAGGCCCGGCGAGTCGATTGCGCGTCGGCCGGGCAGCGCCACGACCGCCCGCGTGCTCGGGGGCGGCGTCAGCGGGGCGTGATCCCGACGCCCTGCGGAGGAGCGGTCAGGCGCGCACGTCGACGAGAACGAAAGCCGGTCGTGCAGGTGGAAGCGCTCTCGCCGGACCTGCGACATCCGGACGCATCGTGCTCCACGGACCGACGGTCTGGACACGTCGCCCCGGGAAAGCGTCGATCGGGACGACCTTCGCCGCTCTCTCCTCCAACGCCGCCTCGGCAACGGCGATCCTCTGGAACCGGACGAGGAGCGCGATGTAACCGGTCGCCAGGAGGAAAACGACCAGGGTGAGATCCCACAGGACGCGCAGCGCCGGCACGGCCCCGAGCAGGAACGTCACGACGAAAGCCCCGCAGAGCCACGCGAGCGTCTTCCTCCGGCGGGCGACAAGTCGAGCGGAGCGAGCCCGGCGCTCTCGCCGCAGGCGGACCGCGTCCTCAGGGTCGATCGCACGCACTCGCGCGGGTGTCGGCGCCACGGGCACCTCCGCCGCATAGGGCACAAGGGGGAACGCCCGCCCCATCACCCGGCTCCGGTAACGGAACCTCGCCACAGAGGAGGTGACCTGCCACTCGGAGAGCTTCCGAAGCGCCACCGGCACCAATGCGACGAGCCAGACCACGACGAGAAGAAATACGACCAAAGCTGCCCCTGACGTCTTCGGGCCCATTGCCGCTCGGCGGCACGGACATGGCGTTCCCGGAGAAACTACCGGAGAAGTGACCCCGGCGGGTGGATACTCGTCCGGGGTCGCGGCCGGCGATCGTCGCGCGTCAGCCGAGAGGTCAGGAGCCGGAGCCGTCCTGGGACTCGTCCGGGCGGCGCCACGCGCCGGCGCTCCCTCCGGTCTTCTCCCACAAGCAGAGCCCTCCGATGACCATTGTCTTGTCCGCGGACTTGCACATGTCGTAGACGGTGAGCGCGGCGACGGCACAGGCCGTGAGCGACTCCATCTCGACGCCCGTACGGTCGAACGTCTCGACCTGCGCCTCCACCTCGACGAAGTCGTCGCCTATCGTGAAGTTCACTTGGACGCTTCCGACGAGCATCGGCCTGCACAAGGGCACGAGGTCGGATGTCCTCTTGGCGGCCTGGATGCCCGCGATGCGCGCCGCTCCGAGGACGTCGCCTTTCGTGATCGCGTTGCTCGCGACCTTTGCCGTCGTCTCCGGTTGCATCAGTACCTTGCAGCGGGCAAGCGCTCGCCGATGAGTCGCCTCACGCGGCGCGGCGTCCACCATGCGCGCGCGTCCGAGGGGATCCACGTTGGTCAAGCTGCGTTCCGGCACTCGACCGAGTGTAGGCGCCGCGTGCGCGTCACGTTGCCGACCACCCTCTCTGCAGGCGCGAGCCGTCGAGCTCCGGCCCAGGAGACTGGACCGGGGAGCCGCCCGGTTATAGTTGGCAGTCGTAGGCCTAGAGTGCCAAACAGGAGACGCCGATGCCGACCTACGAATATCTGTGCCGGTCCTGCGAGGAGCGTCTCGACGCGGTGCAGACCTTCCACGAGGACGCGCTCACCACGTGCCCGGCATGCGGAGGCGAGCTGCGCAAAGTCTTCGGCAGCGTCGGCATCGTCTTCAAGGGGAGCGGCTTCTACAAGACCGACAGCCGGTCGACGGGCACGAGCACGAGGCCCGCGTCGGCCTCGGGTTCCGACGGAGGCGCTCCGCCTGCGCCGTCCACCACCGACGGAGCGAAGACAGCCGACTCCACGCCGTCACCCACGCCGGCGACCGCTGCCACGCCGGCGAGCACGTCGTCCGGCTCGAGCACTCCCGCGTCCACCTAGGAACGCGGGCGGGATCGCTGCGCCCGCCCTCGGGCCCGTCTGGCCGCTCAGGCCCCGCTCATCGCCACGTCGCCGATCGCGAGGCTCACGCCGGCGGCGACGCTCGGTAGCCACTGCACGTCGGTGCCGACCGCGAGGACGTGCTGGAGCATCCGTTGGACAGTGGAGGCGATCGTGATCTCGCGCACCGGCTCCGCCAGCTCGCCTCCCCGGATCATCAAACCCTCGGCACCGACGGAGAAGTCCCCGCTCACCGGGTTGACCCCAGAGTGCACACCGCTGATCCCCTGGACGAGCAGCCCGTCGCCGACGAGCGACACGATCCCTTGTTGGTCGAGGGTGCCAGGGAGGAGCGACAGTGCCCGGGCACCGACGCCCGGCGTCGACTTGAAGCCACCCCGGACAGCCGAGGCCGTGGACGTCGTGCCCGCGAGCCGCGCCGAGTAGGTGTCGTAGAGGAAGCCGGCGAGGCGCCCTCGGTCGACGAGAAGGTTGCGCCGGCAGGCGAGACCCTCGGAGTCGTAGACCGCCGCACCGAACGCGGCGTCGTGCGTCGGGTCGTCGACGAGCGTCAACGACGCGACCCCGACCTCCTCGCCTAGCCGACCGGCGAACAGCGAGCGCCCCTTGGCGGCCTCCTCGCCGGAGAGCGTCCCGGCGAGGATCGCGAGCAGCGTCGCTGTCACCCTGCGGTCGAGCACGACGTCGAGACGGGCGCTCGGTGGCTTGCGCGCGCCGAGAAGCCTGGTAGCACGCTCGACGACGTCGTGCGCCGCCGCCGCGAGGTCGAGATCCGACTCGCCCCTGCCGACGGTGTAGCCGTCTCCGGTCTGGGTCTCGTCGCGTTCGCCGGCGACAGCATCGGCCGCGAGATAGCAGGTCGTGCGGCGGCTCGTGGCGGCGATCCCCGTCGAGGTCGCTATCGCGGACTCGGATAGCGAGTCCCCGTAGTCGGAGCTGACGACCTGCCGGATCCTCGCGTCGCCTGCACGCACTCGGCGCTCCAGCTCG
The DNA here is from genome assembly GCA_021846125.1 of Actinomycetes bacterium. Lineage (GTDB taxonomy): Bacteria > Actinomycetota > Acidimicrobiia > Acidimicrobiales > Bog-793 > JAJZCK01. Next base: position 7,457 of record JAJZCK010000067.1, on the reverse strand, counting down.
AGGGCGAGCGCCACCTTGGCGTCGACCGGGAAAGCACCGAGACGGTCGTCCCAGAGCTCGAGCGGCGCGACAGGTGCGCCGTCAGGCGACGCGAGGCCCACGTGCTCGTCCGGCGTAGCGAAGCTGGCGTTGTCCCGCGCGCCCTCGAGCGCCTCGCGGGCGAGATGCGCGTCGAGGTTGCCGACGTAGGCGAACCCCTGACGACCTCCGGCGACTACGCGGACTCCGACACCCGCGGACTCGGCCGAGGAGAGCGATTCGACGTCACCGTCGAAGGCGCGGATGTCGGTCTCGCGATGCCACGACACGTACGCTTCGACCTGCTCGCCAGGACGAGCGGCTGCGGCGATGCGCTGGGCCATGTCGAGCAGCTCAGGCACCGGCGGTGCCCCCGACGGTGACTCCGGTGATGCGCAGCGTCGCCTGTCCGCAGCCGACGGGCACGCTCTGACCGTCCTTTCCGCAGGTCCCGGGACTCATGTCGAAGTCGTTGCCGACCGCGTCGATCTTGCGGAGCACGTCCGGGCCGTTGCCGATAAGGTTCGCGTCACGCAAGGGCTCGGTGATCCGTCCATCCTCGATGAGGAACGCCTCCGTCATGCCGAAGACGAAGTCACCGGTCGCCGTGTTCACCTGCCCACCACCGAGCTTCGCGACGTAGACGCCGTAGGGTGTCTGGGCGACGATCTCGTCCGGGTCGTCGGTGCCTGCGAGGAGATAGGTGTTCGTCATGCGGACCATCGGCAGGTGCTGGTAGCTCTGCCGCCGACCGTTGCCCGACGACGCCCTGCCGCTGCGCCTACCCCGGAGGTAGTCCCACATGTAGTCCGTGAGGACGCCGTTCTCTATGAGGATGTTCCGTTGTGCCGGATGCCCTTCGTCGTCGATCACGGCAGTGCCCCACTGGTCGACCGGGGTCCCGTCGTCGACGAGAGTCACGAGGGGGCTTGCTACGAGCTCGCCGAGCTTCCCACGATAGGCCGACGCATCCTTGACGACATGGTCCGCTTCGAGACCATGTCCGCATGCCTCATGAAACAAGATCCCACCGGTGCCGCTCTTGATGACGACTGGAACCACGCCCGACGGGGCCGGGCGTGCGGACAGCTTCGCGACTGCCCGGCCTGCGGCGGTGCGAGCGGCATCCTCGACGGAGAAGCGATCGAACAGCTCGAATCCGACCGTATGCGCGCGACTTTCGTATCCGGTCTGCATGCCCGAGTCCCCCGAGGCGACGCAGACGACCGAGAAGCGAGTTCGCACCTGGTCGTCGCTCGCGAGCAGTCCCTCGGAGCTCGCAACGAGAATGCGTCGCCTGCTGTCGCCGTAGCCGGCGGAGACCTGCACGATCGCCTGCTGGGTCGAACGAGCGGCGTCGTCGGCACGGCGAAGGAGATCGACCTTCGCGGCCTTGCCGATGCCCTCCGGGAGGATCTCCGCCCGCGTCCCGTCGACGAGCCGGCGGTCGCCGAGCTCGACCTGTCGCGCTCCCGGGGCACTCGAGCGCGCCACCGCAGCTGCAGTCTCGGCCGCAGCCAGAAGCCCACGCTCCGAGAGGTCGGCCGTGTGCGCGAAGCCCGTCGTCTCCCCCGAGACGACGCGGATGCCTGCACCCTTGTCGTGGCCGGAGGAGAGCTCCTCCACCCGACGGTCGTCGAGCGAGATCGCCGTGGAGCGCTTGTCCTCCACGAACACTTCCGCGAAGTCGCCGCCGTGGCGCAACGCGTGCGCGAGGACACGCTCCACGACACCTGGTTCGACCAACGGGCTCGCTGCAGCGGTCACGGTCGTCTCCTCGGTCGGTCGTGGTCCGGCGAGCCGGCAAACCCACCACCACGCGGACCTGCCACACAGCCCTCCGCGGCTTCGTCTTGGCCGCCCGGCATCTCCGCCCTATCGTAACGGGCGTGGCAACCCAGGCCGACTTGCGCGCCGGGCTCACCGGCTCGGCGGAGCTCGTCGTGACCCACGCGGACACCGCGCTCGCGGCAGGCTCAGGCGACGTCGACGTGCTTGCCACGCCACGCCTCGTCGCGCTGTGCGAGGAGGCGACGACGCAGGCGATCGCAGGCGTGCTCCCCTCGACATGGACGACCGTGGCGATGCGGGTGCGCTTCGACCACCTCGCGCCGGTCGCCGTCGGCACACTGGTGCGCGCGGACGCGACCCTCCATCGCGTCGAGGGACGGCGGGTCGTGTTCACCGTGACGGCATCGGATGCTTCCGGTTTCGTCGGCGCGGGGCGGGTGACGCGAGTCGCCGTCGAGCGGGACCGGTTCCTCGCGAAAGCTCGCTGAGCGATCTGCCCGCTGGCGGTCAGACGTTGCGGCCGAGGATGTCGCCGAGCATCCCGCCCGCGGTGCCACCTGCGACGACGCCTCCGCCCGCCGAGGAGGCGACGTACGGCTCGAGCGCCTGGGCAAGGACCGCGATCGGCATGCTCTGCAGCCAGATCTTCCCGGGACCGGTGAGCGCCACGAGGTAGTAGCCGTCGCCGCCGAAGAGCTTGTTGGCAATGCCGGGGACGCGAGTCATCTCGAAGCTGACCGACCCCTCGAACACGCCGACGTGGCCAGGGTGGGCGAGGATCGTCTGGCCCGGGGCGAGCTCGTAGGTCGTGATCTCGCCCGACAGCTCGATCCAGGCCGTGCCAGTCCCTTCGAGCTTCTCGAGGACGAAACCGTCGCCCCCCCACATCCCCGAACGGAAGCCGTGCTGGAAACCGACCGACGGAACGACGTCGGTCGTCCCGCAGAGCCAGCCATGCCGGTGGACGAGGAAATTGCTGGCTGGGCCGATCTCGACGGGAAAGATCCGACCGGGGAGCTTCGCCGCGAACGTCACCTGCGCGGAGCCGCCCTGCGCCTCGTATCGGGTGAGGAAGAGCCCGCCGCCGCCGACCACCCGCTTCAAGCCGGCCATGAGCCCCTTGTGCCCGCCCGCTGCCAAACTCTGCGACATCTGCAGGCGCGCCGTCATCCAGGCGAGCTCGCCGTGCGTCGACACGACCGCCTCTCCGGCCTCGAGGCTCACCTCGAGCGTCGGAAGTGTCGTTCCCTTCACTTCGGCGTGCACGTCTCCCCCCTCTCGCGCCAGGCCCGCCCGACAGGCGCCGAGCGTCCGGTCCGGTCCGTGAAGTCTGCCCCACGAGCGCTCCGCGCGTCGACCCCCGCAAGCCCTCGGCAGAGGGATCCGCGACTTCCCGACGAGCGATAGGTACGATCTCGCCCTAGGCAGCCCGGCGGTCGGATCGCCCGCAGCGGGCGTACGACTACGGCTGCGTCCCACGACGCGCAGGAACGGGGCGACGATGGACCAGGCAAGCGCGCAACACCCGCAGGGCGAGGCGACTCCCATCTTCGGTGCGTACCGCCGCGGCTACGACCCCGATCAGGTCGACCGCTACGTCACGGACCAGCAGCGACGGCTGGACGAAGCGCTGCAGCGTGCCTCCGACGCCGAGCGGAAGCTCGCGGCGGCCGTCGGCCAGCTGCGCGAGCTCCACCGACGCGTCGCGGTCCTCGAGAGCGAGGAGCGCTCCCCCCAGCCGACACCACTCGACACCTTGGGCGAGCGCGTCCAGCGGATCCTCCAGGAGGCATGGGAGGGCGCGTACGCGCTCCGACAGGGCACCGAGCAGGAGATGGCCGAGCTGCGAGAGCGCACGGCGGGCGAGGCCGAGGCGATCGTCGCCGGTGCCCGCCAGCGGGCGATGTCGCTGGAAAACGAGATCCAACGCCGCCGGGCGGCCTACCTCGAGCAGGTCGAGGAAGACCGGTCGCGCGCCGTCGCGCAGATCACGCATCTGCACCACCGGCGAGATGCGGCGCTCGGCGAGCTGCTCAAGATCAAGGCGGTCATCGAGTCGACGGTCGCCGACGCGTCACGGCCTCGCGAGGATGCTCGAGGCGCCTCGGTGGAAGAGACCGGTACCACGGTCGACCTCTGGCTCGAGCCCGACGCGGGCGTCGACGACGGAAGGCGGCCGATGCCCGACGCGGGCGTGCGCGCCACATCCGCAGCGCAGACCCGCGCGCTACCCGCGTCTGCGGCCCGCCGAGCCGCCGAGCCGCCGGCGACCCAGGTCCGACGCGGGGAGGGACAGGACGACGAGCGCACCACGGCACCTCTCGAGCCGGAGGATGCTCCGTCCGAATTGTCGGCTTCCGACCCGTCCGAGCTCGTGCGCAGCCACCGTGCAGCGCGCCCGCGGCGGGCACAGGCCCACGACAGCTCTTCGTCCGAGCGGTCGCGCCACGACAACGGGACCGTGTTCGACTTCGAGGAGGAGCAGGAGCCCGAGACCTGATTTCAGTCGGCGCGAACGACCCCGTCGCGCACGAGCGCCGGAACCAGCTCCCGCGCCGTCACGCCGAAGATCGAGGCGAGCAGGCACAGGTCGTCGTTCCGCACGGTGACGAACCGTCCCGCACGTCCGTGGCGGCGCTGCTGGACGGCCACGAGCACGTTGCGAGCCTGCTCCCATCCGGGCCCGTCGAGCTCGGCGATCCGCACCATGTCGAAGCGCACTCGTCGAAACGCCGCGCCGACGTCCGTCCCGACCGGATGCAGTCGGCGAGCATCAGGTGTCGCGCGTGCGAGTGGCTCGAGCTCGGGCTGCTCGAGCGCCGGAACGAGATCCACGAAAGCCGTCTGGTAGATGGTCGCCAGCCGCACGAGGCGGAGCACGGAGATCACCCGCTCCCCGCGCTCGTACGCACTCAGGCTCGCAGCTTTGAACTCACCACGCGTCACAGCCTCCACGTCGTGCAGCGTCATCTGCCGCCTAGAACGCGCGGCACGCAGCAACGCTCCTTGGGCAGCCGAAAATGCAGCCTGGTTGCCCTCTCGGGCATCTGCACCTGACATAAAGCGAGGCTAGCGAATCCGAGCCGCCGAAGGGCAGAACGAATGTTCTTTAGGGCAGTCTTACTGCTAGTTGTCGCCGATCGATCGTGCTCGTCTGGGCAACCGTCAACGCTCGCCGCTGGACAGCCGTGCACTTGCAGCGTCGGTCCCGTCGAGCAGGGCGACCATCTCCGCTAGAGGTACGGGTCTCGAGAACACGTACCCTTGGGCCAGGTCGCACCCGAGCTCGACGAGCATAGAGAGCTGGTCCAAGCTCTCTACCCCCTCGGCAATGGTCTCGATCGAGAGCGCGTCGGCCATCCCGACGATCCCGGCGACGACCGCACGACTGTGGGGGTTGACGTGCAGGCCCGCGACCATGGACCGGTCGATCTTCACCCGGTCGATCGGCAGCTGCGCGAGGTACGCGAGAGACGAGTAGCCCGTCCCGAAGTCGTCGAGGGCGAGGTGGACGCCCAGGTCGCCGACGCGCCTCAAGGTCCAAACAGCGGCGTCAAAGTCGTCGATGAAGGCCGTCTCGGTGATCTCGAGGACGAGGTCGCCAGGAGGAAGCCCGCTTCGCTCGAGCGCCGATCCGACGACTCCGACGAGGTCGACCGAGCTCAACTGGCGCGCCGACAAGTTGACGGCAATCATCGGGCGCCGACCGTGGACGGCGCGCCAGGACCTGGCTGCAGAGCAGGCGTGCTCGACGACCCATGCACCGATCGGCACGATCCAGCCGCTCTCCTCGGCAAGCCCGATGAACTCACCGGGTGACAGCAGGCCCCGTGCGGGGTGCTGCCAGCGCACCAGTGCCTCGGCACCGACGATCGCCCGGGTCGCCAGGTCGAAGATCGGCTGGTAGTGCAGGACGAACTGCTGCCCTTCGACAGCGTCGCGCAACGCGGCGAGAAGCTCCGCCTTGTCCCGCGCCTCGGTGCGCATCCCCTCTGCGAAGACCTCGACGCCGTTGCCACCACGCGCCTTGGCGACACGCATCGCCACGTCCGCCTCCGCCAGGCGCTTGTCTAGGCTGTCTCCGGCATTCCACGGTCCCGAAGGGACGAGCGTCGCCCCGACGCTCACTGTGACGAACGACCTCCCGGCGTCGCTCGGGATCGGATCGACGAAAGCATCAGCGAGGCCACGAGTTGCCGCGAGCGCCGACGTACGCGACTCGATCCCCGTGACGAGGACGACGAAGTCGTCACCTCCGAGGCGGACGACGAGGTCCCCCGCCCCGACCGACTCCGCGAGCCTGCGGGCAACGGCGCGCAGGAGAGTGTCACCGGCGACGATTCCTAGGCCGCTGTTGACGAGACCGAAGCGGTCGACGTCGACGTGTGCCAGCACCGTCCAACTGCCCGCAGCGTGGGCCCGCTCGCGCAGTAGTGGCCATTGCTCCTCCAACGCCTGCCTGCTCGACAGTCCGGTGAGCCCGTCCGTGAGCCGGAGCCTCGTGACCTCAAGCTCGAGCGCCCGCACCTGACCGATGTCCCGGATCGCGACCTCGAAGACCATGTCACCGGCGTCGTCGACCGACTGGTGAAAGAGCGCCCGGACCCAGAGCACGGACCCGTCCCTGCGCCGGGTCGGGAAGTCGTAGCTCTTGCCCTCGATCGAGCCGACGAGGAGGTCCTGACGTATGCGGGCTACCGTGGCCGGCTCGATCGCGCTGAACGCATAGGCCATGCCGTTGTCGTACATCTCCTGCTCGGTATACCCCGTGAAGAACAGACAGGCGGGGCTCACATACTCGAAGCCGAGACGCGGACCCGTACGCAGGCACACCACGAGCTCCCGCGCCTGCTCGCTGTGCATCCGCAGGCGTTCGAGCGTGTCGTGCTCACGCGTCACGTCGAGCGCTATCGCGTGCATTCGCCCCGGCTCGCCTTCGGCGCCGGCGACGACTTCCCCTGTCAGCGCGAACCAACGCTTCGTTCCGTCGCCCATCGTGACGGGCTGGGTCATCGACAGCTTACGGGCACCGTCGAGCGACGCGAGAGCGACGGCGAGCACGCGCTCGCGGTCGCCGGGATCGACGAGCGCTCCCCGGCGGAGCGAGCCGGGATCAGCGCCGTGGCGCCCGGCGCCCTGCTCTCCGATCCACCACGTCGGCTCACCGGTCGCGAGATCGAGCTCCCACGCGAGGGTGCCCGAGGCCTCGAGGAGGTCGACCAGCTTCTCTCCGATGTCGTCCGGAGAAAGCTCCCCCGCCGAGACGTCCCGTCCAGCCCGACCAACGACCACTCGCTCAGCCTCCATCGGTTCCTCCAAGGCACGGTGCCGGCCGCCGTCGTGGCGGCCAGTGTGGCGCGAGAGCTGCCGGTGGTACGACGACGACCACCAGCGTTTCCGTTACTACGGAGAGTAGTACCACCGCCTCGGGCGCGTGATGCGCCGTCTCGATGCCTCCTCGGCTACGACGCGCGGACGACCTTCGTGAGAGCCCTACGATGTCGGCCACGGTGCCGCGGGGGCGCGAATGCGCGCGTGGAAGCGTCGGGCACCGCAAGGGCCGCTAGCTCATCGGGTAGAGCGGGGGACTTTTAATCCCAAGGTGCCGGGATCGAGACCCGGGCGGCCCACCATAAAAGACCTGGTTG
>JAJZCK010000066.1 GCA_021846125.1 Actinomycetes bacterium | reverse complement strand
CTCGTCCGCTCGCCGCTCGCCGCGAGCGGCGTCCTCGCCGGCGACTGGGGCAGCTACCACTTCACCTGGGTCCCGATCTCGATCACCGTGGCGGCGAGCGCGGCGATCCCGCTGCTCCTGCTGCTGCTGTTCCGCTTCGTGCCGATCCTCCCCGTCGCCGAGATGGAGGAGATCGCGGTGGAGGAGGCGCTCGCTGCCGAGGAGGTGCTCGAGGCGGCAGGGCCGGCTCGGGCGAGAGACGACGTCGAGCGCGGGCCCGGTGGTGCGGGCGCCGCAGTGAGGTGGTGAGCATGTCCGTCCGACCGCACACGGGCGCGCGCCGCGCTGCCGGCGCAGCCCTCGCCGGCGCAGCCCTCGCCGGCGCAGCCCTCGCCGGCGCAGCCGTGCTCGCGGGCGCCGTTCCCGCCGCCGCCCAGGGCCGGCCGCTGTCGCTGAGCCTGACGGCTGCCCCGGTCCCGCACCACTCCCCCGCTGTCGAGCTCGTCGCGCGGCTCGCCGGTGGGGCCGGCGCGGCGCACGCTCGCCTCGGCGGGGCGAGCGTCACGTTCTCGGTGGCAGTGGCGCAGTTCTCCGGCTCGCCGCCGCTCGTGGTCGGGACGGCGACGACCGACTCCCGGGGCGAGGCGAGGGTCACGTACTACCCCACCTGGACAGGCGCCCAGGACCTCTCCGCGAGCGCGGCGAGCGCGGCGGGGTCGCCACTCGCCTCCGCGACGGCGGACGTCGTCGTCACGAGCGCGGCGCACCCCTTCGCCGGCAGCGTCGAGGCGACGCGGCCGGACGGGACGATCGGCCAGTGGGTCGTCCGCGCCCTGCTCGCGATCCTCGTGCTGCTCTGGGTCGTGCTCGTGACCGTCGTCGTGCGGGTGCGCCGCGGGGTCGCCGCAAGCGCTTCGTGACCGACGGAGGCACGCCGGCCGGTGTGAGGCTCAGCGTCGGAGCGCCCCCATGCAGCAGTGCTTGTACTTGGTGCCGCTTCCACACGGGCACGGGTCGTTGCGCCGCGCCGTGCGCAAGGCGGCGCGCGCTTCCCGCTCGGCTACCTCGAGCTCGACCATGATCGCGCCGGGCTCCCGGCCGGCACGGGCCAGCGCGACCATGCGCTCGAGGTAGGGAAGGGCGTGCCCGTAGAAGCGGCGGTAGCCGGCACAGAGGTAGCTCAGCGCACCACCGCCCTCCGGGGCGGCGGCGAGGCGGTCCTTCGGGCACCCGCCGTTGCACAGGAAGAGGACCGGGCAGTCCCTGCAACGACCCGGGAGCGCGTCGCGCTTCGCGCTTGCGAAGGCGACGAGCGCCGGCGACCCGACGATGGTGTCGAGCCCGTCGCTCGAGACGTTGCCGAGGAAGTGCTCCGGCTCGACGAAGTGGTCGCACGCGAAGACGCTCCCGTCGTGCTCGAGCGCGGGCACGCGCCCGCAGGTCTCCGCCATGACGCAGAGGTTCGCGCTGCGCCCGCCGGCGACGAGGAGGGGCTCGAGGAACCCCTGCACGGCGATCCGCCCGATGTCGTAGCGGACCCACTCGTCGAAGACCGAGCAGAGGAACTCGCCCATCTGCTCGGGGGCGACCGACTGGGGCGAGACGCCGCCCGCGCCGTCGCGCGCGACGACCGGCAGGAACTGGAGCCACGTGACGCGCTCCTCGAGGAAGAAGCGGTAGACCTCGGCCGGGTGCGCGGCGTTGTGCGCGTTGAGCGTGCAGAGCACGTCCGGCTCGATCCCGTGGGCGCGCAGCCGGCGGAGCCCCAGCATCACCCGCTCGTGGCTCGGCCGGCCGCGGCGGTCGACCCGGCATGCGTCGTGCAGGCGCGCCGGGCCGTCGATGCTTATCCCGACGGCAAAGCGGTTCTCGGCGAGGAACGCGCACCAGGCGTCGTCGAGCAGCGTGCCGTTGGTCTGGAGGTTGTTGACCAGGGTCCAGCCGTCCGGCAGGTGGCGCCTCTGGAGCTCGAGGGCGCGGCGGTAGAGCCCGATCCCGGCGAGCGTCGGCTCCCCACCGTGCCAGACGAAGTGCACGACCGGTCCAGGGCTCGCCGCGATGGTGGAGCGCACGTAGGCCTCGAGCACGTCGTCGCGCATCGCGAACCTCTCGCCCCTGCCGTACATCTCCTTCTTGTCGAGGTAGTAGCAGTAGCTGCACCGGAGGTTGCAGAGCGGCCCGACCGGCTTGGCCATGACGACGAAGGGGGCAGCGCTCACGGGGCCCGCCCCGCCCGTGCCGCCCGCCCGGGCGTCAACGCGTCGAGGCGCTCGCCGCAGCGAGCATGGCGAGGTGCGCCCGCGAGCGGTCCTGGGCCATCCACGCCTGGAGCTGGCGCCGCGCGTAGAAGCGCAGCGCCGGGACCCACAGCGCCGAGCCGAGCCGCTCGCGCAGCCGAGCGGGGAGCGTCCCGTCGAGCAGCGGCAAGACGTCCTCGAATCGCCGGGCGGCAGCGGCCCGCGCGACGGCCGGGAGCCGGCGCACGAGCGCCGGGTGGCTGAGCGCGGCCCCTAGGTCGGGCAGGTGGCGGAGCACGCCCGAGGCACCCGACGCGAGGATCGACGGCCAGGAGTAGAAGCGCCGCATCGCGTCGAGGACGCCGAGCTGGAGCTCGAGGGGCGTCATCTGCGCGGGGCGCATGACGACGTGGTGCCCGTCGTAGAGCGACCAGTCGTCGCTCACGAGACGCTCCGCCTCGACGGTCCGGCTCCACAGCCGTGTACCTGGTAGGGGCGTCTCGACCATGAGCTGGAACGTGTCGATCCCGAGCCGGCGCGCGAACCCGGCGGTCGCGTCCGCGCTCGCAGCGGTGTCGGTGTCGAGGCCGGCCACGAACATGCCGTGCACCGCGATCCCGTGCTCGTGGAAGCCCGCGACGGCGCTCTCGATGCTGGCGACATGCAGCTTCTTGCCGATAGCGGCGAGGCCCTCGTCCGTGACGGCCTCGATGCCGACCATCACCATCTCGCAGCCCGAGTCACGCATGAGCCCGAGGAAGCCGTGGTCGATCTCGGGGTGCGCGACCGAGCGCTGGGCGGCGTCCGCCCGCACCTGCGCGTACCACGAGGGCGTGAGGTCGGAGTCCCGCATCGCGCGCATCAGCTCGGTCGTCCGGGCCTTGTTGACGACGAAGTTGTCGTCGTAGAAGAAGACGCGGTCCGCATGGAGCCCGGCGAGCTCGGCGAGCACCTGGTCGGTCCGCCGGTGGCGCACTGCCCGCGAGAACATCGCCGTCACCGAGCAGAACTCGCAGTCGAACGGACAGCCCCATTGGGTCATGAGCGGCTTGGTCGTCATCGCCTCGTGGCCGAGGACGAGGGAGAGGTCGGGCGCCGGCAGTGCCTCGAACCCCGCCTGGGAGCAGCGCGGCCTGCCTGCGTTGTGGCGCGGCTCGCCGGCGCCGCTGCGGTAGGAGAGCCCTTCCAGAGCGTCGAGCGGTCGCCCCCGGTCGAGTGCCCCGGCGAGCTCGCACAGCGTCGCCTCGCCCTCGCCGCGCACGACGTAGGGCGCATGGGCGAGGGCCTCGTCGGCACGGAAGCTGACGTGCGGGCCGCCGAGCACGACCGGGACCCCGGCCTCGCCGAGGAGGTCCGCGAGCCGGTAGGCGGCCGGAGCGGTCGCGGTCGTGGAGGAGATGCCCACGAGCTCGGAACCGAGCAGGTCCTCGACGTCGACCGGCGCGAGCACCTCGCAGTAGGCGCGCACGTCGTGGCCGGCCCGGGCGAGCATCGCCCCCATGAGCGGCAGGCCGAGGCGCGGGAGCAGCGCCCGGTCGTAGACGTTGTGGCCCGCGGGCCGCGGCTCGACGAGGCGAATGCGCAAGCTCATGCCGGCGCACCGTCGCCCTGCAGGACCCGCACGGCCACGCCGGGGTCGTAGCTGCAGCTCGGGTCCTCGCCGAGCGGGTCGCCGCTGCGCGCCCAGGCCTGCGCCCGCGAGCCGCCGCACACGGCACGCAGCTCGCAGCGGCCGCAGCGGCCCGAGAGCCGGTCCGGGTCGCGCAGCGCTGCGAGCAGCGGCGCCTGCGCGTAGATCGCCGTGAGCGGCTCCTCCCGCACGTTGCCGACGACGAGCGGGAGGAACCCGCTCGGGCTGACGTCGCCGACGTGCGAGACGAACACGACGCCGCGCCCGTCGCCTACCGCGAGCGGGCTCCGCCAGCGGGGCTCGCGCGCCCGCGGGTCCAGCGGCGCGACGCGCAGCGCCTCGAGGCGCCGCAGGAGCTCGTGGTAGAGCGGGCCAGGAGGCGACGTGGACCCGGCGAGCGGGGCACCGGAGGCGATACGCCGGTAGTGGGGCGCCTCGGTCGTCTTCAGGGGAACGACGTGGGACACCTTGGCGAGGAAAGCGAGCACGTCTTCGGTCTCGTCCGCGGAGAGCGCCCCGAGGTCGCGACCGCGCCCGACCGGGACGAGGAAGAAGACGCTCCAGAGGCTCGCACCGAGCTCGGCGACCAGGCGGCAGATCCCGGGGAGCTCGAGGACGGTCTCGCGGCTCACCGTGGTGTTCACCTGGACGCGCAAGCCCACCGAGCGCGCCGCCCGGACCGCGTCGACGGTCCACACGAACGAGCCCGCGACGCGCCGGAACGCGTCGTGCGCAGCGGCGCTCTGGCCGTCGATCGAGAGCGAGACCGTGCCCGCGCCCGCCTGTCGCAGCGCGTCGAAGCGGGCGGCGCTCGCCCGCGGCGTCCCCGCCGGCGAGATCGCGACCCGCAGGCCGGAGCGCGTCGCGTGCCGGACGAGGCGCGTGAGGTCCGCGCGACGCAGCGGGTCCCCCCCGGTGAGCACGACGATCGGGCGTGGCGCGCCGAGCGACGCGAGGTCGTCGAGCACGGCCGTCACCTCCGCGGTGTCGAGCTCGCCGGGGTCCGGCGAGCGGACCGCGTCGGCACGGCAGTGCGCGCACGCGAGCTCGCAGGCGCGGGTCAGCTCGAACAGGACGAGGAACGGGCGAGCCTCGACGTCGAAGTGGAGGCGGCGCACGCGCCGCCCGTCGGGCTCCTCGCGGGAGCGCGACGCCGGCGGTGACGGGATCATCCGGCTGCCCCGACGCCGGCGACGCGGGCGACGCCGTAGGTCACGGCGGCGGCGGCGGCGGAGAGCAGCACCTGGCGCGCCACGAAGCGGGCGGGCGAGCGCCCGGTGAGCACGCCGAGCGCGAGGCCGAGAGCCACCGACGCCAAAAGCGCGACGGCGACGACGAGCTCGACGCCGGCCGTGCCGCTCGCGAGCGACCACACGCCGAGCGGCACGGCCGCGCCGAGGGCGAACGACGCGAACGACGCGAACGCGGCGTGCGGCGGGGAGCCCAGGCGGGCCGGATCGAGACCGAGCTCCTCGCGAGCGTGCACCGCCAGGGCGATCTCGGGGTCGGCCATGAGCGCTCCGGCGACGACGTCGGCGAGCTCCGGGCTCAGTCCCCGGGAGGCGTAGAGCCGGACGAGCTCGGCCCGCTCGGCGTCCGGATCGCTGATGTGCGCCAGACGCTCGACGTCGAGCTCCCGCCGGAGCAGCTCGACATGCGCCCGGCTCGACAGGTACTCGCCGCTCGCCATCGAGCACGCGCCGGCGACGAGCGCGGCGAGGCCGGTGAGCCGCACGACCGCAGGCGAAGAGTGCGCGCCGGCGACGCCGAGCGTGAGAGAGACGTTCGAGACGAGCCCGTCGCTCACCCCGAAGACGGCGGCACGAGCGGCGCTCGCCCGCGCGCCCGCCCGGGACCGCCCGCGTGCCGCAGCCTCGTCCGCAGCCGCGCCGGCGAGCGGGTCGGGCACCGCCGTCACCATCATCATCGCGGCACCACCTCCTTCGCCCGCCGGCCGTGCCGGCCTCGCTCCCGACCCGTCGAGTCTCGGCACGTCCCGGGCGCATTGTCAACTCGCTCACACCACGTAGGTGGGCTCGATCGACATTCTCCCACCCGCCCGGCCGGAGGAGGCGGCGGCGCGCCGGCAGCCAGGTCAGCCGAGCCCGCGCAGCATGAGGTTCCAGTAGAACGCCGGCAGCCCGTAGCGCTTCAGCAACCACATGTCGTAGCGCTCGCGGGTCGTGTCGATGACGGGGATGCTCGGGCGCGGCGAGAGGCTGTAGTCGAACTCGGCGAGGACCATCTTGCCCTTCGCCGTCGTGAAGGGGCACGCCGCGTAGCCGCCGTAGCGACCGGCGGGCTCGCGTCCGGCAAGCGTCGCGAGGACGTTCGCGACGACGACCGGCGCCTGGCGCCGGATCGCGGCGCCCGTCTTGGACGTCGGCGCGTCGCATGCGTCACCCAGGCAGTACACGTCCGGGTAGGAACGGTGCACGAGGCTGTGGCGGTCGACGGGCACCCAGCCGAGGGGACCTTCGCCCGCGAGCGGGCTCGAGCGCACGAACGCGGGGACACGCTGGGGCGGGGTGGCGTTGAGCAGGTCGTAGCCGAGGGTCTCGCGTACCGCCTGGCCGGGGCCGCGCGTCTCGACGACCGCCTCGCGCACGTCGGGGCGGACCTCGACGAGCTCGGTCGAGAAGCGCGCGTCGATCCCGTACCGCTCCACCACTGTCGAGAGCGTCGCTGCGAACTCCGGGACACCGAAGATCCCACCGGCACCGGTCGCGAACGTCACGGAGAACTCGGCGAGACGGCCGGCCCTCCGCCAGTGGTCGCAGGCGAGATAGGCAGCCTTCTGCGGAGCGCCGGGGCACTTCACGGGCGTCCCCGGCGCGGTGAACAGCGCCCGCCCGCCGCGAAGGCGGCGGACGAGCTCGGCAGTCTTCGGCGCGAGCTCCGGCGAGTAGTTGGTCGTCGCGAACGGTGTCGCCATCGCCTCGGCGAGACCGGGCACGAGATCCCAGGCGAGCTCGACGCCCGGGCACAGCACCAAGACGTCGTAGCCGATACGGGCGCCTCCGGCCGTCGTGACGTGCCGGGTGTCGGGGTCGAGCTCGACGGCCTCGTCCGCTATCCAGCGAACGCCTTTCGGCACGACGGAGGACTCGAGCCGCCGACTCTGGTCGACGCGGGCGAACCCGCCGCCGACCAGAGTCCACAGCGGCTGGTAGTAGTGGTGCCGGCTCGGCTCGACGAGAGCCACGTCCTCTTCCCCGGCGCGACGGAGGCGGGCTGCGACGCTTATGCCGGCGGTGCCGCCGCCGACGATGACGATCCGGTGGCGCACAGGTGCTCCTCCTCGACGCGGGCGGCTCGCACCCGAATTCACGACTGGACAGGTCGACATTACCATAATCGTCCAGTTCGTCACTAGACGATGGAACCGCGCCCGCTGTGCCGTGCGGCATGGGCGTATACGCAGGCAGCTGGGTCGAGCCGGCGACTGCGATCGACGCGCTCAAGCTATAGTTCGCTACTTCAAATACGAAGACTGGCCGCAGCGCGTGCCGGCGCACGACGAGGAGGACGAGTGACGCGACAGGGCCGGCGCAGCGCGAGTGGCGAGGCGCCCGCCACGACGACAGGCCCACCGGGTGGCCACAGGCCGGTGCCTGGCGTCTGGGAGCTCGACACCGAGCGTTGCCGGGCCGAAGCGACGATCCGGCACGCGCTCCTCACGAGGGTCCGTGGGACCTTCGCCGTCGCGGGCGGCACGATCGTCGTCGCGCCGGAGCTCGGAGACTGTTCGGTGGAGGCGACGATCACGACGGCGAGCGTCGACACCGGCGACGCGCGGCGCGACGAGCACCTAAGGAGCCAGAATTTCCTCGACGTCGAAAGGTTCCCGCTGTTCCTCTTCCACAGCACCGAGGTGCACGCCCTCGGCGAGGACCGTTTCGTGACGAGCGGCGACCTCACGATCCGCGGTCAGACGCGGCCCGCGGTGCTCGTCGTCTCGAGCTCCGACGTGCCACAGGGGGCCGACGGCCGCCCGCGGGTCCAGTTCCGCGGGCACACCGAGATCGAGCGCGAGAATTTCGGTCTCACCTGGAACCAGATGGCAGAGACAGGCGGCATGCTCCTCGGACGGACAGTCAACGTGTCACTCACCCTCGAGGCCGTGCTGCGCGTCGAGCAGCGCCCGTGACCCTGCCCGGCGGCAGCACGCCACGCCCGTGGCTCATCCAGGGTGGCATGGGCATCGCCGTCTCGCACTGGCCGCTCGCCCGGGCGGTCGCCAAGGCGGGCCAGGTGGGGGTCGTCTCCGGCACGGGGATCGACTCAGTCTTCGTCCGGCGCCTCCAGGACGACGGGGTCGACGCGGACCTGCGGACCGTCCTCGACCGCTTCCCCGACCAGCGCGTCGTCGAGGACGTGCTCGCCCGCTTCGCACGTACCCGCCGGTCGCCCACGACTCGCTACCGGACGATCCCCATGCCCACCCACAGATCGAGGCGGGCCGCGGTGGAGCTCACGATCCTCGCGAGCTACGCGGAGGTCGCCCAGGCGAAGTCCGGGCACTCGGGGCTCGTCGGACTCAACCTGCTCACGAAGATCCAGATCCCGACGGTGCCGAGCCTCTACGGCGCGATGCTCGCCGGCGTCGACATCGTGCTCATGGGGGCCGGGATCCCGGCACACGTCCCGGGGATCCTGGACGGCCTCGCTCGCGGCGAGGCCGTCGACGTGCCGCTGTCTCTCGGCGGCCGCCTGCCCGACGCCGGCGCACCGGTCCTGCACTTCGACCCGGCATGGCTTCCTCCGTCGACCGCTCTGCGCCGTCCGGAGTTCTTCGGCATCGTGTCGTCGCACGTGCTCGCGACCGCGCTCGCACGACGAGGGAGCGGCGTGGTCGACGGCTACGTCGTCGAACGGCCGATCGCAGGTGGCCACAACGCCCCGCCGCGCGGCCCCCTGATCCTCGACGCATCCGGCGGCCCCGTCTACGGGGCGCGCGACGAGGTCGACTTCGCGGCGATGCGCGATCTCGGCGTGCCCTTCTACCTCGCCGGCGGCGTGACGACTCCCGAGCGCGTGCACGAGGCGATCGCCCTCGGCGCTGCCGGCGTCCAGGTCGGAACGCTCTTCGCCTACTGCCGCGAGTCCGGGATGGACCCACTGCTCCGAAGCGAGGTGATGGCCGCAACCCGTCGCGGCGCGGTCCACATATCGACCTCGACCCGCGTGTCGTCGACCGGCTACCCGTTCAAGGTCGCAGCCGTGCCCGGCACGCTGTCCGAGGAGGGCGTGTACGCCGAGAGGGAGCGCTTCTGCGACCTCGGCTACCTCCGCGAGGCCTACGTCGCTCCCGGCGGGACGATCGGCTACCGCTGCCCGGCCGAGCCTGCCGCTGCCTACGTAGCCAAGGGCGGCGCTCTCGAGGACACCGTAGGTCGTGTGTGCCTTTGCAACGCCTTGATGGCCACGGCCGGCCTCGGACAGGTACGGAGAGGCAAGGCCGCGGAGCCGCCGATCGTCACGAGCGGAGACGAGATCGGGGGGATCGTGCCGCTCGCGGGTCCCGACGGCTCCTACGGAGCCGTCGACGTCATCGCATACCTCGGACGGGGCCTCGCGGCCGGCACGTGACCCGCGCCGCGGACGGGTCACGTCGGGCTCGAGATGCCGGTCACCGCTCGGCGAGCACCGCGTACCAGAGACGGTCGGCGACTGCGACCGCGAGTTCGGCGCCCCGGGCGTACGCGCCGTAGAGCTCCCGGGCGCGTAGCGCCTCCACGGGGTCGTCCTCCCTGAGCAGCTCCGCGAGCGCGACCCGGTAGCCGTGCTCGACCGCCCGTGCCTCGCCGACGACCGCGTCGGCGGCCGCGCCCGCCGAGTCTGGCGCGCTCAGCAGGGCGCCGAAGCCTTCGACCGTGCGAGCCATCGCGGTGTGCAGGTGAGCCGCCATCTCGAGCCCGTGGTGGTCGGGGGTCCACGAGAGTGCAGCAGCGGTGTTCGTGATGCTCTTGGCCTGGTTGACGACCCGGTCGCACCGCTCCGACAGCACGTAGAGGTCCTCCTGGTCGATCGGCGTGACGAGGGCGCTCCGGAGCGCTGCGAGGAGGGCGCGACGGGCGTCGTCCGCGTCGTGCTCGAGGCGGTGCACCTCGGCTGCGGCATCGACGCTCCCCCCCTGCGACCAGCGCTCGAACGCGTCCATCGCGACGACGCTCACCTCACCTTGCGCGACGAGCAGGCCGAGCACGTCCGGCGCCACCGAGAACAGCACGCGCCGGAGCACCCTGCGGCGCCCGCCGAGGCGCGACCAGCCTGTCCGGGTCGGGCTCCCGCCTGGCGCGATGCGGGGCGCTCTCCCTTCTCCCGGGCCCCTCCTCGGGCCCGGCGTCGCGTCGCTCACCGGACGACGAGGTGGACCACCCCGAAGGTCCCCGCACCGAGAGCCGCGCACACCGGGAGCGTGACGGCCCAGACGACGAGCACCCGAAGCACCCCCTTCCAGCGCACGTGGCGCCTACGGCCGACGAACCCGGTCCCCACCATCGCAGACGTGACCACCGTCGAGGTGGACAGCGGCATCCCGGCGAGGGCACCGAGCAGGATCACGCCGGCGGAGGTCCCCTGCGCGACGAAATCGCCGACCGAGCCCGACGTCGACAGCCCGTGCGAGACGGTCGCCACGATGCGCCTCCCGCCGACGACCGTCCCGACGGCGAGGACGCCGGCACAGACGAGCCGGACAGTCCACGAGATCCCCCCGCCGTGCCTGCCGAGCACCGCTCCACCCGAGAGAGCGACGGCGAGGATCCCCATCGCCTTCTGCCCGTCGTTCGTCCCGTCCGCCAGGCCGGCACCGGCCGAAGCGAGCCATATGCCGCAGCGCAGCGGGCGGAGCGCGCTGCGCCGCAGCCGGTAGGCGAGGCCACGCGTCGCACGCGTCGCCGTGGCGGACGCGAGCGCTCCCACGAACGGCGCGAGGACGATCCCGGCGAGCACCCCGACGACGCCGAGCAGGTGGAGGCCGTCGAGCCGCCCCCACTCGACCGCGTGCCAGCCGCCGGCGACGACGCCTGCACCGGCGAGACCGCCGACGAGACCGACGCTCGCGCTCGTCGGCACGCCCCGCCGGGTGGTCACGAAGGTGAACGCGACCGACGCGAGGCACGCCGACGCGAACGTCGCAGCCTCGAGACCTGCGCGGACGTGGACCATGCCGACGACCGTGCGAGCCACCGCCGTGCCGGCGAGCAGGCCGCCTGCGAGGTGCCAGGCCACCGACCAGGCCGCGACCGCCCGGTACGAGCCCGTGCGGGCCGAGACGAGCGCAGCGGTCGCGTTCGCCGCGTCGCTCGTGCCGAGCAACGCGGCGAGCCCGACTGCACCGGCGGCGGCGAGCAGGGCGTCCGCGTTCACGGCGCACTGCGCCTTGCTCCGACCCTGCTCATCGTCGCCGCGGGCACCCGCGCAGCCTAAGCCCGCCGACGAGCGCCGGGGCTCTGCTCAGCTCTGCCGGGATCGGTGGGGCTCGGCGGGGCTCGGCGAGACGTAGCCGGAGAGCAGCGCTCCCTTGCCGGGGACGTCCGCCCGGTACTCGTCCGTCCGCTCCTCGACGACGCTGAAGCCCGTGATGTTGCCGTCGCCGTTCACCGCCGTCGGGCCGCGGTCGCCGGGCGTGAAGCCCACCACGACCGCCACGTGCGCAGCGTAGAGCGGCGACATCCTCAACCCGTAGACAGCCACGTCACCGGGCTTCGGTACGTACCCCGAGCCCACCGGATGCCAGGTATGCATGCGGACCCCCCACTCGTAGAAGCTCTCCGAGGAGGAGTTGAGGTCGCCGTTTATGAATTGATAGACGACACGTGCACCCGCCCTCTGCCAGACCCACGCCGCGAAGTCGGCGCACCACTCCTCGTTCCGGAGGGAGGCGCTCGGGCAGTCCGACGCCCCGGCGACCCAGTACGCGCTGTACTTGTTGCAATACGTGCTCGGGGGGTCGGTCCGGTAGCCGACCTGGCTCTCGGCGATCGCGACGATGCGCGCCCGCAAGGGCGACAGTCGCGCTACGACGCCGGGACGGCGCCTGGGGGAAGGTGGACGCACCTGACCCGTGCGCTCGATCCGGTGCCCGTGCGCCAACGCCAGGCCCACGCCGGCAGAGAGCCCGGCGGCTGCCACCACGAGCCCGGTCGCTACGAGCCGGGGCCGGAGCCGCCGGCGGCCGGAGCGCTGCACGCTATGCCTGCGCCGGTCGGCCCGAGATCTCGGCACGGGCGCAGCGAGCGCCTCCGGTCGCCGTGGCCGGTGCCCCGCGCGCGTCGACCCGGGTGCGTCGGTGCCCACGCCCCGCTCAGCCCGACATCGTGACGAAGTCGCGCGCGTAGGCGAGAGAGAAGAAGCGCTGCGGGCTCTGGACCATGGTCGGCAGGAGGTCCGTCCCGTTGGACGGGGACGCGTAGCCGCCAGCGGTCGCGGGCCGGTAGGTCGCGAACACCGTCCAGAGCGGGTTCATGTCGAGCGTCATGGCACGCACGGAGCCCGCCCGTACCAGGATGTCGGCGAGGTCGACGATGTTCATAGGTCCGGCTACGTAGACGAGCGCTCCGTCGGCCGTGATGCCGAGGCCCGAGCGCCAGGTGTCGACGACGTTGTTGAGCGCATAGCCCCACACCGAGGTGTCGAAGGGGTTCAGCCCGGCGACCGCGTGGCCGTGGTCGACGAGGAGCGTCAGGTTCTGGCGCACGGCGACGACGGAGCGCGTCATCTTGACGTCGCTCCCCCACGCACCGACGGTCGCAGAGCCGTTCGCGTAGATCACGAGAGAGGCAGCGCCGTCGCGCAGTGGGGCGACGGTCTTGCCCTCGCTCAGGTAGCCGCCGTGGGAGTCCGCGAGGAGGAAGCCTCCGTTGAACGCCGCGACGAGGGTCCGGGCGGCGACGTGCGAGACCGGCGCGGTGTAGTGCCAGCTCAGTCCCCCCGGGCTCAGGCTGCCCGAATAGAGGCGCGCCTTCAAGAGCCTCGTGTCCATCCACGCTACGCCGGCGACGACGCCGGGCTGGCCCGGGAGCCTGAGCCTCGTCTCGTACACCGCAGGGCGACCGTCGACGAGACGCCCGTACGGCTGCCACTGGCCCTCGCCGCTCACCGGGACCCTGTAGAACGACGCGAGGGGAGCCGGCTGCGGCAGGGGGACGGGGCCGTGTCCCTTCCGGGCTCCGCCGCGCCGGGCAACCGCAAGCGCCTCCCGGCGAGCGACACCCGGCGAGGCTGTGACGTGGCCGACGAGGACCCCGACGAGGACCCCGACGAGGAGCACGGCGCCTGCTCCCGCCAGCGCCACCGACAACGCAGGGCGCGCGGGGCGCGCCGGGCTCACAGCTCGGCAGGAAAGCGACGGGCTGGCACGCCAGCATTCTCCACGAGCTTGCTGAGAGGAAGCTGAATGCGAGCTGGCACGAGGCTGTCAGCGCTCGGCTGTCCGGCTCAT
>JAJZCK010000065.1 GCA_021846125.1 Actinomycetes bacterium | reverse complement strand
AAGCCCTGTACCCGGGTTCGATTCCCGGCGCCGCCTCCAGGACTTCTTGCAGTATCGTCGCTGGTAAGTGGCCATTTTCGGTCTGTCCACGGCAGACGGGATGTGACCCCTGGAACCCCTCAGTAACCCCTGTTTTGGGGCGACCGTGACCCCAAAAAAGCGAGCTTTCTCCACCGCCGTTCGGAGGGCATGTTCTGCTCGGCGATGGTGAGCTCGGCTAAGGGTTAGATCCGTCGTTATCTGCACCTTCGGTCGGTCGGCTCAGCCCACCTGCCGTCGATGCGAGAGGGATCGTTCGGTCGGTCGCCGGCTAACCCGGTGAGCAGCTTGGCAGGTCGGCGCGCGAGAGCTTTGCCAGCCCGTGCCGCTGCTACGGGTAGCGCCCCGTTACTCGGATTCCTTGCGGGCGGGGTAAACGGGATGCTCCCCGGCCGTCACCGCCACTGACCGGATGTGTCCCCATGGAGGGTTGAGCTTGTAGGACGCTGGCGGTGCTTAAGCCGGTATGACGGAAGCACCTGCTATCGTCATACACGATGGAGGATCGAGCTGCGCTCGAGGCGGACTTTGACCGATTGCCCGGCGAGCAGAGCAGTCGGGCGGGCGAGGTGTCCACGGTGGTCTCAGTACGGCTTCGAGAAGATGAACTCTCCATCGTCGAGCAGGCCGCCAGCGCTGCCAACCTGCCCCTTTCCACGTTCATCCGGCAGGCCGCCCTGGGCGCCGCTGGGTCTCTCGATATACGCGCCGTCACCGCCCGAGTAGAAGCCATCCAGAACGAGGCCCGCAAACTCGCCGCCCTCCTCCACGGCGACGCTGCCTGACCACCTGCTCCGCAGATGGATCCCTGTCCGGTGCGCACAGGTGTTCGCTCCAGCCCGGGCGGCTGGCGTCCCGTAGCGGGTGCGTTCTACGAGACGACCCCGCCGGACGAGTCACCCAGCAGGTAGCGGGGCCCTGGGCCGAGACGGGCGGCGGCGTCAGAAGGGTTGTAGAGCGAACATCGCTCGAGTGAAAGGCACCCACAGCCGATGCACGACGAGAGCTGCCCGCGCAGAGCTTCGAGCATGGCGACGCGCTCGTCGAGGCGCTCCCGCCAGGCGGTGGAGATCCGCTCCCAGTCAGCTGCCCGGGGCGTCCGCCCGTCGGGCAGCAGCGACAGCGCCTCCCGGACCTCTCCCAGGGAAAGGCCGACATGCTGAGCGATGCGGACGAAGGCGACTCGGCGCAGCACTTCGCGGCGGTACCGGCGCTGACCGCCTCCGGTGCGCGTCGACGCGATCAGGCCTTGCGATTCGTAGAAGCGCAACGCTGAAGACGACACACCGGTCCGTTGGGCGACATCACCGATGGCGAGATACGTCTCCACTCCGCCTCCGTTTGAGCCAGCCTTCGTCTGAGCCAGCCTTCGTCTGAGCCTTGACCTCAACCTTAGTTGAAGTTCTACGTTCGTGCCATGCTCACCACCTCGACCACGCCCAACCCACTGCTCGGCCTCGATGAGACGGAGCTCGTCGACGAGTACGACCGTCGAGGACTCGGCCGGGTCGGCGATCACCGCCTCGTTGAGCTGGCGGCCGAGATCGTGGGCGTGCCCCGAGCGGAGGTACCCGCCGAGCGCTTCTCCTTCGTGCTCCACGCACCCTTGGAGCTCATGGCCCGCAGCGCGCTCCTCCCCTACGTCGACGACGCTGGGCGCCGACGAGCACGGTTGCGCATTGTGTCTCTCGCCGCCGCCTACCAGGCAAGTGGGCCGCCGCTGGCTGCCCCGGCCCCACGCGACTTCGCCTCGCTCGACGACGCGGCCACCGCTTTGGTGGAAGGCATCGACTACGAGGACCTGGACGGCGTCGATACCGCAGCGGCCTGGCTCGGTCCCCGGCTACGCCCCGATCAGCTCGTTGCCGTGCTCGCTAACCACACGATCGACCGGCTGTCCGCGGCCGGTCACGGAAACATCTATCTCCAGTTGCTCGGTCGCAACCAGCCCCGCTGCCTGCCCCAACAGATGCTCCGCCACCCGGCCCGCCAGCTCGCCATCCGCTCGAACCGCCGTATCGGCCTCCCGCCCACTCACGTTCGTGCAGACCGGGGGCTGCCGGCCTGTCTGGTCGAGTCCCTGGCCCGAGTCCCCGTCGTCGGGCCGCCCGGCCAGTCGGGCATCGCGGCGATGGTCGAGCACGCCCAGGACCACGACGTCCTGAGCGGTCTGCTCGACGCCGACGGCACCTTCATCGCTCCCGAGGCCCAACCGTTCGAGCTGCTGCGCTTCGCCGCACACGCCATGCTCCAGGGACCACCCGATGCCGCCGCCTACGGTTGGACGCACTGCCTGACCCTCGCCCAAGCCGCGCTCATGGTCGCCCCCTCGTGCACTAACGCGTCGCGAGCGGTCTATGTCGCGATGACCTACCTGGCTGCACACTGGGCCACCCTCGGCCAGGGCACACTCGACCTCGACGGTCTTGTCCCGGTCCCGGTTGGCACCGATCTCGGAGCCCTCCTGTCGGCAAGCCCCCAGCAGGCTGCGGCCGCCGCGTGGCACGCTCCGGACCGCGGTGACATCGTCACCAGGCTGGCGACGTCTGCAGCGTGCGCTCACGACGCCCATCGCGCGAAGTACACCCTCGCGTGTCTCGACGCGGCCGCCGCAGATCGTGCCAGTGCGCCGCTTTACCTGGCCGCAGCGGCATACCTCAACGCCTGGTGGGTGCAGCACCCCGATCGCACCGACCCTCTGAGCGACCAAGCCTGATGGGCCAAGGACCTTCGAGAGCGCGCGTCGGTTCACGTCGGCCGCCGGTCGCCAGGGAGGGATCGGCTTGCGGGACCGCAAAGTGCTGGACTCGGCCACCGTCCTGGGTGCCCGCCGAGTAGCTCCCGTGGCGGTGAGCGGACCACCGAACTGGATGATCTGCGCCATCCGACCGGGTTCGAGCTGCTGCCAGCGCCGAGCGCATACTCGGCGTTCAGCGTGCTTGGTGGTTGCCGGCAGCGGGCGCCAGGACGGCTGACCTGGCGCCCACCGCCGGCGATGTAGGTGGCGTGCCGGTCCAGGGAGACCCGGGCCCGGTCGTGGCGCATGGTGGTGCGCGGGTCAGCATGCGACGCCGCCTCCTGCACGTCACGGAGCGGGACGTCGGTGTCGAGGGCGGCAGTGATGAACGCGTGCGGCAGTGTGTGGGGGCCGATCGGCTTGGTGATCCCGGCCCGCCGGGCGACCCGTCGGACGATCCGAGCCGCGCCGTGACGGTCGAGGCAACCACCGTGCGCTGTGGTGAAGATCGGTCCGGCGCAGCGTTCGCCGACCGCGAGGTCCACGGCCCGGGCCGTGCGCGGCGCCAGCGGGATGGTGACGGTCTTGCCTCCCTTGCGCAGCACCGTCAGGGTCCGATGCCCCCGCTCGACGCCGAGGGCCTCGATGTTCGCCCCGATGGCTTCGGACACCCGCAGCCCGTTGAGGGCCAGCAACGAGATCAGGGCGTGCTCGCCGGCCGGACCGAGGACCTCGGCGACGAGCAGGGCGCCGACCTCGTTGCGGTCCAGGCCGATGGCCTGGACCTCGTCGTCGATCCTGGGACGGCGGGCATGGACTGTCGGGGAGTGCGCGATCGGGCCTTCCTCTTCTGCGTAGCGGTAGAAGCTCCTGCATCATCACCGTCACTGTCGTCATCCGAGCCGCCACCGAGAAGGAGGGCACCAGCGAGCATGGCCACCGCAGCGATGCTGCTCGCGACCAGCACGGGCAGGCCGTGCATCTGGTGGGTACCGCCGGCGAGGCGGTTGACGGCACTGGCGACGACGAGGACCGCGAGCGCAAGAAGCCAGCCGGCGTTGACCGCTGCCGCATAGCGGGTAGCTCTGGGGGCGCTGCTGGAACACGGAACATACCGTTCTTCTCGACCCGGGCAAGCGGGGACGCCCCCGTGCCCGGCGCATGCTCACCGAGCAAGACGCCACCCAGCACCGCCTCTACGAGCTGTTCGGCCTCGATGCCTACGCCCCGAAGCGTCGAGATAGACGGCGGGTTAGGTACGACCCTGCCGAGTCGCCGGCGAGAGCGGCCCGCCGTTCTCGAGGCGATGATCGAGCCGCTCGTCGACGTACGCAACGGAGACGCGCTCCCCGCCCCTCTGGCCACGCACGAGCCCGGCGAGCTCGTCAGCCTGGGCCTTGGTCAGCCGAGCGTTCGCATCCTCGAGATCCAGACGGGTGCGCGGCGGCCCAGGGGGTCAGAACCGCTCGTGCTCGGTCACCGGAGCCGTCCCAGCTACCGGTTGACACCGGAGAAGAACGGACCGCAGCGCCGCGGTCGCCGTCAGCGGCGTCAGGTGGCCACTGCCGGGCACGATCTCCAGGTGACCTCGGGCGCAGCTCTCGACCGCGATCTCCGCCACCACCGCGGGGACCTCGTCGTCCACCTCGCCCCACACAAGCTCGACGGGGTTGGGGAACGCGGAAAGTGGCCCCAGGTAGTCCTCGTTGACCGCTTTGACGAGGATGGGCCGCAGGACACCGAGAGCGTTCCGGTAATCGGCCGAGCCATACTTCATCCGTAGCGCCTCCATGCGCCCGTCGGACACGAGATGCGCCCGGTGGAGCGCCCGCCCGGCACGGAACCTCCGGGCAGCTCTGCGGCGCGGTCCGGGGGCGCGAGTGAGCGGTAC
Source organism: Actinomycetes bacterium (assembly GCA_021846125.1). Taxonomy (GTDB): domain Bacteria; phylum Actinomycetota; class Acidimicrobiia; order Acidimicrobiales; family Bog-793; genus JAJZCK01. Next base: position 8,680 of record JAJZCK010000065.1, on the reverse strand, counting down.
GCCGGTGAGGACCTGGGCGCCTATGCGGTCCGGGTGTGCGGCGGCCAGATGGACGCCGACCCTCCCGCCGAAGGAATGTCCGAGCACGACAACCGTCTCGGCCATCTCGTCGAGGACCGGCCCCACCGCGGCGGCGTACTCGACCGTGCTCCACGCCGCCGGCGGGGCCGGAGTGGATCCGAAGCCCGGTAGGTCGATGGCGATGGCGTCGAATCCGTCGAGCACGGCGTCGAAGTCCCGGTGCGACCGCTGCCAGCCGTGCAGTGCGAGCACCCAGGGCAGGCCCTTGCCGTACCGGGCTCCGAACAAGGTCCCGCCGGCGAACGAAGTGAGAGCCGCCATCAGTCGCTCACCGTACTTGCAGGCGAGCCGGCGCCCGCGGCCTACCCACCCGAGGTTCGGCGGGGACTCTTCGATCGCCGTGACGATGTGCCGCTTGTTCGAGGTGACGACGACCTCGTCGCCCCTTCGGGCCGCGCCGCCGGCACGAGGGCGACACCGTTGACTGCATAGCCGTGGTCGCGCTCTGCCAGCACGCCGGCATCGCCTGGCGGAGATCGCCGGGCTGCTCACGTCCGGAGGCGGACTCGCCCGGAAGAGCGGGGTCCGACCGGACGCAAGAAGCACGTTCCTGATAGAATGCCCGTCACGGCTAGGCTTGAACCGTCCGGCAACGTGACCCGCGAACCTGCTGCACAGCAGCATCTTCACGACTTGGCACAGCTTCGTCGCGTCCGCGACCGGATCGACCGTGAGCACGCGCAGCCGCTAGACGTCGAGGCACTCGCCCACGGCGTGCAAATGTCGTCTGGGCACCTCAGCCGAGAGTTCAAGCGCGCCTACGGCGAGTCGCCATACAGCTACCTGATGACGCGGCGCATCGAGCGCGCGATGGCGCTGCTGCGCCGCGGCGATCTCAGCGTCACCGACGTCTGTTTCGCCGTGGGCTGGTCGTCGCTCGGCACATTCAGCACCCGCTTCGCCGAGCTGGTCGGCATGCCGCCCAGCGCCTACCGGCGCCGGGCGGCGCGCGACACGGCCGGGATGCCGCCGTGCGTGGTGAGACAAGTCACAAGACCGGTCAGGAATCGAGAAGCACCGCTCGCGGAGCCCCGCCTATCGTGACCGCCATGGAGCTAAGCATTCACACGACCTCTCTCCCACATACCGATCCCGAGGCCTCCCTCGCGTTCTATCGCGACGTCTTCGGTTTCGAGGTACGCACCGACGTCGGATCCGGCACGATGCGCTGGATCACGGTCGGGCCGCCGGGCCAGCCAGGTACCTCTATCCTCCTTGCGCCGCCGGCTGTCGACCCTGCGATCACCGACGACGAGCGCCGCACTATCGCCGAGATGATGGCCAAGGGCACCTACGGCTGGATCATGCTGGCCACCAAGGATCTCGACGACACCTTCGAACGGGTGCGGGCCGGTGGTGCCGAGGTTGTTCAAGAGCCGATCGAACAGCCGTACGGGGTTCGTGACTGCGCCTTTCGCGATCCAGCAGGCAACCTGGTCCGGATCCAAGAGCGTCGCTGAGCGGTCCGGTGACGGGAGATGTCAAACCGCTTCGACCGACGGCCCGGTCCATGTCGGCACGGCGTACCATCCACAACGACGCGAGCAGTCGGGCATCGAGGAGGTCTCCCTTGGCAGAGCTGGCCATCGAAGACGACGAGCTAGTCCTGCGCCTTACGCGCGCTGAGAGGCTCGAAGGGGTCCACGACGACCTTCGCGTGCCCATCTCGGCCGTCCACGGGGTCGAGATCCTCGAGGACGCCCACGCAGCAGCAGATGTCGTCGGGGTCAAGGTGGGCACGCGACTCCCCCGGGTCGTCGAGGTCGGGACGATCTACGGGGCCGGCAAGAAGATCTTCGCCGCCGTCCACCGAAGCACACCCCGGGGTATCCGGGTGAGCCTCACGGGCGCCAGCCAGGACGAGTGGGTCGTCGGGTGCGTCGATCCCGAGGCCGTCGCAGCTTCGCTCACGTCTGGACGCCGAGACGGTGGGGCTCCCTCCACGCGGTGAACGGCCGGGCACCGTCTCCGCGTGCCGGTCAACGCGCGGTAGGCGCGGTAGGCGCGGAAAGGCAGGATCTCGATGAGAACGGAACGAAGGCGCCACACGGCGATCGCGATCGCTTGCGTGCTCACAGGGGTCGAGGCGCTCGGGGTCGCGCACCGGCGGGGTTCCCTGCTCGCGGTCGACACCGTCGTACGATGCCGGAGCGGTCACCTTTTCACGACGTGGTGGATCCCCGGGGCTTCGATCAAGTCCGTCCGCCTCGGTTGGTGGAGGTTGCAGCGCTGCCCGGTGGGGCGGCACTGGAGCCTCGTCACGCCTGCGCGGATGGCGCAGCTGACCGACGACGAGCGGGCGGCGGCGGCGCGCCACCACGACGCGCGCATTCCGTGATTCGCTGCGCATCGAGCCGGCGGCACCGTCTTGCCGCGGCAGACCACGCCCGATGTGCCGCCACTCGCGCTGGTCCAAGAGGCCGGTGCCGTCATCCGGCATGCGCTGCTGCGCTCACTGCCGCGTCGGCACGGTGCGGCGCACCGACGCTGGCCGGAAGCAGCAGCGCGAGCACGGCGCCCATGCCTAGCAGCACGGCTGAGATGAGGAAGGCCTCGTCGTAGCCACTCGTCAGTGCAGCGCCCTGGGAGACGCCGGATGCCACACGGTGCACCGCAGTGCTCGCCGCGATGGTCGCCATAGCAGCGAGCCCTACCGCCCCGCCGACCTGGCGGGTCGTGTTGATGAGACCGGACGCGAGGCCGGCTTGGTGGACAGGTACGCCGGTGGTCGCGGCGATCGTCATCGGGACGAACGACAGCCCCAGGCCGATGCCGAACAGCAGGAGCGGACCGAGGACGTGTGTGGCGTAGCTCCCGCCGAACGGCAAGGCGGCGAGCCACGCCACGCCGACCGCGGCCACGAGAGGGCCGAGGACGAGCTGGCGCCGGGGACCGATACGCGCGACGAGCCTCGTGCCGACGAGCGCAGCAGCCATCGTCGACAATCCTGCCGGCAGGAAGTCGACTCCGCCCTGAAGCGGGCTCGCCCCGGCCACCTGCTGGATGTAGAGCGAGAGGAAGAAGTACACCCCGAACAGCGAGGCGCCGACTGCGATGGCGATGACGTTCGCCACTGCGACCGCCCGGCGGCGGAAGACGCCGAGAGGGACGAGCGGCTCGGGCGCGACACGCGCCTCGATGAACAGAAAGCCGGCGATCAGGGCGACACCGACGAGCAAGGCGACGACCGTGTGCGCCGAGCCCCACGGGTGGGTGTCGGTGCTCACGATCGCGTAGACGAGGATCGCAAGCCCTGCGGTTATCGTCACAGCGCCGGGCAGGTCCAGGCTCTTCGGCGCTCCCACTGCTCGCGACTCGCGCAGCACGACGACCGCTGCGGCGAGCAGCACGATGCCGATCGGCACGTTGACGATGAGCACCCATCGCCAGTCGAGCAGGTCCGTCAGGACGCCTCCCGCGAGGACGCCGATCGCAGCGCCGCTCGCCGCGGTCGCCGACCACGCTCCGAGCGCCTTGCGCCGGTCCTGGGGATCGACGAAGGTGCTCGTCAGCAACGAGAGCGTGGACGGGGCGAGGACAGCGCCGCCGACTCCCTGGGCGGCACGTGCCACGATCAGCCACGTACCGTTCGCCGCAAGACCGCCGAGCAGGCTGCAACCGGTGAACATCGCGAGCCCGACGAGGAAGACACGGCGCCTGCCGAACAGGTCGCCAGCTCGACCACCGAGCATGAGCAGCCCGGCAAAGGTCAGCGTGTAGGCGTTGACGACCCATTGCTGGCCGGTCACCGTCAGCCCGAGACGCTCACGCATCTGCGGCAGCGCGACGTTGACGATCGAGACGTCGAGCACCACCATGAACTGCGCGACGCAGCAGATCGCCAGCACCGCCCAGCTCGGCGCCCGGCGGTGGAGGCGGTCGAGTCGACCCTCCCTCGACCGTGCCACGTCCGCGCTCCCATGCTGTGCGCCGGGCCAAGAACGCGCCGGGTCCGCCAGTCGTGCCGCACCGGGTCCCGCGTCGAAGTCCGCCATGTCGAGCGAACCTAACGCCTGGACGGACGGCCTCGGTCATCCGTCCTCGTCTAGCGTTGGGCCATGAGACCAGCTGCACCAGGACCAGCTGTACGAGGACCAGCTGTACGAGGAGAGCTCTCGGCGTCGAGGACGGGTCCACTGTGAGCTTCGTCACCCCAGCCGTGCGAGTCGTGGACGTCGGCGGCGTCGTCGCCTCCCATGTCGCGCTGGCGCAGGCTCTCTCGGGCCTCGACGACCGGACGGCGCGGCAGCCGTCGCTCCTGCCGGACTGGAGTGTCGGCCACGTCGTCACCCATGTCGCCCGCAACGCCGACAGCTTCGTACGCGTCCTCGACGCGGCGCGCGAAGGTCGAGTCTCGGCCCAGTACCCGGGGGGTCCGGCAAGCCGCGACGCCGACATCGAGGCCGGTGCCGGCAGACCGGCGACCGAGCTCCTCGCCGACCTGGCGGGCTCGAGCGCCCGCCTCGAGGACGCGCTCGCCGCCACGACGGAGGAGATCTGGGCGACAGGCGCGGTGTCGCGCAGCGGCAGCGAGACCTCCCTGTCCGATCTGCCGGTCCGGCGCTGGCAGGAGGTCGAGGTGCATCGTGTCGACCTTGGCCTCGGCTACGGACCCGAGCAGTGGCCCGAGCGCTTCGTCGAGCGCCGGCTCGAGGAGATGCTCCCCGCGCTGGCTGCCCGACTACCAGCCGGCATGGCGCTCGAGCTGCGCCTCGCCGGTAGGCCCCCTCTCGTCGTCGGCGAGGGACCGGTGGAGATGCGCGTCGAGCGTCCTGCCCATACCGTGCTCGCGTGGCTCTACGGTCGCTCCAGCGATCCTGCTCTGCCGAACCTCGGAGCCTGGTAGAACCCGGCATCGTGTCTCGACGGCGCTAACGATCCTCGAGGCTGCAGCCTTCGACCTTCTCGGCGCTGCTCCGGGCGCGGATCGCCGCAAGGGCGGTCGAGGACGGATAGCGCGCACCGGTCGCCGAGCGGGCGTTGGAGATCGCGACGCTCTCGCGTCGGAGCGCCTGCTCGAGCGGCATTGCAGCTCGGAGTGGGCAATGCCAGGGAGCCGTTGCCGCCCGTTGCGACTGTCGGGGCCGTGGCGACAGCTCGTGGAGGGCGACTACGGTCTGGCCGTCCCGAGAACCGGCGCTCGAGCTCGGCCCAAGGGACCACAGGGTGCACAGTGCTCAACTGCCGACACTACCGAACATGCGCTCGACTCGTTGCCCCGCCCCTCGCCGGAGGAGACGTGACCCGTGCCGCCCGGCGCGTGCGAGGCACCCGAGGCCACCCGAGCTGGGCGGTGTCCGGCGCCGTCGCTCTCTACGTCCTGCTCGCGCTCCTCGCGTTCTGGCCGGTCTCCCCGGTGAGCAGCACGACGGTCCCGAGCTGCGCGTGCGGGGACCAGGCACAAGAGGTGTGGTTCCTCGCCTGGATGGCCCATGCGCTGCGCAGCGGGACGAACCCGTTCTTCACGAGCTACATCGACTACCCCCGCGGCGTCAACCTCGCTCTCAACACCTCGATGCCGCTGCTCGGGCTCCTCGCGGCACCGCTCACCTTCCTCCACGGAGCGATCGCCTCCTACAACCTCTTGATGCGCCTCGCGTTCGTCGCCTCGGCGACCTCGATGCTCCTCGTCATGCGCCGCTTCTGCACGGGGACCGTCGCACCTGCGATCGCAGGGCTGCTCTACGGCTTCTCGCCCTACATGGTCGGCCAGGGCAACGGGCACCTGTTCCTGCTCTTCGTCCCCCTCCCGCCGCTCATGCTGCTCGCGGTCCACGACCTCGCGACAAGCCGCACGGCGACGGGCCGCACGGCGACGGGCCGCACGCCACGCCGCACTGGGCTCCTTCTCGGACTCGCCTCGGCGGCGCAGTACCTCGTCGCCCAGGAGATCCTCGTCACCACGGCGATCTGCGCGCTGATCGGCCTCGCCTACGCAGCTGCACGCCGCCCGCGTGCCGCACGAGCCCGCCTCGGCCATCTCGGTGCCGGGCTCTGCTGGGCGCTCGCCGTCTTCGCCCCGATCGTCGCCTACCCCGCGTGGTTCTTCCTGCGCGGGCCGGAGCACGTCGTCGGACCCCCGCACGTCGTGTCAGCCCTCGCGCACTACCGGGCGGACCTGCTCGGACCGATCGTGCCGACGCTGGACCAGATGATCGGTCCGGCGAGCCTGATACGCCTCGGGACCCGCTTCGGCGGTGCGAACCCCGCGGAGAACGGCATCTATCTCGGCATCCCGCTCGTCCTCGTCCTCGTCGCCGTCGTCGTCCGCTACCGCAGGGACCTGCTCGTCGCGACCGTCGCCGCCGTCGGGCTCTGCTGCTTCGTGCTCGCGCTCGGCTCACCGCTCACGATCGACGGCCACGCGACCGCAGTCCCGCTGCCGTTCGCGCTGTTGCGCAAGGCACCTCTGCTCGGCGGGGTCGTCGCCTCCCGCTTCTCGCTCTACGTCGACCTCTGTGCGGCGGTGCTGCTCGGCATCGGCCTCGACCGGCTCCTCGCAGCCCGGCGCGCGGCGCGCATCGCGGCCGCGGAGCCCGGCGCTGGCCGGCGACGGCGGAGAGCCGCACCGCCATGGCGGGCGAGCGCGATCGCCGCGGTCCTCGTCGCCGCGGTCCTCGTCCCGCTCGTCCCGCGCTTTCCCTACGCGCACCAGGCGGCAGAGATCCCCCCGTACTTCTCCTCCCCTGCGGTGCGCCAGATCCCACCCGGCAGCGTGGTGCTCAGCTATCCCTACGACGCGCCGCCCTACAACGACGCGATGCTCTGGCAGGCGGCGACGGCGATGCGCTTCGAGATCGTCGGCGGAGAGGCGACGCGTCCCGGGCGGGACGGCGCGGGGACGAGCGCCGTGCTGCCGCTCGGGCCACCAGAGCTCTACGACGTGTTCGTCTTCGGCGTGAAAGGTCGCGACAGCCCGTTGCCGCTGCCGCCGTTCGACAACTTGAGCCTCGTCGACATCCGCGCCTTTGTCGCGAACTGGCACGTCGGGACCGTGATCGTCGATCCCTCCGTCGGCTACGGGACGGCACAGGTCCTCCAATACCTCACAGCGGCATTCGGACGTCCGCCGACGGTCTCTGGTGGTGTCGACGTCTGGTACCACGCGACCGGTTGACGGTCTGACGTGCTCGGTCAGGCGTGCCGGGTCACGCCGGGAGGACGGCCGTAGCATGAGGCAGGTGGAGCCTGCCGGGCGTCTCGCCAAGGTCACCCGCCTCGTGCGCTCCTCGCTCGCCGAGCTGCTCGACCAGTCGAGGCCGTTTGGTCGCCTCGCGCTCGTCCACAGCCTGCAGGGCGCAGGGAGCACCCTGATCACGATCTCACTCGCGGGGTCGCTCTTCTTCTCCATCTCGCCGCGCGCGGCGGAAGGCAAGGTACTCCTCTACCTCCTCCTCACTATCGCCCCCTTTGCTCTCGTCGGTCCGGCACTGAGCCCTCTCCTCGACCGCGGCCGCCAGGCCAGGCGGGCGTCGGTTGCGGTAGCGACGAGCGGCTCAGTGCTCCTCTGCCTGGCGATGGCGCGAGACATCCATTCGCTCCTGCTGTTTCCCGAGGCGTTCGGCGTGCTCGTGCTCTCGAAGCTCTACCTCGTAGCGAAGTCCTCGCTCGTCCCGTCGATGGCCTCCGCCACCGACGACTTCGCTATCGCGAACGCGAAGCTCGCCGTTCTTGCATCGCTGTCGGGCTTCGCATCCTTCCCGTTCGGTCTCGCCCTCCTGCAGGCCGGGCCGAGATGGGTCCTCGGATCGGGCGCGGTGGTGTTCGTCGTCGCCACGGTCGCGGCGCTGCGGCTTCCGCGGTCCAGCGAAGGCGTGACGCTCGCGCACGTGCCCGGCGAGCCGTCCGACGCCGACCCGCCCGGACGCCGTGGCCGGGGGGAGACCGGCTTGCGCGGCCTGCGAGACGCCCGTCGCCGAGAGGGCCGGCGTCTCTACCCCGGCGACGTCCTCGTGGCGATCAGCGCGATGTCCGTCGCAAGGGCCACGGTCGGGTTCGTCGAGTTCTTCCTGGCGTTCGGGCTGCGCCGGGCGCACGCGGCTACCTGGTGGTATGGCGTGCTGCTCGTCGCGACCGGGGCAGGCTCGCTGCTCGGCTCCATGCTCGTCCCCCGGCTGCGGCGTCAGCTCTCCGAGAGTCGGATCATCGCCGCTGCGCTCGTCGCGATGGCTGCAGGGAGCCTCGCCGCCGCTGTCGTCGGTGGCCTTTGGGCGCAGGCGCTGCTCACGTTCGTCGTCGGTGCCGGACCGACGAGCGCGAAGCCCGCTCTCGACTCCATCGTCCAGCGACATGTGCCTCCGGCTCTGCTCGGACGTGCGTTCGGCCGCCTGGAGACCCGCCTGCAGCTGCTCTGGGTCGCCGTATCGCTCGTCGCCGTGGTCATCCCGTTCCCGCTCGTCGCGGGCGACCTCGTCGTCGCTCTCGGCTGCGGGGTGGCCGGAGTCGCGTACGCGTCGACGCAGTCCGATGTCGCCAGACGGCGCCGCTCCGAGGCGCGCGAGCGCCCCTCCCTGCGCGGATAGGGTCGAGCGCCGTGGAGCGGAACGGCACGGAGCGCGAGGCTGTCGCCCTGCTGTCGATGGCGCTGCCCCGCCCTCCG
>JAJZCK010000064.1 GCA_021846125.1 Actinomycetes bacterium | reverse complement strand
ATCTACGAGCGCAGGCTGCAGATCCTCGACGGCGAGGACCTGCGTGAGTACACGCTCGGCCTCGTCGAGTCCACGCTCGAGCGTGTCGTCTCCGCAGCTTGTCCGACGGACTTCGCCGAGGAGTGGGACCTCGAGCGTCTCGTCAACGAGCTCGCTCAGTACTACCCGACGGAGTTCAGCGTCGCCGACCTCGAGCAGGCGGAGACCGTCGAGCAGCTCGTCGAGAGCGTCGTCGCCGACGCCGTCGAGCACTACGAGGAGCGCGAGCGCACGATGCTCGGCGGCGAGGAGATGGCCCGCCAGGTCGAACGGCAGATCATGCTCCAGATCATCGACCAGCGCTGGCGCCTGCACCTCTCCGAGATGGACCACCTGCGCGAGGGCATCCACCTGCGCGGCATCGCCCAGACCGATCCGCTCGTCGCGTGGCAGCGCGAAGGGTTCGAGCTGTTCGGAAAGCTGATGGAATCGATCGACGACGACTACGTGCGCTACGTGATGCACGTCCAGCTCCTCGTGGAGCAGGAGACCGCCCCGGACTTCACCCAGGCGAGCTTCGAGGCGGCGGAGGATCCGGCAGGGGGTCTCGGCGCCGCCGCCATAGCCGGTGAGGCGTCGGACGCGTCGAGCGACGGTCCGACCCCGGGTGAACAGCCCGCCCCGCCCGCCCCGCCCGGCGCCTCGACGGCCGCGCCTCGCGACGCCCAGCCGCGCCCGACCCGCCCAGCCGCGGCCGCCTCCGCACCTCTCGCGGGGATCCAGGCGGCGGAGAAGCTCGGGCGCAACGACCCGTGCTGGTGCGGGAGCGGCAAGAAGTACAAGCTTTGCCACGGTGCCAGCTGAGCGTGGCCGACTTGCCGGGCGACGGCACGGCTATGTCCGTGCCCGAGCCGAGGGGCGAGATCCCCCACGAGCTCGCCGAGCTGTCCGCCCGCCTCGAGGCTGCCGGCGCGTACCTCCACCTCGATGAGCAGCGTGCCGCGCTCGTCCGCCTCGAGGTGGACATCGCGGCGCCGGAGCTGTGGACGGACACTGCGCGTGCACGCCAGGTGACGGCCGAATACGGGCGGGCGAAGAGCGTCGTCGACGGGCTCCAGGACCTGGCACGGCGTCTGGACGACGCGACTGAGCTCTACCAGATCGCAGACGAGGAGGGACCCGAGTCGGTCGCCTCCGTCGCGGAGGAGATCGAGTCCGTGATCGCACACGTCGGCCGCGCCCTCGGCGAGCTCGAGCTGCGCAGCCTGTTCTCGGGCGAGCACGACGAGCGGGACGCCGTCGCCGAGATCCACGCGGGCGCTGGTGGGACCGACGCACAAGGTTGGGCCGAGATGATGCTCCGCATGTACCTGCGCTGGGCGGAGCGCCGGGGCTTCTCGGTCGAGGTGGACGAGGTCACGCCTGGGGGGGAGGCCGGGATCTTGTCGGCGACCTTCATTGTCCGCGGCCCGAATGCCTACGGCCTGCTCACGGCCGAGCGTGGCGTCCACCGCCTCGTCCGCATGTCTCCGTACGATTCCCAGCACCGCCGCCAGACGAGCTTCGCGTCGTTCGAGGTGACACCGTTCCTCGACGTCCTCGCGGACGAGGTTCCGATCGACGACAAGGACCTGCGCATCGACACGTATCGGTCGTCGGGCGCCGGCGGCCAGCACGTCAACGTGACGGACTCGGCGGTGCGCGTCACACATCTGCCGACCGGGATCGTGGTCTCGTGCCAGAACGAGCGGAGCCAGCACCAGAACAAGGCCAAGGCGATGCAGATCCTCGCCGCCAAGCTCGCCGAGGTGCAGCGCGAGCAGCGCCTCGCCGAGCTCTCCGAGCTGACCGGTCCCCAGCACAAAGTGGAGTGGGGGAGCCAGATCCGCTCGTATGTGCTCGCTCCGTACCAGCTCGTGAAAGACCTGCGCACCGAGCACGAGACGGGGAACGTCGACGCGGTGCTCGACGGCGATATCGAGGACTTCATGGTGGCCTACCTGCGCTGGCGCCGGACGGGTACCTCCTGACCCTCCGGGGTCCGAGGCGCGGCGCGGCGCGGCTGGTAGGCTTCGAGAGATCGGAGAGCGGCGTCGGCTGCCCCTCTCGACGGCGGGAGCACACCCGGCCGGGCCAGGGTGGGCACGGACCGGCAGCGCCACAGGTCGATGGTGGGTGCCTAGAAGGCAGACCCCCGGGAAGAGGACCATGATCCGCTTCGACAACGTCACGAAGAGCTACAAGAACCTTCGGCCTGCGCTCGACGACATCTCTCTCGAGATCCAAAAGGGCGAGTTCGTGTTCCTCGTCGGTTCCTCGGGGTCCGGCAAGACGACCTTCTTGAAGCTCCTGCTGCGCGAGGAGGTCCCCGATTCCGGGACGGTGTGGGTCGCCGGCCGTGACATCGGCGAGCTCTCCCAGTGGCGGGTGCCCTACCTCCGGCGCAACCTGGGCTGCATCTTCCAGGACTTCCGTCTCCTGCCCAACAAGACGGTGACGGAGAACGTCGCGTTCGCGCTCGAGGTCATCGGTCGGCCCCGGACCGTCGTCCGGACGCAGGTCGCGCAGGTGCTCGACCTCGTCGGCCTCGGGGAAAAGGGTGACCGGATACCCGACGAGCTCTCCGGCGGAGAGCAGCAGCGGGTCGCTGTCGCCCGGGCCTTCGTGAATCGGCCTCTCGTCCTGCTCGCCGACGAGCCGACGGGCAACCTCGACCCTGCGACCACTCAGGGGATCATGAAGCTTCTCGACCGTATCAACCGGACGGGGACGACCGTCGTGATGGCGACCCACGACGTCGGGATCGTCGACACGATGCGCAGGCGCGTCGTCCAGCTCGACCAGGGGCGCCTCGTGCGGGATCAGGCTCGAGGCGTCTACGGCTTCGGCGAGGACATGACAGTCTCGTCGAGGGGCGTGCCCGCGATATCGGTGGCGGGCGCTGCCGGTGCCGGGTACGACGCCTCAGGCGACCCGCTCACTGGTCGCGTCGCCACCGTTCGCGCCCGCAGGGGCACCCGTTGAGCGCACGAGTGCACGTCGACCTTTACGTCGGCTCTCCTGTCGGAGACGGTGGATCGCCGGCACTCGTCGAGGGTGGCGGCTCCTGATGGCGGTGTCGTTCGAGTACGTCGCGAAGGAGACGGCCACCAACCTCTGGCGTAACCGCATGATGGCACTGGCCGCTATCTTGACCGTCGCGGTGTCGCTCTCCCTGGTGGGCACCGCCCTGCTGCTGCGCCAGGCCGTCAACCGCCAGATCGGCCAGTGGAGCAACAACGTCAGCCTGCAGATCTTCATGGACGCCGGCGCGACGAGCACGCAGGTAACGAGCGTGCGCTCGACGATCGCGCAGACTCCGCAGATCACGCGGTGCTCCTATCTCGACCACGCTCAGTCCTACGCGCAGGCCAAGCAGGTGCTGGCCGGCTCGCCGACGGCGATCGCCGCTCTCACTCCTGCGACGACACCGACCGTGTTCAAGTGCCAGCTGAAGAGCCCCGGCGATGCCGCGACGGTCGCGACGACCTTCAACTCGGGCGTCCCCGGCGTCTACAAGGCGACCTCGCCGAGCCAGAGCATCCGGGTCATGCAACAGGTGACGAACGTCCTCCAGCTGATCCTGCTCGTCGTCGCGATCGTGCTGCTCGTCTCGTCGCTCGTGCTCATCTTGAACGCGATCCGCATGGCGATCTTCGCGCGCCGCCGCGAGGTCGGCGTCATGAAGCTCGTCGGAGCGACGAACTGGTTCATCCGCGTCCCGTTCATGCTCGAGGGTCTCGTCCAGGGAGTGCTCGGCGCGCTCGCCGCGGTCGTCATCGTGCTGCTGTCGAACGTCGGCGTGAGCTACCTCATCCGGCGCTACAAGGTGCTCGGCTCGGCTGTGCTCCCGGTGCACGACCTCGTCGTCACCGAGCTCGTCGTCATGCTGATCGGTGTCGTCGTCGGGGTCGCGGGGTCCTCGGTCGCCGTCCGGCGCTTCCTCGACGTCTGACGCGAGGCGTCGGTGCGCGCCCTCGAGGCTATCGACAGCTGGGGCGCTCCCCACGCGAGCGCCGGGGTGGTCACCCGCTCCGGTGTCGCCGACGCGCGAGGCGAGATCGCCGTGCCGCTGCCCTGGGCTTCGGTCACCAAGGTGTGCACTGCGCTCGCAGTGCTCGTCGCTGCCGAGGAGGGGAGCCTCTCGCTCGACGATGCCGCCGGACCGCCGGGCTCGTCGGTCCGACACCTGCTCGCCCACGCATCGGGACTCGGACCGAGCGATCCGGCGGCGCCCCTCGCACGCCCCGGGACGCGGCGGATCTACTCCAACGCAGGCTTCGAGGTGCTCGGACGCCATCTCGAGCTGCAGACGGGGATGGGCTTCGAGGAGTACCTCGTCGCGAGCGTGCTCGAGCCGCTGGCGATGGAGGGGACGCGCACCGACGGCTCGGCTGCGACAGGGGCGGTGGGCCCGCTCGTCGATCTGCTCGCGCTCGTCGCGGAGCTCCTCGCTCCGACGGTCGTCTCCCGGGAGATCCTCGACGAGGCGACAACGGTGGCGTTCCCGGGGCTCGTCGGGGTCCTCCCGGGCTTCGGCCGTCAGTCGCCCTGCGACTGGGGCCTCGGCGTCGAGCTGCGCGGCACGAAGACACCCCATTGGACGGGGACGCGCAACTCTCCCGAGACGTTCGGGCACTTCGGCCAAAGTGGCACCTTCCTCTGGGTCGACCCCGTCGCCGGCGTCGCCTGCGCCGTGCTGACCGACCGGGCGTTCGGGCCCTGGGCGACGACCGCCTGGCCGGCGCTGGCCGACGCCGTCCTCGACGAGCTGGCCTGACAGTGCTGGGCTACGCTCTCTCGGTGACGGTGAGACTGCAGCGAAGTCACGCGCTCGAGGCAAGGTTGGTGCGGTGAAAGGCGTCCTGCTCGCTGGCGGCACAGGCAGCCGCCTCTACCCCTTGACGCGCATCACGAACAAGCACCTCCTCCCGATCTACGACAGGCCGATGATCTCCTATGCGGTCGAGGCCCTCGTCAAGGCCGGGATCACGGAGATGATGGTCGTCACGGGTGGGACCCACGCAGGGGAGTTCCTCAGGCTCTTGTCGAACGGCGAAGGCCACGGAGTCGACCGTCTCTGCTATGCCTACCAGGACCGTCCGGGGGGCATCGCAGAGGCGCTAGGTCTAGCGGAGCGCTTCGTCGGCGACGATCCCGTGCTCGTCATGCTCGCGGACAACGTGTTCGGCCGGACCATCCGTCCGACGGTCGAGGCCTTCGAGCAGCAGCGCACCGGGGCACGGATCGTCCTCGCGCCGGTCGAAGAGCCGGAGCACCTCCGCCACCTCGGCGTTCCGGAGCTCGCGGGAGACGGCCGGGTCGCGCGCATCGTGGAGAAGCCGGACGATCCGCCTAGCAGCTACTGCGTCACGGGTGTGTACTGCTACGACCCGACGGTGTTCTCGGTCATAGCGACGCTCGAGCCGTCAGGGCGCGGCGAGCTCGAGATCACCGACGTGAACAACCACTTCGTCGAGGCGGGCGCGATCTCCTACGACGTCCTCGACGGCTTCTGGGGCGACGCCGGCGAGTCGATCGACGCGTACTACGCGGTCAACGACCACGTGCGCCGGTCCGGGGCGAACCGCGGCTGACCGCTCGCCCGTGCGAGCGGTGTGACCTAGACGCCCGATGCCGGCCATCCCCGGTAGGGCGGAGGCAGGTGGAGGGCTCCCGGGCGCCAGCGTGACGGCGTCAAGGGGAGCGACCGGGGCACCATCTCGAACAGCCAGCGCCCGGCGTTCGCCCGGGTCCAACTGCTGTGCCCGGCGACTTGGACGATGCTCTCGATGCCGGCCGGGTGCGAAGCGAGAGCGGCGAGCGCACGTCCGAGCCGGTGCTCGACAGCCAGCCGGCCGCGCACCTCGGCGCCGTAGCGGGCAGCTGCGCGGTCGGGCGCACCGGCACCGGCGGCGACGATCGCTCCCGCAGCAGCCGCCCCCGTCTCGAGGGCCTGGGCGATCCCCTCGCCGGTGAACGGGTCGGCGGCGCTCGCGGCGTCGCCGACGTAGAGCACTCGTCCGTTCTTCGCCGAGGTCTCGACTGGGTCGATGCCAGCGGGTATCGGCCACGAGCGGGCAGCGCGCTCGAAGGTCGCGCCCGGGCCCAGCACGGATCGCAGGAAGGGCCCGGTCAGCTCCTCCCGCCAGGCGGCTGCGAGCTCACGACCGGCGACGCCTGTGCGGCGCTGCATGCAGATCCCTACGTTCGCGGTTCCGTCACCGATCGGGAACGACCACGCGTAGCCGGGGAGCAGGCGCGGCGTGAACCAGACCCACATGCGGTCGCCACCGGGACCGTCGACGCCGGTCGCGTAGGCGCGGAAGCCATGGAGCCCGCCGGGAAGGACGCGGTCGCGCCGCGCTCGCTGCGTGCCGGCCCCGAGCAGCCCACGGACCCGAGACCACGCGCCGTCTGCCGCGACGACAAGACGCGAGCGCAGCTCGAGGTCCCCGTCGAAGTAGCTGGCGCAACCGCGTGCTGCGGACTCATCGACGTCGAGCCGCTCGAGGCCGTGCCCTTCGACGACCTCGACGCCAGCGTCGCGTGACAGCTCGACGAGCGCCGCGTCGAGGTCGAGCCGCCGTGCGACGGCGGCGTGGCACGCGCCGGCTGGGGAGAGCGGGAGGTCGGCGACCATGCCACGTGGTGACCGGACGGCTAGCGAGCGCACGGGCGTGAACGAGGCCACGGCGGCGGGACGCAGCCCGAGCTCCTCGAGGCGGCGCAGCGCGCCTGCCGTCAAGCCGTCCCCACAGCACTTGTCGCGGGGAAAACGTGCCCGGTCCACCATGACGACGTGCAGTCCACCTCGTGCGAGAGCTGTCGCCGCAGAGCATCCCGCCGGTCCTGCGCCGACGACGACGACGTCGGACTCCATGCGGCGGCTCATGGCGCCGGCGCGGTGTGCCCGCCACCCGTCGCGGCGGCAAGCGCCATCGCGAGCGTGGGACGCACGAACCGGTAGCCCGTGCGCTCCAGCTCTGCAGGCAGCACCCTCTGGCTGACGCACAGGATCTCGTCGGTCACCTCACGTCCGACCGCGAGCGCGAGCACCGCCTCCGGCACCGCGAGGAGCGCGGGGCGGCGGACGGCGGCACCGAGGGCTCGCGTCAGCTCCGCGTTGCGGACCGGCGACGGGGCGGTCGCATTGCACGGGCCGGAGAGGTCGGAGGTCCCTGCCGCGTGCAGCAGCGCGCCGACCTCGTCCTCGAGCGCTATCCAGCTCGTCCACTGCCGGCCGGAGCCGAGCCGCCCTCCGAGACCGAGGCGGAAGAGTGGAAGCTGCAGGCCGAGGGCTCCGCCACCGGGTCCGAGCACGACGCCGGTCCGCACGTTCACGACGCGCACACCGCACTCGCGGGCGGGCGACGTCGCCTCCTCCCACGCTCGGCACACCCCGGCGAGCGTTCCCGTGCCGGGGGTGCTCGTCTCGTCGAGCGTCTCTTCCCCCCGGTCGCCGTAGAAGCCCACGGCGGACATCGCCACGAGGGTCGGCGCCGACGAGCCGAGCGCCGCTAGCGACCGCGCGACCGCGTCCGTCGTCACGACGCGGCTCGAGCGGATGCGCTCGCGCTTCGCTGCGCTCCACCGCCACGGTGTGATCGGCTCGCCGGAGAGGTGGTACACGACGTCGATCCCGTGGAGGCCGTCCGGGCCGAGACCGGTCGCGTCGATCCTTCGCGCCGAGAGGTCGAGCACCGCGTCTCCCGGGCGAGGATCGCGCCGCACGAGGCGGTGCACGACGTCGCCTCGGGAGGCGAGCCGAGCGCAAAGCGCAGACCCCAGGTAACCGTTTGCCCCGCTGACGAGCGCTCGCACTGTCTGTCACCTCGATTCCGCCTACGAGCCTAACTGCCCGTGAGGAGCGGGCTCCCGACGCCGATACCGGGGAGGCGACCGGCACGACGGCACCGTGATGCCACGTCCCGTGCTCGCCGGCCGGTAGGATCCGCTGTGTGGACGACGACGAGCAAACGATCGTTCCCCCGGGCCCAGGTGCAGCCTCAGCTGCCGGTGCCCTCGGGCTGAATGCCTGGCTGGTCGAGGAGAAGTACCAGGAGTTCCGCGCCGACCCGTCGTCGGTCAGCGAGAGCTGGCGCGAGTTCTTCGCCGACTACCCGAGCCTCCTCGCGTCGCCGTCGGAGCGGTCGAGGCCGCCACTTCGATCGAGCCTCGTGGTCGCGTTGCCGGGGCAGGGCACACCTGCCACCGGCTCCGGCGACGGCGGGTCTGCCACGCCGGCGATTGCGGTAGCGCCCGAGCCCCTCGGAGGAAACGTCCCGGTCCCGGCTGTCGCAGCCGCCCCGGCTGCCCCGGCTGCCCCGGCTGCCCCGGCTGCTGCGGGCGATCCGTCTCCGACCCTGCTGCGCGGAGCCTCGGCACGCATCGTCGAGAACATGGTCCGCAGCCTCGGCGTGCCGACGGCGACGAGCGTCCACCCTGTCCCGGCGAAGCTCCTCGAGGTCAACCGCCGGATCGTCAACGAGCACCTCGCCCGCACCTCCGGCGGCAAGGTCAGCTTCACCCATCTCGTCGGATGGGCGGTGGTGCGAGCGCTCCACGACGTCCCCGCGCTCAATGCGCGCTTCGTCGAGGACGCGGACGGCAAGGGAACTCCGGGCGTCATCAGGCACGAGCATGTCGGGCTCGGGATAGCGATCGACCTCGAGCGGCCAGGGGGCGGTCGGAGCCTTCTCGTTCCCTGCGTGCGCGACGCGGACACACGCGACTTCGCAGGCTTCCTCAGCGCCTACGAGGACCTCGTGCGCAAGGCGCGCAGTGCCAAGCTGGCCGTCGAGGACTTCGCGGGGGTCACCGTCACCTTGACGAACCCCGGCACGCTCGGGACGACCCAGTCGGTCCCTCGGCTGATGGCGGGACAAGGGGCGATCGTAGGCGTCGGGGCCATCGACTTTCCCGTCGAGTACCAGGCCGCTGATCCCGAGACGCTCGCCGAGCTCGGCGTCGGCAAGGTCGTGACCCTCACCTCCACCTACGACCACCGCATCATCCAGGGTGCCGAGTCGGGGATGTTCCTTGCCAGGGTTCACGAGCTGCTCGTCGGGCGCCATGGCTTCTACGAGGAGGTGTTCGCGTCGCTGGGCGTGCCGCACCACCCCGCGCGCTGGCAGGTGGACCACAGCTCCCTCGCCCCGGGCGAGAGGGAGCGGGCGCTCGTCGAGAAGCAGGTGCAGGTGCAGGCGCTCATCAACATGTACCGGGTCCGTGGTCACCTCATCGCGCAGCTCGACCCGCTTGCAGTGGCGCCGCCCGTGCTCCGCTCGGACCTCGATCCCGCGAGCTACGGGCTGTCAGTGTGGGACCTCGATCGCCGCTTCTACACGGGTGGTCTCGCGGGCAGCGACGTGCTCCCGCTCGACTCGATCCTCGAGGTCCTCCGCAGCGCGTACTGCCGGACCGTCGGAGTCGAGTACATGCACATCCAGGAGCCTGCCGAGAAGCAGTGGATCCAGCGTCACGTCGAAGGCGTCGACACGGCGTTGAGCGCCGAGGAGCAGCGGCACGTCCTCGGAAGGCTCAACGCGGCCGAGGCGTTCGAGCGCTTCTTGCACTCCCGCTACGTCGGCCAGAAGCGCTTTGGTCTCGAAGGTGCGGAGTCGACGATCCCGTTCCTCGACGCGGTGCTCGAAGAGGCGGCGCGCGCGAGGCTCTCCGAGGCTGTCCTCGGCATGGCGCATCGCGGCCGGCTCAACGTGCTCGCGAACATCGTCGGCAAGTCCTACGGCGAGATCTTCGCGGAGTTCGAAGGGAACCTCGACCCCGAGACCGTCCAAGGGTCGGGAGACGTGAAGTACCACAAGGGGGCGATCGGCAAGTTCGTCGGGCGCGACGGTCTCACGATCCCCGTCACGCTCGCGTCGAACCCGTCGCACCTCGAGGCAGTCGATCCCGTGGTCGAAGGCATGGCGCGCGCGAAGCAGGACCGCGAGAGCGACCCCGAGAGCTTTCCGGTGCTGCCGTTGCTCGTCCACGGGGATGCAGCGTTCGCCGGGCAGGGTGTCGTCGCCGAGTCGCTCAACCTCTCCCAGCTCCAGGGTTACCGGACCGGCGGAACGGTCCACCTGGTCATCAACAACCAGCTCGGCTTCACGACGCCCCCGACCGAGGCGAGGTCGTCGGTCTACGCGACGGACGTCGCGAAGATGGTGCAGGCTCCGATCTTCCACGTGAACGGAGACGACCCGGAGGCGTGCGTCCGCGTCGCCCGCCTCGCGTTCGCGTTCCGCCAGCAGTTCCACAAGGACGTCGTCGTCGACCTCGTCTGCTACCGGCTGCACGGGCACAACGAGGGCGACGACCCGAGCTACACCCAACCGCTCATGTACAAGGAGATCGAGCGGCACCGCTCGGTACGCAAGCTCTACACCGAAGCGCTCGTCAAACGGGGCGACATCACCGTCGGGGAGGCCGAGCAGGCACTAGCGGACTTCTCGGCATTGCTCCAGGACGCGCTCGACGAGACCCGCTCGACCGCGCCGCCGCACATCGACCACCTGCCGGAGCGCCGCCTGCAGGAGGCGCCGCGGCTCGCGATGGCCACCGGGGTCGCTTTGCCGACGCTCGATGCGATCGCGAACGCGCTGCACGAGGCTCCGGAGGGCTTCACCGTCCACCCGAAGCTCGCCCGCCAGCTCGCGCAGCGTGCCGAGGTCTACCGTGCGGGGGAGGTGGACTGGGCGCTCGGCGAGGCTCTCGCCTTCGGCTCTCTGCTCACCGAAGGCACGGACGTCCGCTTGACCGGGCAGGACACGAGGCGCGGGACGTTCTCGCACCGGCACGCAGTCCTCGTCGACTACGAGACCGGCGAGGAGCACATCCCGCTGGCGGCGTTCTGCGCTACGCGCGGAACGGACGATCCTTCGCCGGCGTCTCGTGGGCGCTTCCTCGTCTACGACTCGTTGCTGTCCGAGTACGCCGCCGTCGGATTCGAGTACGGCTACTCGGTCGAGGCACGGACGGCGCTCGTCGCGTGGGAGGCGCAGTTCGGCGACTTTGCGAACGGTGCGCAGATCATCGTCGACAACTTCCTCGTCGCTGCCGAGGAGAAGTGGGGGCAGAGCTCGGGTCTCGTCCTGCTCCTCCCGCACGGCTACGAGGGTCAGGGGGCGGAGCACTCGTCGGCCCGACCCGAGCGTTTCCTCAGCCTTGCGGCGGAGGGCAACATCACCGTCGCGCAACCGACGACCGCGGCCCAGTACTTCCACCTGCTGCGCGCCCAGGCGCACCGTAGCGTGCGCAGGCCGCTCGTCGTGCTCGCCCCGAAGTCGTTGCTACGTGCCCGTCACGCGCGCTCCTCTGTCGACGAGCTCGTGTCCGGCAGCTGGCACGAGGTCCTCGACGACCCGAGGCGCGGCGCCGCGCTCGACAACGCCGCTGTGCGCCGCGTGGTCTGCTGCAGCGGCAAGATCGCGTTCGACGCCATCGGTCGTAGCGACGCGCTCCTCGCTTCTCGGGCACCGGCGCCCGTTTCCGCGATCGTGCGCGTGGAGCAGCTCTACCCGTGGCCGGACGGGCAGCTCGTCGACGTGCTCGACCGCTACCCGAACGCCGAGGAGCTCGTATGGCTCCAGGACGAGCCCCAGAACATGGGCCCGTGGACCTTCGCCGGCGGACAGCTCGGTCGCCTCTTCCCCGAGCGCTACCGCATGAGGCACGTGAGCCGCGCGGAGGCCGGCAGCCCGGCGACAGGGTCGCACGCGATCCACGAGCTCGAGCTCGAGGGGCTGCTCGACGAAGCGGTCGGCCGAGTGCCTGCCTCCTCCTAGCAGTGGTGCGTGCCTGCCCCTCGCGGCCGCCGGGCTGTCGCCCACCTGGCTGGCCGCGTGGTCGAACGCCCAGCTCCGCGGGGGCCACGCCGTCGCGTGCGCTGCCGACGCGCCGCCGGTGTCCGGAGTAGTGCTTGACTAGCGGGGTCATGGCCGCCGAGCACGTCGTCGTCGACGGATCGAACATCGCGACCGAAGGTCGATCGACGCCGAGCCTCGTTCAGCTCGAAGAGGCTGTCGCGGAGCTCCGTAAGGAGCTGCCCGACGCCGTGGTCACCGTCGTCGTCGACGCGACGTTCGCCCATCGCGTCGACCCCTCGGAGCTCGAGCGCTTCGAGCAGGCTGCCTTGCGAGGTGAGTACGTCTATCCTCCAGCGGGGGCCATCGGTCGCGGCGACGCGTTTCTCCTGCGCATCGCCGAACGTGTCGACGGAATCGTGTTGTCGAACGATTCCTTCCAGGAGTTCCACGGCGAGCACGAGTGGCTGTTCGAGCGCGGGCGACTGCTCGGAGCGACACCGGTGCCCGGCGTCGGATGGATCTTCGTCCCGCGCAGCCCGGTGCGCGGCCCGCGCAGCCGTGTCGCCGTGCGCGACGCGAGCCGCGCGAAGGTGCGCGTGGTCAAGGCCATCGCGCAGGCGACGAGGGAGGCCGTGCGGGCACCCGCGGCGCAGACCGTCGAGCCCAGCCGAGCCCCGCATGCTCGCAGCAGGGTGGCTGGCCCGTCTCCGCAGGCGGTGAACGACCCGATGACGTTCATCTCCTTCATCGCGGACCATCCGCTCGGGGACGAGATCGCGGGAGTCGTCGAGAGCTTCACGTCCCACGGGGCGGTGGTCCGCTTCGGCGAGGTTCGTTGCTACGTCCCGTTGTCTGGGCTCGGCGACCCAGCGCCGCGCGCCGCGCGCGAGGTGCTCCATCGAGGAGAGGAGCGGACGTTCGTCGTCACGGCGCTCGATCCGTTCAGGCGAGGTGTCGAGCTCGCCTTGCCGGGGATCGCCGTAGTGTCCGGGCGGCCGAGCGAGGAGACCGTGGCGGCCGAGGTCCGTATGGCGCGAGCACCCGCATCCTCTCGAGGTGCGGGCCCGGTCGAGGCCCCCGTGCGAACGTCGAGACGCCGGTCGGCTGCCGAGGCGTCCGCTGCGCCGGGCGCGGTGCTCGAGCGGGTCCGGGTGAGACGCTCGACTGGAGCGAAAGTGCCACTCGGCGAGGCTTCCGCCAACGCCTCCGAGCCGACAGCAGCGACTGCGAAGGCGCCGACTGCGAAGAAGGGCTCCGGCTCCCTCTCGCGTGCGGCGGCGGACCAGTCGGAGGCAGTGGCGGCGGAGGCCGTCCTGCCGAAGTCTGCCGCGGCGAGGGAGCGCGTGACGACTGCCGCCAAGGTCGACACCCCCGTGAGGCGCCGTGCGACGTCCGCACCAGATGTGGCGCCGCGGTCTGCGGTCGCGAAGAGACCCACCGGCGTCCACGCGAGCGGACCCGGGGAGGACGGAGCGAAGTCGACACGGGCGGTACCCGCCGAGACCGCGGCCGCCCAAGCTCGAGTAGCGAAGCTCGGAGCGGTGGTCCGATCCTT
>JAJZCK010000063.1 GCA_021846125.1 Actinomycetes bacterium | reverse complement strand
CGGTGCCGACCTGTCCTTCGGCATGCTCGCGGCGTCGCGGGCGGGAGGTGCCCCCGTGCTGGAAGCCGACGGCACCGCCCTGCCGTTCGTCGACGGCGCCCTCGACGGCGTCGTCAGTGGATTCGCCCTGCGGAACTTCGCCGACCTCGCAGGCGTGCTGGCCGAGTGCGGGCGCGTGCTCCGGCCCGGCGGCAGGCTCGCCCTGCTCGAGGTCGACGCGCCGGCCTCGCCTCTCCTGCGCCTCGGGCACCGCGTGTGGTTCAACGAGGTCGTGCCCAGGCTCGGTGCGCTGCTGTCCGACGGAGCTGCCTACCGCTACCTGCCCCGCTCCGTCGCCTACTTGCCGTCACGTGCAGACCTTCTCGCCACCGTGACCGCCGCCGGCTTCACCGACGCGCGCCACCACGAGCTGAGCGGTGGCGTCACCCAAGTCGTGACGGCGACACGGACCGGGGCGAGACCCCTTTCGGCGCCCGCCGGCGCCGGGCTGTGACGCCGAGCACCGGCAGCGCCGTGGCACGTGGCATCGACGACGAGGCGCCGGCGCGCGAGCTGTGCTGGGCTTCGGCCGAGGTCGACCCGGACGTGCTCGCCGCGGTTCGTCGCCACGCGTACGCGACCGGTCGCGTGCTCGAGCGCGACGGCGCCTCGGTCCTCACCTGGGGAGTTGCGCACCGTCTCGAGCTGGCGTCCGGCACCGACGACCGCCCCGGGGTGCGGGCCGCCGAGGCGCGGCTCGCAGGGATGCCGCCGGCACCTTCGACGGCACGGGCGCGATCGCCAAAAGGGCCTGGACCGCTCGCGCTCGGCGCCCTCGCGTTCGACCCGACGGCACGCTCTGCACTCGTCGTGCCCGAGGTCGCCGTCGTCGCCGACGGCTCCGGCGTCCGGGCCACCGTCGTCGGGACCCCGGACGTCGTGGCGACGTCGCTCGACCGCTTCCCCTTCGCCGGGCGGGCCGACACGTCCCGACCGGACGAGAGCGACCCGCCGCCCGAGTCCTTCGAGCTCGGGTCCGCGCGCTCGCACGAGGACTTCCGGCAGCGGGTCGCTCGAGCCGTGGAGGCGATACGCGCCGGCGAGATCGACAAGGTCGTCCTGGTGCGGGAGGTCGCGGTGCTCGCTGACCGCCCATTCCTCCAGCACCACCTCCTCGAGCGCCTGAGGACCCTCCACCCGTCCTGCCTCGCCTTCGCCGTCGACGGCTTCGTCGGCGCGAGCCCGGAGCTGCTCGTACGGCGGGCAGGTCGCGAGGTCGTCTCGCAGCCGCTCGCGGGCACCATCGCCCGCAGTGGCGACCCGGACGAGGATCGGCACCTCGGCGCGAGCCTCCTCGCGTCGGCGAAGGAGCGGGCCGAGCACCGCATCGTCGTCGACGCGATCCTCACCGCGCTCGGTCCGCTCTGCCTCCGGCTCGAGGCTCCAGAGGTGCCGCACCTGCTCGAGCTCCGCAACGTCGCCCACCTCGCGACGCGCATCACGGGCGAGATCGCACCCGCCGTGCCGCCTCCGGGTGCGCTCGCGCTGGCGGCTGCGCTCCACCCGACGCCCGCTGTCGGCGGCTGGCCGCGAGACGCCGCTCTCGGCTACCTCGCCAAGTTCGAGGACCTGGACCGAGGCCGCTTCGCCGGTCCGGTGGGATGGGTGCGCGCCGACGGCGACGGCGAGTGGTGGATCGGGATCCGCAGCGCGCTCGTCGACGGTCCGAAAGCTCGCCTCATGGCCGGCGTCGGGGTCGTCGCCGGGTCCGACCCTGCAGCGGAGCTGGCCGAGACCCAGCTCAAGCTCCAGGCCCTGCTCGCCGCCGCTGTACGCCCCTGAACCTCCGTAGGGCCCCGATATGGCGGACACCCGCGAGGCGCGGGCCGGACGGTCGGACCTCGCAGCTAGACGGAGCGCTTCACCGTGAGACCTCGAGCAGGCGCCTTCCCGGCGACTCTCTCGAACCCCCAGACCGTCACGAGGCGCAGTGCCTCCGAGACGGTCCGCGTCGACATCTTCGACGTCCCCTCGGTCCGGTCGACGAAGCGGATCGGCACTTCGGCAATACGCGCTCCCGCGCACTTCGCGCGATAGGTCATCTCGATCTGGAAGCCGTAGCCGTCGGCACGTACCGTCTCGAGGTCGATCCTGCGCAGGACCGTCGCTGTGTAGGCCCGGTAGCCGGCCGTCGAGTCCTTCACGCCGAGCGAGAGGAGCATCTCGGCATAGAGGTTGCCACCGCGCGAGAGCAGCCGGCGGCTCGTCGTCCAATCCGGGATGGAGCCGCCGGGCACGTAGCGCGACCCGATCGCGACCTCGTAGCCCTGCTCGAGTGGCGCCACGATGCGTGGCAGGTCGGCAGGGTCGTGCGAGAAGTCCGAGTCCATCTCGACGAAGGCCTCGTAGCCCCGCGACAGTCCCCACTCGAATCCCGCCCGGTAGGCCGGACCGAGGCCGTCCTTCGACGAGCGCGACAGCACCTCGATCTGGCCGATCTCGTCTGCCACCTCGAGAGCGAGCTTCGCCGTGCCGTCCGGCGACGAGTCGTCGACGACGAGGACGTCCGCCGCCGGGAGGCTCTCGCGCACCCTGAGCAGGATCCGCGCGATGGTCGCGCTCTCGTTATAGGTGGGGAGCACGACCAGGATGCGCACGAGAAGAACTTAGTCCGCCGGCATCCGTCCCACCGGGGCACGCCGTCGGCGGTCCTCCGTGATCGCGCGAGCCACGACCTGGGCCCCGCCGGCCCCCGGCACGGCGAGCAATGCGCCGCACAGCCCTCCGAACGCCGAGCCGACGACGGACCCCACCTCGGCACCGACCAGCACCGCGAGGAGGATGAACAGCGGGTTCAGGCGCACCGTCCTGCTCATGATCACCGGGTAGAGGACGTGGTTCTCGATCTGCTGGTAGACGAGGAAGACGACGATCGTCACGGCGCCGGCCACGACGGAGTGCAGGAAGGCCACGCCGACGGCCGGGATGCCCGCGAGCAGCCCTCCGATCATCGGCAGGAAGTCGACGAGGCCGACCCAGATCGCGAGCACTCCCGCGAACGGGACACCGGTGATCTGGAGGGCGACGTAGACGACGATGCCGGCGATGACGGAGGTCGCGAGGTTGCCGAGCATGAAGCCCGTCACCTGGCGAGCCATGTCGTCCGCCACCCGGCGAGCGAGACCGGCGCGTTCGGGACGCATCCAGGAGAGGATCGTGGAGGCGATGCTCGGCGCCTCGAGCAGCAGGAAGAAGCTCACGACAGCGATGGTCACGGCGCTCACGACGCCGCTCACCACCGTGCGGCCTACGGAGAGCGCAGGCCTGCCGAGACCCGAGATGACGCTCTCGAGCTTCGGGGCGTGGGTCTTCACGAACCGCAGGAGGTGGAGGCGTGTCGCGAGCCTGCCTACCTGACCCTTGCCCTGCTCGGCCTGACGCACCAGGCTCGGCAGCTCGCGGGCGAACGTGGTCGCCGAGCCGACGATCGGGTGGACGAAGACGTAGGCGAGCGCGGCAGCCACCACCACGCCAGCTACGTAGACAGCCACGGTGGCTCCCGCACGCGAGATCCCTCGACGGCTGAGCGCTCGGACGGCCGGATCGAGCAGCACCGCGACGAACAAGGCGACGAGCAGCAGGAGCACGAGGGCTCGGAGGCGCCAGAGAAGCGTCGCGAGCGCGACCGTCGCGAGCCCGACGAGCGCGACGCGCACGGCCGACCGGAGGACGAGCCGCTCGATCGCGCGCGCAGCCACCTGCTGTTCCTCCGGCGCCCACCACGGCCGACGCGGCGCTCCCTGATCGCCCGACCCCTGATCGCCCGACCCCTGATCGCCCGACCCCGGATCGCTCACCGTCACAGTCAAGCCGACGCGGTGCTCTCCGGCGGGAATGTCCGGTGACTGGACCGGCGGCTCCGGCACCGGTCCGCTCTCCAGCCGTGCAAGCATGGTGGAATGCGCCGACCGGGAGCGCGCCCGGCCAGGCGCGCGGACCTCGAGCAGCAGCCTGCCGTGGGACAGCAGCCACCCGGGGCGGAGCCTGCCCCGGAGCGGCAACCGCCAGCCGGCCCGGCCAGGCGCAGCTGGCGCTCGCTCGTGCCGGCACCGCTCCGCCACAGTGCAGTCATCTTCGTGCTGCTGCTGCTGCTCGAGTACGTCGTGGCACCTGAGCTCGTCGGTGCGAGCAGGCACCTCTACCTGCTGACCCACATCCGCTTCGGCTGGGTCGTCGCCGGCTTCCTGTTCGAGGCGGCCTCTCTCGCCGCCTACGGGCTGCTCTCCCGCTCGCTGCTGCCCGGCACACGGCCGAGCTACTCCACCATCATCCGCATCGACCTCGCCGGCCTCGCGGTGTCCCACGTCCTGCCGGGTGGCAGCGCGGGAAGCGCGGGTCTCGGCTACCGCCTGCTCACCCGCAACGGCGTGAACGGTGCAGACGCCGCGTTCGCGATGGCGACGCAGGGCATCGGCTCGGCCGTCGTCCTCAACGCGCTGCTCTGGTGCTCGCTCGTCATCTCGATCCCGATCGCCGGCTTCCACCCGATCTACGTCGTCGTCGCGCTCGTCGGCATGCTCGTGCTCCTCGTCGTCGGAGCGCTCGTCTACTCCCTCACCCACGGCGAGGACGGTGCGATCCGCTTCGCGCGGGCCATCGGCCACAGGGTCCCCCGGCTCGACCCGGACCGCGTCGAGCTGCTCGTCCGACGGCTCGGCACCTCGCTCCGCGACCTTGCTATGGACCGCAGCCTATTGCGCCGCGCGTTGCGCTGGGCCGTACTCAACTGGCTGCTCGACGCGGCGTCACTGTGGTCGTTCGTCGCGGCCTTCGGGATCTACGTCAACCCGTTCGAGCTCTTCGCCGCCTACGGGATCGCGAACGTCCTCGCTGTCATTCCCGTCACCCCTGGAGGGCTCGGCCTGATCGACGCCGCGGCCCCCGCTCTGCTCGTGAGCTTCGGTGTCACCCGGAGTCCCGCGACGCTCGCCGTGCTCGCCTGGCGCCTCGTGAACTTCTGGATACCGATCCCCGTCGGCGCAGCGGCCTACGTGAGCTTGAGGGTGCCGCGAGGCTCGTCCCTCGGCGCGCGCAGCCGCGCGCTACGTGACATGGCGACCGAGGCGACGCCTGCGGACCCGACGGTGCCCATCCCCGTCACCTCTGCACCGGTCGAACCGGTCGACGGCTCCCGGAGCGACGTTCGGAAGAGCCCACCGAGCCGCCCGTCGAGCGGCCCTCGACGACGTCAGGACAGGCCGGCGCCGCCAGCTCGATCCGGGTCGTAGGGCACACGTCGCAGCCGGACGAGCCGGAGACCGAGATCGCACTCGAAGACCTTCTCGAACAGCTCCTGCTTGCGTCGGACGGTCCATAGCTCCAGCTCGACGTCACCGTGCCCTTCGACCACGAGGTCGAGCTGGCGCAGTCCCGCCGGGGAGTCGGCTCGCCCGTCGGATCTCGGTGCGGACGCGGGCTCGAGCCCGACGTGCTCGACGAGCGAGGCATGTGTCGCGTCGAGCGCGTCGGCGACCCGCAGGAGAGCGACGAGGGTCGTCACCTCCGCCCGGTCCGCCGCGTCGAGGGCGTCGAACGGCTCGAAGCTCGCCTTCGGCGTGCCACGCACGTGGTAGCGGCCGAGGACCGCGAGCTTGCGCACCTCGGCGGGCGAGAAGCCCCGCAGGCCGCCGTTCTCGACGAGATAGGCGGTGTGGCGGTCGTGCCCGGTCTTGCTCACGTGCTCGCCGATGTCGTGGACGAGCCCGCCGAGCTCGACCAGCTCGCGGCTGTCGGAGCCGAGATGGTGCAGCTCGGCCGTCGCGTCGAACAGCTCGGTGCTGAGCTTGGCGACCTGGTGCGCGTGGCGTTGGCGCCAACTAGAGCGGCGGCAGAGCGCGAGCACCGACGACCGGCGCATCGCGCGCGGGTCGTCCGCGAGCTCGGCCCGCTCGTGCATGCCTATCGCGTCGAGGACGATCCCCTCGCGAAGTGCCCATTCGCTGAGCGTCAGCGAGTCGAGCGACGTCGATGCCATCAGCTCCTCGAGAACGGCGACGCCAGCGGGCAGCAGCTCGGCTCGGCGGCTGTCGCAGCCGGCCATGCGGGCGCGCTCGGCCGACGTCGACGCGAAGATGCGTCGGGAGACCGCTGCGATCTCGTCACCGGTCACGGTGAGCTGGTTGAGCGTCGACGGCGGCGGGCCGCCGCGCGTGGCGAGCGCCATGCGGGCGATCGAGGTCAGCGTCCCGCTCGAACCGACGAGCATCTGCGGCTTGGCCGACACCAGCTCCTCGAGGACCGACGCGAGCTCCGACGCGACGCGCCCACGAAGGCGCGCCCGGTCGCCCCCTGCCGGCGGGTCCGACGGGGCGATCTCCGCGGTCAACCGCCCGACGCCGAGGCGCAGGCTCGCAGCGAACGCGAGCCCGGAGCGGTCCCCGACCATGAGCTCGAGGCTCCCGCCACCGAGATCCGCGACGAGAGCGGGGCCCGGATCGATGAGCACGCTCGAGCGCACCGCCGTGAAGATCAGCTCCGCCTCCCGCAGCCCGTCGACGACGTGGATCTCGACCCCCGTCTCCTCGCGCACACGGTCCACGAGCTCGACACCGTCCACCGCCTCGCGAAGTGCCGCCGTGCCGAGCGCCACGATCTCGTCGGCGTGCTGGGCCTCGGCGATCGACCGGAACCTCCGCACTACCTCGACGGCACGGCTGGCCCCCTCCTCGCCGATCTCGCCGGTCCGCGCGACGAGGTCCCCGAGGCGGAGCATCTCCCGCTCGCGTGCGAGGGGCACGAAGCTCCCGTCGAGGCGCGCCTCGACGACGAGGAGGTGGAAGGAGTTGCTGCCAAGGTCGAGAGCTGCGATCCGCACCCGGGACGTCCCTCAGTCCACGGTCTCGGCGGGACGCCGACGGCGGGAGCGCTCGACGGCGAGGTCGCAGAGCCTGCGCTGGGAGTCGACACCTCGGCTCGTCGGCACGCGGGACCAGGCGCCGCTCCCGTCGAGGGTCCAGGCGTGGGTGTCGTCCGCGAGCACGAGGTCGAGCGCCTCTTCGAGGCGCGCGCACAGCTCCGGGTCGCGCACCGGCACGATCGCCTCGATCCGGCGGTCGAGGTTGCGCTCCATGAGGTCCGCCGAGCCGACGAAGTACCGGGCAGGGCGGGCACCCTGCGTCGCTTCGAAGTGCGCGACCCCCCCTGCGGTCGCCGCCAGCGCGCGTACCTCGCCGGTCGGCGCGCCGAAGCGGTAGATACGCGAGTGCTCG
This sequence comes from Actinomycetes bacterium, assembly GCA_021846125.1. Classification (GTDB taxonomy): domain Bacteria; phylum Actinomycetota; class Acidimicrobiia; order Acidimicrobiales; family Bog-793; genus JAJZCK01. The sequence goes on along the minus strand of JAJZCK010000063.1, from coordinate 6,281 downwards.
AGGAAGCGTCCGACCACCGAGCGGACGGTGACGCGGTCGGACAGGCCCTCGACACCCGGGCGCAGCGAGCAGACGCTGCGGACCACGAGCTCGACACGCGCTCCGCACATCGACGCCCTGTAGAGGGCGTCGATGACCTCGGGGTCCGTGAGCCCGTTGACCTTGATCGTGACCCACCCTGCGCTTCCCGCTGCGGCCTCGGCCGCGATCTGCTCGAGGACCCACGGACGGAAGCGATCCGGTGCGAGCACGAGCGAGCGGGAGCGGGCAGGACGCGAGAACCCGGTGAGGTGGTTGAACAGGTCGGTGAGGTCCGCACCGAGGTCCGGGTCGCACGAGAGCACGCCGACGTCCTCGTAGACACGAGCGGTCCCCGAGTTGTAGTTGCCCGTGCCGACATGGCAGTAGCGGCGGATCCCGTCCGCCTCCCGCCGCACGACGAGCGCCGTCTTCGAGTGCGTCTTCAAGCCGACCACGCCGTAGACGACGTGGACGCCCGCCTGCTCGAGCTGGCGCGCCCAGACGATGTTGCGCTGCTCGTCGAAGCGCGCCTTCAGCTCGACGAGAGCAGCCACCTGCTTGCCCGCCTCGGCGGCACGCGCGAGAGCGGACACGAACGGCGTGTCCCCCGAGGTCCGGTACAACGTCTGCTTGATGGCGAGGACGTCGGGGTCTGCGGCTGCTTGCGAGATGAACGCCTCGACCGAGCTCGCGAAGGAGTCGTACGGGTGCTGGACGAGCACGTCGCGCTCGCGCACGACTGCGAACAGGTCGACGGGCTCGTCGCCGACCGGGGCGAGCCGGGGCTGGGTGGTCGGGATCCACCGCGGCTCGTGGAGCTCCGGCCGGTCGAGGTCCGCGATCGCCCAGAGCTGTCCGAGGTCGAGGGGCCCGCTCGAGGCATAGACGTCGTCCGGGCCGAGCTCGAGCTCGCGCTCGAGGATCCCGAGCACGTCCGGCCCGGCCGTCGCGTCGACCTCGAGGCGGACGGCGCGGCCGAAGCGACGGCGCCGCAGCTCGACCTCGACGGCCTCGAGCAAGTCGTCGGCCTCGCCGTCGTCGAGGTCGAGGTCCGCGTTGCGCGTCACCCGGAAGACATGGAACGCGCCGATCGTCATCGCCGGGAACAGCTGGTCGAGGTGCGCGGCGATCACCTGCTCCAGCAGGACGAAGCGGACCTTGTCGCCGAGCAGGACGAACCTCGGAAGCAGCGGCGGCACCTTCACCCGGGCGAAGCGCTGCTCGCCGGTCGTCGGGTCGGCGACGACGACCGCAAGGTTGAGCGACAGGTTCGAGATGTACGGGAACGGGTGGCCCGGGTCGACGGCGAGCGGCGTCAGGACCGGGAAGATCTCGCGGTCGAAGATGTCGCGCAGCTCGCCTCGCGCGTCGGTGTCGAGGTCTTCGTACGCGACGACACGGATCCCCTCGGCAGCGAGCGCCGGCACGAGGTCGCCCATCACGATCCCCGACGCGCGCTCGACGAGGCCGTCGGCGCGCGAGCGCACTGCCCGCAGCTGCTCGCTCACCGTGCGCCCGTCCGGCGAGCGGGCTCGCAGACCGGCCGCATGCTGGTCCTTCAGGCCCGCGACGCGCACCTGGAAGAACTCGTCCATTCCGGTCGAGAAGATCGCGAGGAACTTCGCTCGCTCGAGGACCGGCGTCGAGGGGTCCGCGGCGAGGTCGAGGACCCGGGCCGCGAAGTCGAGCCAGGAGAGCTCCCGGTTGACGAAGCGCTCCGGGCCGACCTCTGCCGGATCGAGCGGCCCTGACACCTCGTCTCGCCTGGAGGCGGGCGCCGGTCCCGTGCCCGGGCGGAGATCTGTGCCGGACCCTGTGTCGGGAGCCGTCGCGCTCGCGAGGAGGTCACCGGCCATCGCGGTCAGGCTAGCGGGCACACGGCACCGCCCGAGGTAGCGGGACCGCTAGCCTTGCTGGCGTGACGGTGGCCGCGGGCGCGCGACGGGTCCGCCCCCGACGGCTCGGCCTCGGCACCGAGAGCGGATGGGCGGGCGCGCGCCGGCGCAGCGAGCTCGGGCTGCTCGTCGTCGGTGCGGTCACCGTGCTCTTCGCGGCCCTGCTCGTCTCGCTCGCGACGAGCAACGCCCTTCCGCGCAACGCCTCGACGATCCTCGCCGGGCTCGGGGGCGTCGCTCTGTTCCTGCAGCTCGTGAACCGCCGGTTCGCTCCGGATGCCGACCCGGTCCTGATGCCGGTCGCGCTCGTGCTGAACGGCATCGGCTACGTCATGATCATCGCTCTCGACCCGGCAGAGGCGGGACAGCAGTTCGCGTGGATCGTCATCGGACTCGTGGCCTACGCGCTCGTCCTGGTCGGGGTGAAGCGCTCCCGGGACCTCGAGCGCTACCGCTACCTGCTGCTCGCCGTCGCGCTCGCGCTCCTCGTCGCGCCGCTCTTGCCGGTCGTCGGACGCAGCCCCGCGAACCAGAACGCCTACGGCGCCAAGCTCTGGGTCTCGTTCCACTCGCTGTCCTTCCAGCCAGTCGAGGTGGGCAAGCTCCTGCTGGTGCTCTTCTTCGCCTCGTACTTCGTCGAGAAGCGCGAGCTGCTCACGATCCCGACGCGGCGCGTCGGCGACCACCTGCTCCCCGACCTGCGGGCATTCGGTCCCGTCGCGGTCGCGTGGGTGTTCTCCCTCGTCATCATCCTCGCCGAGCACGACATCGGCTTCTCGCTCCTGCTCTTCGTCGTGTTCCTCTCGCTGCTCTGGGTGACGACGGGGCGGTGGACCTACGTCGTCATCGGCCTCGTGCTCTTCGCGGTGGGAGCGTTCCTCGCGTCCCACCTGCTCGGCCAGGTGAGCGAGCGGATCAGTGTGTGGCTCGACCCGTGGTCTGCCCCGACCGCCGCCGGCTACCAGCCGATCCAGGGAGAGCTCGCCTTCGGTCGGGGCGGCGTGTTCGGGTCGGGCATCGGGCTCGGGCTCGTGCAGATCAACAACGCGACCGAGACGGTGCTTCCGGTCGCGACGAGCGACTACATCTTCGCGGCGATCGGCGAGGAGCTCGGGCTCGCAGGCACCGTCGCCATCGTCGTCGGCTACGTGCTCCTCGTCGGCGCAGGGCTGCGGACCGCGCTCCGCGCCCGTTCGCAGTTCGCGAAGCTGGCCGCAGTCGGGCTGACGGTAACCCTTGGCTTCCAGGCCTTCGTCATCATGGGCGGCGTGACGCGGCTGCTCCCGGACACTGGCATGACGCTGCCGTTCGTCTCCTACGGCGGATCGTCGCTCGTCGCGAACTACATCCTGCTGGCGCTCGTGATGCGGATCTCGAACGAGGGCAACCAGCTGAGCGCCTCGGAGTTGTAGCGGCAGGCCGCGGCATAGCCGCGCGCGGCACCTAGCGCGCCGTCCGACCCAGTGCCCCGCCGGGTCAGGCCCGGATGCCGGAGATCACGAGATCGAACATACGCTCCACCTGGGCGAGATCCGGCGACGTCCCGTTCACGAGAACGAGCGCGTGGATAAGCCTGAGGACATCGTCTATCTCGACGCCGGCACGCACCTCGCCAGCGTCCTGCGCCCGGCGCAGCAGCACGTTCCCTGCCATGCGAGACGCGCTGCACGCCACCTGGATCTCCGAGCCCGTGTCGTGCTTGGCGCTCAGGACTGCAGCACCCATGCTGTGGCCGTGCAATCCGAAGTCGACCTGGAGTCGCAGCCAGCTGACGAGGGCATCGAAAGCGCATATGTCCCCTGCGAGGACCTCGGCCCGCGCGCGTAGCTCCCGTGCCTCGTCGAGGAACGTGGCCTCGAGCAGCGCTTGGCGTGTCGGGAAGTGGCGGTAGAGGGTCCCGATGCCGACGCCGGCGTCTCGCGCGACGTCCTCCAGCACGACGTCTCCGCCGCGCTCCACCACGGCCGAGCGGGCCGCGGCGAGGATCCGCTCGAAGTTGCGCTGCGCGTCGGCTCGGCGTGGCCGCGCCACTGCATCCGCTTCGCTCATCTCTCGCACCTCGGCCGAGTGCCAGTCCGGCTTGCAAACCGGAGGTACCCTCCGTATACTAACCGGAGGCGCCCTCACTTTAGTCCCACGAGCCGCCGGGCGCCTTTCGGGTCGCGACTTCGCGATCCCCGCCCGGCACGTGGCTTCACGAGCCGTCGCCGTGTCCAAGCACCTCCCGGGAGCCATCGGCTTCCCCGTTCGTCAAGGAGCAACGTGCCCTTCACCTTGCGCGCCCCGGCGCGGGCATCGATCGCCCTCGCGGTCATCGTCACCTGCCAGCTCATGCTCGTGCTCGACGCCACGGTCGTCAACATCGCCCTCGCACCCATCCAACGCTCACTGCACTTCAGCTCCGCAGGGCTGTCGTGGGTCGTCGACGCCTACAGCCTCACCTTCGGCGGCCTGCTCCTCCTCGGCGGCCGGGCGGGCGACGTGTTCGGGCGGCGCCGTATGCTCGTCGTCGGGCTCGTCGTGTTCACGACGGCGTCGCTCCTCGGCGGAATGGCGACGACGGCGACGTGGCTGCTCGTCACCCGAGCGGTCCAGGGCGTCGGCGCCGCGCTCGCGTCCCCGAGCACCCTCAGCCTCATCAGCGCCACCTTCGAGGAGGGCCCGGCGAGGAACCGGGCCCTCGGCATCTTCACTGCCGTCTCGGCCGGCGGCGGGTCCCTCGGCCTCGTGCTCGGCGGCGCGCTCACCTCGTGGGTCTCGTGGCGCTGGGTCTTGTTCATCAACGTGCCCATCGGCATAGCGATCGTCGTGCTCGCACCGCGCGTCGTCTCCGAGCCGCCTCGCAACGGCGGCCGGCTCGACGTCGCAGGAGCCGTCCTCGTGACCTCCGGGCTGGCCGGAGTGACCTACGCGTTCATCCGCCTCGCCGAGCAGGCGAGCGCCGGCGCGACGGTCGCCTGCTTTATCGCCGGCGTGCTGCTGCTCGCGGCGTTCGTCGCCGTCGAGCGGCACCGGAGCCAGCCACTGCTGCCGATGCACCTTCTCACGGACCGCCTGCGCGGCCCTGCCTACCTCGACATGCTTCTCGTGCCCGCCGTCATGTACGGGGTCTTCTTCTTCGTCAGCCAGTACCTCGAGGACGACCTGCACTTCAGCGCCATCCGAGCCGGTATTGCGTTCCTGCCGCTCACCGGGCTCATCTTCGCGAGCTCCCGGATCACGCCCCGCCTCGTCGGTCGCATCGGCGCTCGACCGATCCTGCTCGTCGGTCTGGTCGCGCTCACCCTGGCCTCGCTCTGGATCTCGCGGGCGACCCCGACGAGCGGCTACTTCGCGAGCCTGTTCGGCCCCTTGCTGCTTTTCGGGATCGGGGCGGGAGCCACGTTCCTGCCCCTCAGCGTCACGATCCTCAGCGGCGTCGCACGCGCCGACGCAGGAGCGGCGTCCGGGATGCTCCAGACCATGCAGCAGACCGGTGCCGCTCTCGGCGTCGCCGCGCTGTCGAGCGTGGCCGTCGCGCACGGGCGCTCGGGAGCGCTCCTGGCCGGCTCGGTGGTCGTCGCGGTCGCGTTGCTCGTCGCGCTGATCGCGCTACGACCGGGCCGCCCGGTGGCGGCCCCGGACGCCGAGGAGCGGGTCGAGGCAGCGTTGCCGCTCGTGCTCGTGGAGTGACGGGCGACTCCTCGGTCGGGCGGGCAGGTAGGCCCGCGACCGAGCCCACCTGCGCCCCCGGCCACCCGGTCGGGGAGGCCGGTCGAGCCCGGGTCCACCTGCCTCGCCTACTCCTCGACGCCCACCTCGTCGAGGACCGCGGGGGCCACCACGATCGGGGCCCCGAGCCGCTGGCGCAGCGCGAGGGCGATGCCGTCGGAAGGCCGGCACGCGAGCGTGCGGCTCCCCGAGGGTCCCGACACCACGAGCTCGGCGCTGAACGAGCCCTGGTGTGCCTCGGTGATGCGCAGGTACTCGATGGTGAGCCCGTGCGCCTCGAGCACCGCCACGAACAGCTCGTGCGTCAGCGGCTTCGGCGTCGGGATCCCCTGCGCCGCGTACGCGATCGCGACTCCTTCCGGCGTGCCGATCGGGATGTGCAACCGGCGGCACGGTGGCGACACCTCCTCGAGCACGAGGACGGGATTGGTGCTCGGGAGCACCATGACGACGTCGACGAAGCGCATCTGCTCGAAGGTGCGGGGGACGTCGAGGAGGCCCCGACTGCGCTCCCGGTCCTGCCCAATGCCGTCGTCGAGAGGACCGTCGTCGAGAGGACCGTCGTCGAGAGGACCGTCGTCGAGAGGGCCGTCGTCGAGAGGGCCGTCGTCGAGAGGGCCGTCGTCGAGAGGGCCGTCGTCGAGAGGGCCGTCG
>JAJZCK010000062.1 GCA_021846125.1 Actinomycetes bacterium | reverse complement strand
GAACGGGCGGACCGCTAGTCCCGGCGTGACGGTCGACGGACCTGCGGGCCGGGAAGGCGGGGTGGCGTGCCCCGCCGCGGCGGATGCTCATCTGGTGGCGAGCCCGTCGATCTCCGTCAGCGTCCGGCGGACGCCACCCTCGTAGAGAGCCGAGAGGATCGCCGCATAGGTCTCCGTGAAGCGGCGAGAGTCCAGGAGATCGCCGAAGACGGTCCGGTTCTCCGAGAGGAACGCGAGTGGTTCCCGTCGCTGCCGGCTGGCAGCCGCTGTCAAACGGCCCGCCAGGGGATCCTCGATCTCGACAGGATGCCCGCGCTCGTCGGGTCCGTCCGCCGATCGCGCCCAGCAGGCGACTACCGCTGTCGCCCGGGCGAGCGGTCCGCCGGCTGCGATCTGGTGCCGGAGCACGGGGAAGAGGAACGCGGGAACGCGGTCCGAGGCGTTCGCGCACAGCCGGGACACGGTGTCCCGGATCTCGGTGTTCGAGAACCGTTCGACCAGCTCCAGCGTGTAGCTGGTGAGGTCCACGCCCGGCACCGGCGGCAACGTCGGGATCGCTTCCTGCCTCATGTACTCGAGGAGGAAGCGCTCGAAGACAGGATCGTGCGCTACCTCGTGGACGAGCTCGAGGCCGGCGAGCCGGCCGGCATGACCCAGCGCCTGGTGGCCGGCGTTGAGCAGGCGCAGCTTCATCTGCTCGTACGGCTCGACGTCCGCGACGAGCTGCACCCCGACCTCTTCGAGCGGCGGCCGGCCCGCTCCGAAGTCGTCCTCGAGGACCCATTGGCAGAACGGCTCGCACAGCACCGGCCACCGGTCGTCGACACCGAAGCGCCTGCGGACCTCGACGCGGTCGTCGTCGGTGGTCTGCGGCGTGATCCGATCGACCATGGAGCTCGGGAAGCGCACCTCGTCCGCGACCCAGGCACCGAGATCATCGCCGCGAAGGCGAGCGAAACCCGCGAAGGCACTTCGGGCGACGACACCGTTTTTCTGGATGTTGTCGCACGAGAGGACGGTGAACGGCGGGATCCCCCGCGCCCGACGGCGCGCCAGGGCCTCGACGACGACACCGAACACCGTTCCGGGCGGCCCGTCGCCTCTCAGGTCGCTCTGGACCGCCGGGCTCTGGGCGTCGAACTCCCCGGTGAGGGGATCGACGCCATACCCGCCCTCGGTGATCGTGAGCGAGACTATCCGCACCTCCGGTGCAGCCATCCTCTCCAGGAGAGCCTCGGGCCCGTCTGCGCGAAGCAGGTAGTCGACGATCGATCCGATGACGCGGGGCGTCCAGGCGCCGTCGGGGTGCCGCAGCACGAGGGTGTAGAGGCCGTCCTGAGCGACGAGCGCGTCCCGCATCGCGACGTCGGTGGAGCGCACACCGGCTCCCGTGATCCCCCAGCTCGTCGCCAGACCGACGCCCATCAGCCGGTCGAGGTACATCGCCTGGTGAGCACGGTGGAAGCCGCCGACGCCCACGTGCACGATCCCGGAGGTCACGGTCGAGCGGTCGTAGGTCGGGACGGCGACGGACGGGTCAAGGGTCGTCAGCGTCCCGGCACTCAACGTCGTCATGGTCGCGGCCCTCCCCCGGGCGCCTGCTCCCAGGTTAGGAGGGTGACGCGCGGCGGGCGGTGGACCCGTCGCCGACGGGCGCTCGACCGCGGAGCCGCCCGGGCAAGCCTTTCAATCAGGTCGGGCAATCTGGTCGGGCAATCACACGGGGCAAGCAGACCTGGCAATCAGGGCTTGCCGGCTTCGGTCCATTCCTTGACGCGTGCATCTCCGATGCGCCGCGCGTTCGGCATGTCCGCCCAGATACGAAAGCGCTGCTTCTCCTCGTCGTCGAGCTGCGAGAAGAGGGTCCTTGTCGCAGGTACCGACGAGGCCGCTGCACGGGGCTGGCGTTGCGTCGCTTGTGCCCGGCGTCCGCGTCCCTCCGGAGAGGCGAGCTCGCTGAGGCGCTGCAATTCGTTGCGTATCGGGTCGACGTGCTTCTCGCAGACGAGGAGCACGAGGTCCCGGCCCTGCCAGGCGAACCTGATCTTGTCCGTCGCCGGAACTTCCTTCTCGTTCTGCTCGGCGAAACAGACATCACAATAATCTTGGACTATCGTGCGTGTGGGCATTCCTTGCGCTCCCTATATAGATGCTGGCTACATCTGCTCTCGCCCATTTAGGCTCGGCTCGGTTCCAATGTCGAACCTAACACATATATAACCCTGCCGAGACACGCATTGATTTGCCGGCCACCAATGTTCGCTATGGGCTCGGCTAGATAGAAGGCATAAACGCCGCGCGAGCGGCGCGCTAGCCGAGGGTGGGGCGCACCACGTCCTGGAGAAGCCGCAGCGGCGCCCTGTCGAACGGGTCCCCGACACCGACGACGAAGTGCGAGATGCCTACGTCGACGTACCGCCTGATCTGCTCGGCGACCTCGGGCGGGGTGCCGACCAGCCAGCTCTCTCGTTGCTGCTCGAGATCCAGGCCGTGGCTCGCCGCGATGCCGGCGGCGCACGTCTCCGCCTCGGCACGGGTCGGCGCGAGCGCGATCTGGCCGTGCCACGAGAGCTCGATGTCCGCGACGTCCCTGCCGATCTCGGCGCAGAAGCCCGCGAGGCGGGCGGCTCGCTCCGCGCACCTCTCCGGCGACCCCTGGACGTTCCAGCTGGTCGCGTGCCGTGCTGCTATCCGCAGGCTGCCGCTTCCCGATCCACCGACCATCACGGGCGGATGGGGCGACTGGACCGGCTTCGGCTCGCAGGGGGCCGCCTCGACGCGGTAGAAGCGGCCCTCGAAGGTCGTGCGGTGCATGGTCCACAGGGACCTCACGATGTGCAGCGCCTCGTCCAGGCGCTCGTAGCGCTCCGCCAGCGACGGATATGCCATTCCGTAGGCACGGAACTCCCTCTCCGCCCATGCGGCACCGAGCGAGAACTCGAGCCGGCCCCCACTGATCTGGTCGACGAGGGCAGCGCTCTTCGCGAGCGTCGCCGGGTCACGGTAGAGGACCCCGTTCACGAGGACACCGATCCGGATCCGCGACGTGAGCGCCGCCATCGCTCCGAGCGTCGTCAGGGTCTCGAAGCTCGGACCGTCGTCCGGTCCGGAGAACGGGAGCAGGTGGTCGAAGGTCCACACCGTGTCGAAGCCGAGAGCCTCCACGTCGCGCAACGCCGACGCGAAGGCGAACCAGGTCGTCCGCTGCGCTTGGAGCTGCACGCCGAGGCGCAACGGCCGACCACGTACGAGCATGACGCCCCCCTCTTCCCGCCGGCACTCGACTGTGGCGTGCTCGACGCTCCCGTAAGCTAGCGCCGTGCCGCACGCCCGGGCCGGCTGGACCGGCCGACGACGTCGTGACGCGGGAGGCCCCCGGGAATGGCCCCGGCGCGCGTGACGACCGGCGAGGTGACCGCCCGTGTCGAGGACCTCGAGGGTCTCGCCGTGCGAGCCAGGGCGCTCGCCCGCCCCGGTCGCCGGGCGATCCTCGGCCTCACGGGCGCTCCGGGTGCGGGGAAGTCGACCCTAGGGGCAGAGCTCGTGGACGCCCTCGGCCCGACGTCGGTGCTCGTGCCGATGGACGGCTTCCATCTCGCCGGGCTCGAACTGTCGCGGCTCGGTCGGTCCGACCGCAAGGGCGCGCCCGACACGTTCGACGTCGAGGGCTACCTCGCGCTGCTACGGCGTCTGCGGGCGGGCTCCGGCTCGACGGTCTACGCGCCGGAGTTCCGGCGGGAGATCGAGGAGCCGATCGCAGGCGCGATCGCCGTCACGCCGCACCACGCGCTCGTCGTCACCGAGGGCAACTACCTCCTCGACGAAGGGGCCGGCTGGGCCGACGTGCGCCAGCTGCTCGACGCGGTCTGGTACCTCGACATCCCCGACGACGAGCGCCGGCGGAGGCTCGTCGCACGTCACGAGGCGCACGGCGCCAGCTTGCAGGACGCACGCGCCCACGCGCTCGGCTCGGACGAGCGCAACGCCGAGCGCGTGCGCGGGACCCGTTGGCGAGCTGACCTCGTGCTCGCCTAGAGGATCACCAACCCGGCAACCCTGCAGGGAGAGCACCGGTCGGGGGACTGTTCTGCAATATCCCGCCGGGCGCCCCGAGCGACTGGAGCAGCTGGGAGAAGTTCGCGCCGAACGCCGTGGAGTTTCCCCCGGAGAACTGCCCGTAGTCGTGCGCCATCGTCCAGCCCTGACCTGCCGGGTCCGACCAGCCGGTCTCGATCCCGTCCGGGCCCTCGTAGACCGTGCCGAGCACCGTAGCGGGCGTGACCGCTTGCCCGACCTGCACGAGCGGCTCGATATCCTCCGCTGCGTAGACGACGAGGCCCGCGGCCGGACCGTCGGTGAGCCGGTAGCTGATGAACGTGCCTCCGGGCCAGCCCGCGACCGAGGTGCTGAGCACCACGCCGTCGCCGATCGCGTAGATCGGGCCGAAGCCGCTGTAGTCGACACCCTGGTCGATCCTCTCGGGCGAGAGGCCGCCGACGGCGCGCAGCGGGTTCGCATACGCCCCCGGCGCGGCGACGGGCGCCCCTGCCGTCGCGGGCGTGACCGGTGGAGGGGGCGACGCCGCTTGCTGGCTCGCCCGCGCCGCGAGCGCCAGCTCCTGTGACCGCCGGGACGCGATCTCCCGCTGGTACGCGGCAGCGAGCAGCGCCTGGACGTTCCCCTTCACCTGGCGAAGCATCGCCTCGTCTGCCGCGACAGCCGCGCTCGCAAGCCGCCGGTCCGCGGAGAGCCGGCGGAGTGTCGCCGCGGCGCGGAGGCGCTCGCCCTGGAGCGTCGCCCCAGCCACGTACGCCCTGTGCCGGTCGACCTCGAACGTCGTCACCGAGGACTGGAGACTGCCGCCTGCCACGTCGATGTAGACCGCGGCGAGGTCCGCGCTCGGGCTCGACGCGCCCAGCAGCGCGAGGCCAGAGTGGAGGCTCCCGCCTGACACGTAGGCGTCCACCGCCACCCTGCGCAACTGCACGGCTGCTACCGCCTCGGCACCGCGATCGGAGGCGAGCGCCGAGGCGGTCCGTCCGAGCCTCGCACGGATGGCGCCCTCGCTCCGCTGGACCCGGTCGTACGCGCCGACGAGCCGCTGGATCCGGGCGCCCTCGACTGTAAGGTCCTGCTCGATCTGGCTGATCCGCGCACGGTCGGTCGCGACGGTCGACGCATCCGCCTTCGCCTGCGGAGGCACGGCGGCGACGGCAAGCGATGCGACGAGGGCACACACGAGCAGCACCGCGCATCCCCGTGCATGCACAGCCCATCCCCGTGCCTGCCGGGACCGCTGGTGCCGAGGGCGCGCGCCGCGTCGTCGCTGCTGGCTGACCATGACGGGATGTGGAGCGTAGCCCGACTCTCCCGCCCGGTCCATTGCCGGCTCGGCCACGGGTCCGCTCGGCCGACGCGACAGGTCGGAGGCTCCATGCTGTGGTTGACTTCTCCGGTCGCACGGACTCGGCCGCCGGAGATCGGCGACCCGCCTGCGACGGTGGTCCGTCGCCGAGGAGCAGGACGATGAGCTCGCTGTTCGCCGCCGCCGGGCGGTTCTCCGTGCGTCGGAGATGGATCGTCGTCGCCGTGTGGCTCGTCGTCGCCGTCGCCTCGGTGCGGCTCCTGCCCTCGCTCGCAGGCGCAGTCAACAACAACAACACGCAGTTCCTCCCGAGGAGCGCCCCGAGCAACGTCGCAGCACGCCTTGCGAGCCCCTTCTACGGAGCGTCGAGCAACGACGACGCCTTCGTCGTCGCCGCGACGCGTGACCACTCCCCGCTCGACGCGGCGGACCTCGCGGCGATCACACGGCTCTCGATCCTCGCCGCGCGGCTTCCCCATGCACGCTCCGCTCGCGTCATCGAGATATCGGGCGACCGCCAGGCTGCCCAGATCGAGGTCCGGGCGTCGCTCTCCCAGACGACGAACACCCCTGACGTGGTGTTCGTCCACGGGCTGCGCGCGCTGTTCACGAAGGTCGGAGCACCCCCGGGGCTCGCCCTGCACACCGCGGGAAACCTCGCCATCACCGCCGACCAGGCCCACCAGGCGGGAGGCATCGGCGCCCGAACGGAGTACCTGTCCATCGTCCTCATCGTGGTGCTGCTGCTCGGAGTGTTCCGCTCCCCGCTCGCGACGCTCGCCACCTTGCTTCCCGCGGTGGTCGTTCTGCTCACGGCAGAGCCCGTCGTCGCCGAGGTCGCCCGTCTCGGCATCGGCATCTCGAGCATCACCCAACTGCTGCTGATCGTCCTCGTCCTCGGCGCCGGCACCGACTACGGGCTGTTCCTCGTGTTCCGGGTGCGAGAGGAGCTCCGAAGGGGCCTCCCGCACGACGAGGCGGTGGTCCGTGCCGTCGAGCGCGTCGGCCCGTCGATCGCGTTCTCGGCGGCCACGGTGATCGCGGCGCTGCTCAGCCTTCTCCTCGCGACCTTCGGTGTCTACCACGGCCTCGCGATACCCCTCGCGATCGGCATCGTGCTCATGGTCCTCGCTGGCGTCACGCTCGTGCCGGCCCTTCTCGCCCTCCTCGGCCGGGCGCTGTTCTGGCCGGTCGTTCCGGTGGCCGGCCAGCGCTCGAGCGGGGCGTGGGGACGCGTCGCCGGTCGGGTGGTGCGGCGGCCCGTCCCGGCGCTCGCCGTCGGGGCAGTCGTGCTGCTCTCGCTCGCCGGCTTCGCATTCGGCTTTCGCGCTTCAGGCTTCGGAGGCGGGATCTCCGCACCGCCGGGCAGCGACTCTGCGAAGGGCGAGGCGCTGCTCGTCGAGCATTTCTCCCTCGCGAGCAGCAACCCGATCAACCTCGTGCTCCGGTACTCGACACCCGTCTGGGACGACGCCACCCCGCTCGCCGCCGCCGGTGCGAGGATCGCCCGCAGCCCGCTCTACTCGAGCCTCATAGCTCCACTCGACCCGAACGGCACGACGATCACACCAGGCGAGCTCGTCGTGCTGCACCGGATGCTCGGAGCTCCCGGCGTGCTTCCTGCCGCCCAGCCGGCACACGGGCCGGCGGCGAGCGTCGCGTCGACGGTCTACCAGGCCTACAGGGCGACGGCCCAGGTCATCACAGCGAGCGGCCACACCGTCCAGTTCCTCGCAAGCCTGCGCGCCGGCAGCCCGGACTCGAACGCGGCGGTCGCCGAGGTCCCCGCGATGCGCGCCAACCTCGCGCTGGCGCGCACGGGATCGGGAGCCGTCGCCGCAGGCGTCGCCGGGGACTCTCCGTCGCTCTACGACGTCCGCTCGGCCTCCGAGGGCGACCTCGTCCATCTCGTCCCCGTCGCGGTGCTCGTCATCGGGCTCCTGCTCGCACTCCTCCTGCGGAGCCTCGTCGCACCCGTCTACCTCGTAGCGAGCGTCGCGCTCTCGTACCTCGCATCCCTCGGAGCGGCGGTCGTCGCCTTCGAGGTCGTCGGCGGCGCCTACGGCCTCAGCTTCGTGCTCCCGTTCCTCATGTTCATCTTCCTCCTCGCGCTCGGCGAGGACTACAACATCCTCGTCATGTCGCGGATCCGGGAGGAGGCACACGAGCTGGCACTTCGCGAAGCGGTCGTACGCGCGATCGAGGTGACGGGCACCACGGTCACCTCCGCGGGTCTCGTCCTCGCGGGGACGTTCCTCGTCTTCGCCCTGGCCGGCGCGACCGGTACCGAAGGCACGCAGATCCGCGAGATCGGGATCGGTCTCGCCGTGGGCGTCGCGCTCGACACCTTCGTGGTACGGACCGTGCTCGTACCCGCGGCGGTCGTGCTGCTCGGACGGTGGAACTGGTGGCCTTCTGCGCTCCACCACCGCCACCGGACTCTCGAGGCGACGATCCAGGCGGCCGCCGCCAGCAGCCGCGTGGAGCTCGCCGTCGAGCCTCCCGCCACCTGAGCACCGTACCGGGCGCCTGCGCGCGGGTGGAGGCGCGTCATACCTGCACCACCGGGCACAAGCTCCGCGTTCATGTCCTCGTCAGCCTTCGCGCCTAGCGTGTCGGACGTGACACGACACTGCTCGGCGGCCGCGGCACCCGCCGCGCTTCCCGTCGATCGGTCGTGCCTGCCCACGTGCGCGGGCGGACGGCTCGTCACCCCCGGATCCTTCCTGGCGAGCAGGTGAGCGAGGCTCGGCCCCGGCGGCAGCACGCAGTGGGACGGCCGCAGGCCCGGCGGCCGGGCACGGCGGCGACGATGCCTGCCTCGACGGCTGCAGCAGCCACGCGGCCCGGACGTCCCCGTCCGGGTGCGGCACCCGTCGCAGCGGCACGGAGCCAGGTGGTCTTCAGGCGCCGACGGGTCGCTGTCGGACTCGGATTGCTCGTCGTCGTCGCGACCGTCGTCGTCGTCACGCGCCCGGGAGCGTCCGCGAGCAGGACCGGGCTTGCGGGAGCGTCCCGATCCGCGCCGGCAGCCACACGGCACGAGGTGCCGCGAGCTCCCGCCGCGGCCGAAGCCGGGCTGCTTCCCTGGCAGCTCCAGGCTCCGGTCAGCCGTGAGGTCGTCCTCGCGACGCCGACCCCTGGTGAGCTCCTTCTCGCTGGGGGTCTCACGGCTGCCGGAGCGACGAGCAACGGGGTGTTCCACCTCGCGACCTCCTCCGGTGCGCTCACCCAGCTCGCCAACCTCGACGTCCCGACCCACGACGCTGCAGGAGCAGCCCTTTCGAACGGCGATCTCGTCCTCGGCGGCGGGTCGGCGGCCCCGGCGGCGACCGCACAGGGCATCGGTGCGAGCGGCTCGGTGACGACCGGGTCCCTGCCCGCGGCCCGCGCCGACTCTTCGGCCGTGACGATCGGCACGACCGCCTACGTCGTCGGCGGCTACGACGGGACCGCGATGGACCGCGAGGTCCTCGCCACCACGAACGGCCGGACGTTCCGCCCCGTCGCCGCCCTGCCCGTCCCGGTGCGCTACGGAGCGGTCGCGGCCCTCGGCGGCAGGATCTACGTCCTCGGTGGCGAGACGCTCGGCAGCACTCCGGTCAGCACGATCCAGGTGGTCGACCCCGCGAAGCGCAGCGCAGCGATCGTCGGCCGTCTGCCGGTCGCGCTCGGCGGCGCGTCCGCGGCGTCTCTCGGCGGGTCGATCTACCTCGCAGGAGGCGACACGCCGAGCGGACGGGGCGAGTACACGGTCTACGCGTACGACGTCACGACACACCGCGTCCTCGCTGCGGGCAGGCTGCGGGTCCCCGTCGCCTACGCGGGGTCCGCGGTGACGTCGGGACGGATGTGGATCGTCGGTGGCGAGCTTGCGAACGGCTCGAGGACCGCGGACGTCCAGGTCGTCAACCCCGACCGCGCCTTCGGCACCGCAGGGCTGCCCGGTGCGGGCTCCCCCTACTTCGGCGACAAGCTGCTCATCGCGGACCGTGGCAACAACAGGTTGCTCGTGCTCTCCGACACCGGTGCGATCACGTGGCGGTACCCGAGCGCCCACAAGCCTCCCCCGCCTGGAGGCTTCTACTTCCCCGACGATGCCTTCTTCATCCGCCATGGCACCGCCATCATCTCGAACCAGGAAGCCAACGAGACGATCGTCGAGATCGCCTACCCCTCCGGCAAGCTGCTCTGGCAGTACGGCCATCCGCGACAGCCGGGCTACGCTCCCGGTTACCTGGACAACCCGGACGACGCGTACCTGCTTCGCAACGGCGACATCTCGGTGGCAGATCCGGTGAACTGCCGGGTGCTCGTCATCGACCCGAAGACCAAGACCGTGGTCCACCAGATCGGGGTGCCCCGTGTCTGCACGCACCAGCCGCCGACCTACCTCGGCTCGCCGAACGGCGACACACCCCTCCCCGACGGCAACCTGCTCGTGTCGGAGATCAACGGCAGCTGGATCGACGAGTACACGACGTCCGGCAAGCTCGTGTGGACCGTGCAGCTCCCCTCGGTCGGCTACCCGTCGGACCCCCAGCGGCTGGGCCCCGACAAGTACCTCGTCGCGGACTACTCGGATCCCGGCGCGTTCGTCGAGTTCAACCGAGCCGGCAAGATCCTCTACCGCTATGCACCGACGTCGGGGACCGGCATGTTGAACCTCCCCTCGCTCGTCGAGAGGCTGCCGTCCGGGGTGCTGATGGCGAACGACGACCACAACGACCGCATCGTGGCGATCGACCCGAGCACCGGCGCGCTCGTCTGGCAGTACGGCGTGGACGGTGTGCCGGGCACGAAGCCGGGCTACCTCTTCAAGCCCGACGGCTTCGACGTCCTCACGCCCAACGGCACCACTCCAACCCACACGGCGACAGGCTGAACGATGACCGCACCCACGACTGACAGACCGGCGACAGACGAGCCCGCGACGCGGAAGGCACAGCTCGCCGACAGGGACCTCGTCGGGGAAGATCCCGGGCGACGACGGCGTCGGCGCCGGCACAGCTCGACACGCCGGTCCAGGCGGCGAGAGCGGCGGCGCGCTCGCCGCACCGTGGTCGGCCGGCACCCGGTCGCGACGGTCGCCCTCGTCGTCCTGGCCGGCCTGACGCCCGTCTGGGTCTCGTTCGCGAGCGCGCTCGGCGACCCGGGGCTAGGCAGCTCGCTCCCGGCACGCATCGCCGAATGGGTGCGCGAGCACGGAGGCGCGTCCATCGTCGTGACGGCCGAGCGGATCTGGTACTCCCACCACCAGCCTCCCGTAGGAGGGCGCCCGGCTGCCGGCGCGATCCCGGCCGCGCCGCGAGCCACGACCGCGACACAGGCCCCGAGGTCCCCGGCGGGGCCCGGATCCTCGCCAGCGACCCCACGCGGGATCGTCCCGCTGCCCGCGCCGGCGAACCTCGTTCCCTTCGCAAGCCCTGCGATCCCCGGCGAGGGCGTCTGGCACGCGATGGGGCGGCCCGTCGACGGGCACCCTGCCGTGTTCGAGGCCTTCCTGCGTCCCGACGCGATCCATACGAGCCTCGTCGTCGGCGTCGCGTGGATGGACACCAAGCTCCTCGCCGCCCGGCTCTACTCGGGCAGCAGCATCCCTGGTGGGGGGCCCTACCCCTACACCGCGCCCGTCTTGCCGAAGGCGGCGAAGACCCTCGTGGCCGCCTTCAACGCGGGGTTCTTGATGGGCAACGCCAACGGGGGCTATTACACCGACCACAAGATCGTCCTGCCGCTGAGAACGGGGGCGGCCTCCTTCGTCGAGCTCCGCAACGGTGACGCGACCGTCGAGGCCTGGCCCGGTCCCCAGGCGCTCACCCCGGACGTCGTCTCGGTCCGACAGAACCTCGACCTGCTCGTCTCGGGGGGCAAGCCTGTGCCGAACCTCAACGCGAACGACACGACCGTGTGGGGCGCGACCCTCGGCAACCAGATCTACGTGTGGCGCTCCGGCCTCGGGGTGACGCGCGACGGCGCGCTCGTCTACGTCGGCGGCCCGGGCCTCAACATCACGTCGCTCGCCGCGCTCCTCGTACGCGCCGGAGCGGTCCGGGGCATGGAGCTCGACATCAACACCGACTGGGTGAACTACTCGACGTACCGCCCGTCGTCGTCGACCGGCCTTGCCGCGCCGTCCAACGGGACGCCGATGCTCCCGGCGATGTCGGGTGGTCCCGCTCGCTACTTTGCCTCGTGGTGGACACGGGACTTCATCACGATGTCGGCGCGCACCGGGCCGAACGGCGGGGGGTGAGCCCGGCCGCCCTGCTGCTCCGGGCATCGAGGCCCCGCCAGTGGGTGAAGAACATCCTCGTCCTCGCGGCGCCAGGTGCCGCGGGAGCGCTCGGCCGTCCGGCAGTGCTCGGTCGCTCGGTCGCCACCGTCGCTCTCTTCGTCGCCGTGTCGGCAGGGGTCTACCTGCTGAACGACGTGCTCGACGCGGACGCCGACCGGGCGCACCCGGACAAGTGCCGCCGTCCGGTCGCGTCGGGCGCTCTGTCGGGGCGCCTCGCCGCGGGAAGTGGGCTGGTGCTCGTCCTCGCCGCCCTCGCCGGCTCGTGGCTGCTTGCCGGCGCGGCGCTGACGATCGTCGTCGGCGCATACGTAGCGGTCAACGCCACCTACTCCCTCGGGGCGAAGACCATCCCCGTGGTCGAGCTCGCCTTCGTCGCGTCGGGGTTCGTCCTGCGGGCGGTCGCGGGCGGGGCTGCAGTCCATCTCGGGATCTCGCCCTGGTTCCTCATGGTCACGTCCGCCGGTGCACTGTTCGTCGTCGCGGGCAAGCGCAGCGCCGAGCTCGAGGCCCTCGGCGGGGACGGCCTCCACCGCAAGGTGCTCTCGGGCTATCCACCTGCGTTCCTCCGCTCTGTCCGAATCGTCGCCGTGACCGTCGCCGTGGTGAGCTACGTGCTCTGGGCCTTCGGCCGCGCGCCGCAGCTCGACCTGCACCACAGCGACGCGGACGACGTCGTCTTCCGACTGTCGACCGTGCCCTTCGTCGCAGCGCTGCTGTCGACCGAGCTGGCGTTCGAGAAGGGACGGGGGGGAGCACCGGAGGATCTCGCCCTCGAGGACCGGACGCTCCAATGGCTCGGCGCACTCTGGCTCGCGCTCGTCGCATTCGGGATCTACACGTGAGCCGCCAGCTCTTCGCCGGCTGGGGCCGGGCGGCACCGTCTGCTGCCTCGCTGCACCGCATCGCGGGACGCGACCACGCCGAGCGCGTGGTCGCGGACCTCGCTGCGTCGGGCGGGCACGTCATCGCCCGTGGTCTCGGACGCTCCTACGGCGACGCTGCACAGTGCTCGGGCGGGAACGTGCTCGACTGCACCTCGCTCGACTCTGTCGACCTCGACC
Organism: Actinomycetes bacterium; assembly: GCA_021846125.1. Classification (GTDB taxonomy): domain Bacteria; phylum Actinomycetota; class Acidimicrobiia; order Acidimicrobiales; family Bog-793; genus JAJZCK01. The sequence continues at coordinate 1,176 of JAJZCK010000062.1, read as the reverse complement.
CCGCGTCCGGCATCGCACGGGTCGGGGCGGGGGTCTCCATCGCGCACCTCCTCTCCCGCTGCCTGCCCTTCGGATGGTGCGTCGACGTCATGCCCGGCACGGCGCAGGTCACCGTCGGAGGCGCCGTCGCCGCCGACGTGCACGGCAAGAACCACCATGCCGACGGCGCTTTCTCCCGTTCGCTCCGGAGCATCGAGCTCGTCGGCACGGGCGGGGTGCGCCGCGTCGGCCCTGGGGAGTCCGAGTCGCCCGAGCTGTACTGGGCGACGATCGGGGGAATGGGGCTCACGGGAGTCGTCACCGAGGTGACGCTTCAGCTGCGCCGCGTCGAGACGTCCTTCGTCGAGGTCGAGACCGCTCGCACACCGGACCTCGACGGCTGCATGGCCCTGCTCCTCGAGCACGCGACACGCCATCGTCACTCGGTGGCGTGGGTCGACGGCCTCGCCAGCGGTCGCTCCTTCGGCCGCTCGGTCGTCACGAGCGGCGACCACGCCCGCCCCGACGCCCTGCCTCCGCGCGCGCGACGTCACCCGCTCGCCTATGCACCGGCGAGCCGTCTCGCCGTGCCGCTCACGCCGCCGTTCGGCGTCGTGCGTCGCGAGGTCGTCCGGCCGTTCAACGACCTCTGGTACGCGAAGGCGCCCCGGCACCGGGCCGGCGAGATCCAGACGCTGGCCACTTTCTTCCACCCACTCGATGCGCTCGGCTCCTGGAACCGCCTCTACGGTCCGTCCGGCTTCACCCAGTACCAGCTGGTCACCCCCTTCTCGCGCCCCGACGTCGTCGCACGGGTGATCGAGACCCTCGCCAGAGCCCGGCTCGTCCCCTCGCTCGTCGTGCTCAAGACCTTCGGGGACGGTGACGGCGCACCGCTGTCGTTCCCGACCGCCGGATGGACGCTCGCCCTCGACCTGCCGCTCGGGGCACCCGACCTCGCGCCGACCCTCGACGGCCTCGACGGACTCGTCGCCGCCGCCGGAGGGCGAGTTTACCTGGCGAAAGACGGCCGGCTCCGCCCGGAGCTCGTCGCGACCATGTACCCGCGCCTCGCCGAGTGGGAAGCGGCGCGCGACGAGGCGGACCCCGGGCACGTCTTCTCCTCCGACCTGTGGCGACGGCTCGCTCCGCCGTCTCGCGGCTGACCGCTCTCCTCTCCGCGCCGCCATGCCGGCG
>JAJZCK010000061.1 GCA_021846125.1 Actinomycetes bacterium | reverse complement strand
CGTCCTCGAGAAGGGGGCGGTGGGCCGGACGTACCACGTCGGCTCTGGTCGGGAGGCGAGCGTCGCGGACATCGCGGCCGCGGTGCTCGCCGCGACGGGCAAGCCCGACACGCTCATCGAGGTCGTGCCCGACCGTCCGGGGCACGACCGCAGGTACCTGCTCGACTCGACGCGTATCCGCTCCGAGCTCGGCTGGGCGCCCGAGATCGCCTTCGCGCCCGGGCTGGCCGCCACTGTCGCCTGGTACGCCGACAACGAGTCCTGGTGGCGCCCGCTCCTCGGTCGCTCTCCAGTCGTCGAGGGATCGTGGGCCGCCGGGTCCGCCGGCGCCGCGGCGTCGCACTGACGTGCGTATCCTCGTCACCGGAGCCGCCGGGCAGGTCGGAGCGGAGGTCGTCGCCGAGCTGGAGCGCCGCTCCGAGGGGATGGTCAAGGGGCCCGGGCTCGACGTCATCGCCGCGGACCGCTCTCGGCTCGACGTCTCCGACCGTGACGAGGTCCTCGCGGCTGTGACGGCACTCGAGCCGGACGTGGTCGTCCACCCTGCCGCGTGGACGGCCGTCGACGCGTGCGAGGACGATCCCGACCGTGCCTTCGCGGTGAACGCCCTCGGTACCCGTAACGTCGCGGAGGCCGCTCGAATCGTGCGGGCGCACGTCGCCTACGTCTCGACCGACTACGTCTTCGACGGCACCTCGATCCGTCCGTACAACGAGTGGGACGCGCCGCACCCGCTCTCGGTCTACGGCGCGTCGAAGCTCGGCGGCGAGCGCGAGCTCGACCCGTCCGCGACCGTCGTCCGCACCTCGTGGATCTGCGGGCGGACAGGCCCGAACATGGCGAAGACCGTGCTGCGCCTCGCCGCCGCCTCGTCGGGACCGCTGCGCTTCGTGGACGACCAGCACGGGAGCCCGACTATCGCGAGCGACCTCGCAGCGAAGCTCGTCGAGCTCGCACTGGCCCGCCGGCAGGGTGTGTTCCACGTGACGAACGCCGGTGCCACCACGTGGTACGGCTTCGCACGAGAGGTGCTCGCGGCCGCCGGTTGGGACCCGGGCCGCGTCGAGCCGATACCGACGTCCGACCTCGCACCTCCGCGACGCGCGCCGAGACCGGAGCACTCGGTGCTCGACAACGCTGCGTTGCGGCTGAGCGGCGGCGAGCTCCTGCCGCCGTGGCAGGAATCGCTCGCGCAACTCGTCGCCGCGCTGACAAGATGAGCCCGGCGCCGGTGGGCCCGGTGGGCCACCCTCCCGGCGCCCTCCCGGGGCATGCGTCGTCCGCACCGGCGGCCGTCGTGGTCAACTACGAGGCCCGTGACGCGCTGCTCGCCTGCGTCGCCAGCCTGCGTGCCTCGGGCGTGAGCCAGGTGGTCGTCGTGGACAACGCGTCGTCGGACGGCTCCCTCGAGCGGCTCGTCGCCGCCGACCCCGGTGCCGTCGCGATACCTGCCGGTCGCAACCTCGGCTACGGCACGGCTGCGAACCTCGGGGTGGCACGGACGACGTCGGAGCACGTCCTTGTGTGCAACCCGGACGTCGTCGCCGTAGGGGACTGCGTCGCGGCACTGTCCCGGGTGCTCGATGAGCATCCTGAGTGCGCCGTGGTCGGCCCGCGCATCGACGACCCGGACGGGACGCGGTACCCGTCCGCGCGTGCCTTCCCTTCGTGGGGAGTCGCGGCGGGGCACGCCTTTCTCGGACCAGTCGCTCCGGGCAACCGGTGGACGCGTCGCTACAAGATGGAGGAGTCGGAGGCGGAGGAGGCCTCGGGGGAGCCTGGTGGAGGGTGCAGGGAGTCCGGATGGGTCTCGGGAGCGTGCTTCATGGCGCGCCGGTCCGCATTCGAGAGCCTGGGCGGCTTCGACGAGCGGTACTTCATGTACGCGGAGGACGTCGACCTCTGCTGGCGCGCTCGCCGGGCCGGCTGGTCGGTGCTGTACGAGCCCGCCGCGAGCGTCGTCCACGCCCAGGGCCTGTCCACCAGCCGCCGTCCCGTCGCGATGACGATCGCACACCATCGCTCCGCCTGGCGATTCGCCCGCCGGAGCACCGGCGGTGCCGGGCGCGCACTGCTCCCGCTCGTCGCTCTCGCCTTGACGGTTCGCCTCGCGGTGACCCTCGGGCGTGCGCTCGGTCGTCCCGGCGGCGAGCTCGGCCCGCCGGAGCCCCGGGTCAGGTCGGGCGCGTCGGACGGAGCCTGACCCGGTGGGCGCTCGCAGCCCGGCTGCCGGACGGTCGCCTGGCGCATCCGGAGCATCCCGGAGGTTGGCTATGCTCCCTCCGCCATGTCACGGGGATCCTTCGGCCGTTCGGTCGCGCGAGCAGCGGCGAGCGGCGGCAGCCGCAGCTACCGCGCGAGGAGGCCCGTCGCCTGGTACGCGGCGATGGTGGTCATCGTCGTGGCGGGGATCGGTCTCGTCGTCTACAGCAGGAACGAGCTCCTCCATCCTGCGGTCGTCGGTCCGACCGCCACGGACAACTGGCAGGTGGCCTTTGCCGTCGACATCTGCGGGACCGTGCAGGGCGACCTGCCGGCGAACTCGAACCTCACATCGGTCGGCATCCGGACGTTCGGCAACGGCCTGATCGACGTCGACCCAGGGGTCGTCACGACGAACCCGGCTGCGTACGAAGGTGCGAACGCGACCCTCGGCAAGTTCGCGTCGTCCTACCCGGGCTTCACCTTGACATCGACGAGCATCCACCTCCCGGTCAAGGGTGCGCGCACCTGGAAGAACGGGGATGCGTGCACCGCTGCGGCCGGCCCGCTCCACGGTGCAGGCACGCTTCAGGTCGAGACCTGGAGCTCTCCGCGTGCGACCGGCAACCTCTTCGTCGGCGACCCGACGAAGGTCCACCTCGACAACGGCGAGATGATCACCGTCGCGTTCCTGCCGAAGGGCGCTTCGATCCCCGAGCCAGCGTCGAGGACCGCTCTCCTGCAGGCGCTCGGCACCGCCGTACCGTCGAGCTCCTCCGCCACGAAGTCGACGCTGCCGGCCTCGAGCACGGCTCCGACGTCCTCCACCAAGACGTCCTCGAAGACGGTGCCGTCCACCAAGACGTCCTCGAAGACGGCGCCGTCCACCAAGACGTCCTCCGCAACGGGCAAGACCTCGTCCTCGACCAAGAAGGGCTAGCGCGCCACGATGCGCGTAGCCGGGCGTCCGTGAACGCCGTCGTGCTCGTGGGCGGCGAAGGGACCCGCCTCCGTCCTCTCACCTACGCACTGCCGAAGCCGATGCTCCCGGTCGTCGAGCGACCGATGATCGCACGGGTGCTCGAGTGGCTGTCGGCGTACGGAGTGACGACAGCGGTCCTGTCGCTCGGCTACCAGCCGGATGCGTTCGTCGACGCGTTCCCCGACGGCGGTTGGGCGGGCGTGGAGCTCCGCTACGCGGTAGAGCCGGCACCGCTCGACACCGGAGGAGCGATCCGCTTCGCGGCCCGGGCGGCCGGCATGGACGGCGACACGATGGTCGTCGTCAACGGCGACGTCCTCACAAACCTCGACCTCGGGGCACTGGTCTCCTTCCACCGCAGCTGCGGGGCGGAGGCGTCGGTCGCGCTCACCGCGGTCGAGGATCCGTCCGCGTACGGCGTCGTGCCGACCGACGCAGACGGGCGCGTCCTCGCGTTCATCGAGAAGCCCGCTCGCGAGGACGCGCCTACGAACCACGTCAACGCCGGCACGTACATCTTCGAGCCGTCGGTGCTCGATCGGATCGCGGACGGGCGACGCGTCTCGGTCGAGCGTGAAGTTTTCCCGGGGCTCGTCGAGGCGAAGCGGCTCTACGCTCTCGGCTCCGACGCCTACTGGCTCGACACCGGCACGCCGGAGCGCTACTTGAGGGCGCAGGTCGACGTCTTGAACGGTCGGCGGCCAGAGGTCGAGCTTCCCGAGTGCGACGAGCGCAGCGCCGGCGTCTTCGTCGCGCCCGGTGGCATCCTCGAGGGCGACGTGACGGGATGTGCGTTCGTCGGGCGCGGCGCGTCGGTCGACGAGGGATCCGGCATCGAGGACGCGATCGTCGGTGCCGCAGCCCACGTCGCCGCCGGCGCGCGGCTCCGGCACTGCGTCCTGCTCCCCGGGGCGATCGTCCGCGCTGGCGCGGTGGTCGAGGAGTCGGTCGTCGGACCAAGTGCGGTCGTCGGTGCCGGGGCGTTCGTGACGCGCGGATCCGTCGTCGGTGCGGCAGCGACCGTGGCGGACGGGGCGCGCCTCGACAGCGCGCGACTGCCCGTGTGAGACTCCACGGGTGCGCGTGCTCGTCACCGGTGGCGCCGGGTTCATCGGGTCGACGCTCGTGGACCGGTTGCTCGCCGAGGGCCACGCGGTCGACGCGGTCGACGACCTGTCGAGCGGCTCCCTGGCGAACCTGACCGACGCTCGCGCCTCGGGCGGAGATTTTCGCTTCCACCAGCTCGACATCCGTGCACCCGAGCTCGTCGAGCTTCTCGTGCGCCGTAGCCCCGAGGTGGTGTTCCATTGCGCGGCGCAGTCGAGCGTCGCGGTGTCGGTGCGGCGCCCAGCCTTCGACGCCGAGGTCAACGTCGTCGGAGCGCTCCAGGTGCTCGAAGGCGCCCGCGCCGCGGGCGCGCGCAAGGTCGTCTACGCCGCGAGCGGCGGGACGCTGTACGGAAGCGCGGATCCGCGGGACCTGCCTCTCGCCGAGAGCCGGCCGCGAGCTCCCCGGTCGCCCTACGGCGTGTCGAAGGCCGTCGTCATCGACTATCTCGCGACCTACCTGGAGCTGCACGGGCTCGAGTACACGGCGCTGGCGCTCGCGAACGTCTACGGGCCACGTCAGGATGCCCACGGCGAGGCCGGCGTCGTCGCGATCTTCGCGTCGAACCTCGTGGCCGGCCGCGACTCGACCATCTACGGAGACGGCGCGCAGACGCGGGACTTCGTGTTCGTCGACGACGTCGTCGACGCCTTCTCGCGAGCTGCGTCGCGCGGCAACGGGCTCGTCGTGAACGTGGGAACCGGTGTCCAGACCTCGGTCGCCGATCTCTACACGACGATGGCTGCGGCCTACGGGGCGACGGTGCAGGCTCGGCGCGGTCCAGCCCGTCCCGGCGACGTCCGCCATAGCGCGCTCGACCCGACGAGGGCGGGGATCCACCTCGGATGGTCCCCGTGGACCTCGCTCGCCGACGGGGTGGGGGCGGTCCTCGGAGGCGTCGGGAGGACGCGGGCGGCGGACGGGGCAGTGGCTGACGGGGTCCTGCGGGAATGATCGCCGTGCTCGCGGGCGGCGTCGGCGCCGCCCGCTTCCTCGACGGCCTCGTTCGCGTCGTCGACCCGAGCGAGGTGACGGCGGTCGTCAACACCGGTGACGACCTGGTGCTCCACGGCCTCGCGGTCTGCCCGGACCTCGACACCGTCACCTACACGCTCGCGGGAGCGGTCGATCCCGCGACGGGCTGGGGTCGGGCCGGCGAGACCTTCACGGCGATGGAGGAGCTCGACCGCTTCGGCGCGCCGACGTGGTTTCGCCTCGGCGACCGTGACCTCGCGACGCACCTCTACCGCACGGGCCGCCTCGGCGAGGGTGCCACGCCGAGCGAGGTGGCCGGCGAGATCGCTGCAGCGTGGGGCGTGCGCAGCCGGCTGGTGCCGATGACCGACGACCCCGTCCGCACCATGGTCGAGCTCGCCGACGGTGGGGAGGTCGATTTCCAGGAGTACTTCGTCCACCGGCGCCACGCGGTTGCCGTGAAGGCGGTGCGGTTCGCCGGGATCGAGGCGTCACGGCCCGCCCCCGGGGTCCTCGACGCGCTCCGGTCGGCGGAGCTCGTCGTCGTCGCCCCGTCCAATCCGGTCGTGTCGATCGGTCCGATCCTCGCGGTGCCAGGTGTCGAGTCGGTGCTCGCGCGACGCCGTGGATCGGTCGTCGCCGTCTCGCCGATCATCGCGGGCAAGGCGCTGAAGGGTCCCGCCGGTCGCCTTCTCGTCGAGCTCGGCGGCGAGTCCTCCGTCGTCGGCGTCGCCCGGCTGCTCGCCCACGTCGCCGGGACGCTCGTCGTGGACGAGGCCGACGCCGGGCTTGCGAGCGACGTCGAGAGCGCCGGTCCCCGTTGCGTCGTCGCGCCGGCGGTGATGGGCACGAGCGAGCTCGCCGCCGATCTCGCCCGCGTCGTCCTCGCGTCGACGGGCGGGCGACGTTGAGCCCGCCGGATCCGGGGCCCGGCTCGCTCGCCGTTTCCGGGGTGCCTGGCCTGCCGGAGATCGTCGCCGGCGACTCGATCGGTGCTCTCGTCGCGAACGCGGTGGCACTGCTCGCCGGGGACGTCGTCGTGGTCACCCAGAAGATCGTCTCGAAGTCGGAGGGGCGAGTCGTCCCCGTGGACCCGGCGGACCCCGACGCGAAGCGCAGGCTCGCGGAGTCCGAGGCGGTCCGGGTCCTTCGCAGGCGCGGCGAGCTCGTCGTCACCGAGACGCGGCACGGCTTCGTCTGCGCGAGCTCGGGCGTCGACCTCTCGAACGTCGCGAGCGGCTTCGCGGTCCTTCTCCCGGTGGACCCCGACCGCTCCGCACGCCGGATCCGCGACCAGATCCGGGCAGTGGCCGGCGTCGACGTGGGCGTGGTCGTCTCGGACACCTTCGGCCGTGCCTGGCGCAAGGGGCTGACGGACGTCGCGATCGGCTGCGCCGGCGTCGCCGCGGTGGTCGACCTGCGGGGCCAGGCCGACGCTACGGGCAGGGCGCTCGAGGTGACCGAGGTGTGCGTCGCGGACGAGATCGCGGGAGCGGCCGAGCTCGTCATGGGAAAATCGTCCGGCGTGCCCGTCGCCGTCGTGCGCGGCGTCGACCCGGCGTGGATGCGGGAGTCCTCGGTCCGCGACGAGGTCGTCCGTCCGTACGGCGAGGACCTGTTCCGCTGAGCGGCGGGGGGTCCGGCGACCGGTGGCGTGGTGGTGAGCCTCTCTCCCTTGCCGCTCGGAGCGGCGACGGGCGGGACGCGCCAGGCAGCGCGCAGAAGGGCGTGCTGCTCGTCGTCGAGCAGCTGCGGCGAAGCGTGCCCGGAGGGATCGGCACGTACGCGACCGGGCTCGTGCGCGGCCTCGCCGATCTCGAACCACCAGCCCGACCGCCGGTGCGACTGTGCGCGAGCCGGGTGCGGGGCACCGACCCGCTCGTGTCGCTCGGCCTGCCTCTCGAGACGCTCGCATTGCCGTCCCGCGCGCTCGTCAAGGCCTGGGACCTCGGGGCAGTGGCGGTCGGGCGCGGATACGAGGTCGTGCACTCGGTGTCGATCGCTGCCCCTCCTTCGGCGGTGCCGCTCGTCGTCACGGTCCACGACCTCGCGGCGCTCCGGCTGCCAGATGCCTTCCCCGGTCGTGGCCGCCGATGGCACGCGGCGGCTCTCGCGCGTGTGGCTCGTCGCGCGAGCTGGTTCGCCGTGCCGAGCGCCGAGGTCGCTCAGGAGCTGCGGGACGTCCTGCCGCCGTCGAAGGCGGAGCGCGTCGTCGTCATCGAAGAGGGAGCGGACCACCTTCCTCCGCCCGACCACCCCGCTGCAGTGGCGCTGCTTCGCCGGCTCGGGGTCGGCTCGGAGTTCCTCCTCGCGGTGGGGACGCTCGAGCCCCGCAAGAACCTCGGCCGGCTCTTCGCAGCGTACGGGGCGGTGCGCACCCGGCTCGCGGAGCCGTGGCCGCTGCTCGTCGTGGGTCCGAAGGGCTGGGGCGAGCGCGCCGCCCCGCCACCGGACGGTGTCGTGCTGGCCGGCCGGTTGCCTGACGGCGTGCTCGCCGCCCTGTACGAGCGTTGCAGGTGCCTCGCGTACGTACCACTCCTCGAGGGGTACGGGCTACCGGTCGTCGAGGCGATGCGTGCGGGAGCGCCGGTCGTCGCGAGCCCGGTGCCGAGCGCCTCCGGCGCCGCGTTCACGGTGGACCCGCGCGACGTCGAGTCGATCGCCGAGGGCCTTCTCGCCGCGAGCACGGACGAGGCCGTGCGCAGTGGTCTCGTCGCCGCCGGCAGCGCGCGCGTGGTGGGGCTCACGTGGAGGTCGACCGCGCTCGCGCACGTCGATCTCTGGCGCCGTGCGGCGGGGGACAGTTGACCACTCCTCCCAAAAGGCCTGCGAGGGCCCTCGCGAGGCCGCTCCCTGTCGGCGTCGACGTCGCCGCGATACCTGTCGACGCGCTCGGTGCGGGTCAGTACGCGCTCGAGCTCGTGCGTGCCCTCGCCGCGAGCGCGGACGTCGCGCTCACGCTCGTGACGCGACGTGACGACCGCGCGCGCTGGGCGGGTATCGCACCTGGCGCCGGGGTGCTTGCCGAGGCACCGTCGGACCGGTCGTTGCGCCTCGTCTGGGAGGAGGTCGGCCTCGCGTGGTCCGTCCGGCGCCATCGCGAGGTGTTCGGCGTGCTCCACGGGCCGCACTACACCCTCCCCGTCTCGCCCGGCGTACCGGGCGTCGTCACCGTCCACGACCTGACCTTCGTCGACAATCCAGAGTGGCACGAGCGGCCGAAGGTCCTCTACTTCCGGCGGGCGCTGCGCCTCGCGGCGCGCCGCGCCGCGGTCGTGGTGTGCGTGAGCGAGCGGACCGCCCGGCGCTTTCGCGAGATCTACCGTCCGGACGTCCCGGTGCGGGTCGTGCCGCACGGGGTCGACCACGCGCGCTTCACGCCGACCGAGCCCGGTCCAGGTGTGGACGCGACCGTCCTGCGCGGTCTCGGCGTGCGTCCGCCGTATGTGCTCCATACCGGGACGCTCCAGCCCCGCAAGGATCTCGTCAGCCTCGTCGGGGCGTTCGACCGGCTCGCTCGGGCGCAGCGTGACCTGACCCTCGTGCTCGCCGGCGGGGACGGATGGGGCACCGAGATGCTCGACGAGGCGATCGCGGTGTCGCCGCACCGCTCGCGCGTCGTCCGGCTCGGCCACGTCGCCGACGGGGTCGTGCCGTCCCTCGTACGCGGTGCGGCGGTGGTCGCCTACCCGTCGCTCGACGAGGGGTTCGGCCTGCCGGTGCTCGAGGCCCTCGCGTGCGGCACGCCCGTCGTGACGACCGAGGACTCCGCCATGTCGGAGATCGCCGGGACGACGGTCCTCACGGTCGGCCGGTCCGCTCCCGACCAGCTCGCCGAGGCGCTCGAGTCCCTCCTCTCCGGGGGTCCCGCCGTCGCACGTCGCCGGCTCGCGGGGCTCGAGCTCGCTTCGGGCTTCACCTGGGAGGCTTGCGCTGCGGGGCATGTCGCGGCCTACCACGAAGCGGCAGGTCGCTAGCCTGGCGGGGTGCGCGCCTTCATCACGGGAGCGTCCGGCTTCGTCGGTCGATGGCTGCGCGACCACCTCGAGGCGTCGGGCGACACGGTCGGGGTCCTCGCCAGCGGCGTCGACCTGTCCGATGCGGACGGGCTGTGCGCCGCGGTGCACGGCTTCGGTCCCGACGTCGTCTACCACCTCGCCGCGCTGAGCCACGTGGGGCGGTCCTGGGAGGCACCCGAAGAGACCCTGCAGGTCAACGTGGTCGGGACCCTGCACGTGCTCGAAGCGGCGAGGACGGCGCGCCGCGCGCCGCGCGTGCTCCTCGTGAGCTCGGCGGAGGTCTACGGCGCAGCGGGAGGCGGACCGGTCTGCGAGACCGCCGAGCTGCGCCCTGTGACGCCGTACGCGGCGAGCAAGGTCGCTGCGGAGTTCCTCGGGGTCCAGGCCCACCTGGGGCGTGGCCTCGAGGTCGTGCGCTGCCGGCCGTTCAACCACGTCGGACCCGGTCAGGCGGACTCCTTCGTGGTGTCCGGGCTCGCACGCCGGATCGTCGAGGCGGAGCGAGGTGGTTCCGACGTCCGGGTCGGCAACCTCTCCGCGGCGCGCGACTTCACCGACGTCCGTGACGTCGTGCGCGCGTACCGGCTGCTCGCGCGGGCGGGAGAGCCGGGCGGGGTCTACAACGTCTGCTCGGGCACGGCGGTCACCGTCGCCGAGCTCTTCGAGCGCCTCGTGGCGCTTGCTCGGACCCCGGTCCGCAGCGTCGAGGATCCGGAGCTGTTCCGACCGGTCGACCTTCCGGTGCTCGTCGGCGACTCGTCCAAGCTACGGGCCGTCACCGGATGGGAGCCGTCGATCGCCCTCGAGACGACCCTCGCCGACGTGCTCGAGCGCTGGCGGGAGCAGCTCTCCGCGGCGCCCGCCCAGCTCCGAGAGCCCCAGCTCCGCGAGCCCTAGTCTCGAGAGCCCTAGTCTCGAGAGCCCTAGTCTCGAGAGCCCTGGTCTCGAGAGCTGGACGTCCCATCCGCGGGGCCGGATATGCGGTCGACGAGGCTCTGCAGGCATCCCGACGCGCGCTCGACGGCATCGCATCGCTCGATCTGGCGCCGCACCACCTGGGCGCGCTGGACACCGAGGACGGCGAACCCGACGAGGGCGTACGCGAGCTCCTCGGCGGCGCGCCCGATCTCCCTGCGCACGTCGTCCACCTCGCTCAGCCTACCAAGGAGCAGGCCGGCCGCCCACCGCGTGGCGCCGCTCGCCAGCTGCTGCCCGGCCGCCGGGCGGCACCGGTCGAGGGTGCAGGAGTAGCGTGTGCCACCTGATGGGCGAGGACCAGGCGCCACCCGTAGTCGCGGTCGTCGTCACGAGCGACCCCGGACCGTGGCTCGAGGAGTGTCTCGCCGCACTCGAGCGACAGGACTACGAGGGGCTCTCCGTCCTCGTGGTCGACGCCGGGAGCGAGCAGCCGCTCGCCGCCCGCATCGCCGCTGTCGCCCCGGACGCGTACGTCCATCGTCTAGCGGTCAACGGTGGCTTCGGCCCGAGCGCGAACGCGGTGCTCGACACGGTCGAGGGCGCTTCTTTCTACCTGCTCTGCCACGACGACGTCGTCCCCGACGACGACGCGCTGCGCAGGATGGTCGAGGAGTCCTTCCGCTCGAACGCCGGCGTCGTCGCTCCGAAGCTCGTCGCGTACGACGAGCCTGACAGGCTCCTCCAGCTCGGCCTCGGCGTCGACCGCCTCGGTGCGCCGGTACGCCGCGTCGGGCGCCGCGAGTTCGACCAGTCCCAGCACGACGAGGCGCGCGAGGTCTTCGGCGCTCCCGGAGGGTGCACCCTCGTGCGGGCCGACCTGTTCACCGCCCTCGACGGCTACGACCCTCGCATGTCGATGTTCGGCGAGGACGTCGACCTCTCCTGGCGCTCCCGGATCGCAGGCGCGCGGGTCGTCGTCGCCCCGTCCGCCCGCGTCCGCCACCGGGAGGCGACGGCGAGCCGGCAGCGTCCCCTTCCCGAGGCACGCGCGCTGCAGTGGCGGCACGAGCTGCGCGCGGTCCTGAAGAACTACGCGCCCGCGCGCCGAGTGGTCGTCGGCACCCAGCTCGCGGTGCTGAGCCTGCTCGAGATCTGCTATTTCGGGCTGCTCGGCAAGCGGTGGCGCGTCCGCCAGGTGGTCGACGCATGGCGCTGGAACTTCGCCACGTCGCAGGATCTGCGAGGAGCACGCGCCAAGGTCGCGGCGTCGCGTCGAATCCCCGACCGCGTCGTCGCGAAGCTGTTCACGAGGCGCTCGCTCCGGGTCACGAGGTTCGCTCGCCCGCTGCTCGAAGAGCTCGCGGAGCGCTGGGCGACACCACCCGGCACCGCCGCGCCACCGTCGCCCGGGCGAGCGGCCCGGGCACGTGCCCGTCACGGGCGCGTCACGCGCCGCGAGGCCGTCGCCGTCGCCGTCGTAGCGCTCGTCGTGCTGTTCGGCTCGAGGTCCGTCCTCACCGCACAGCTGCCCGTGGTCGGGCAGTACCTCCCGCTTCCCGGTCCGACGTCGCTGATCGGCCACTACCTGGGTGGCTGGAGCGACGCCGGGTTGCAGCACCCGGGACCCGCGACGCCCGCGTTCGCGATACTCGGGCTCGCCGGCATCGTCCTCGGTGGCGCGATGGGCGCCGTCTTGAAGCTCGAGCTCGTCGTCGCGGTCGTCGCCGGGGCGCTCGGCGTCGCGCGGCTGCTGCGCCCGCTCGGGCCCGTGTCGGCGCGCGTCGCAGGCGCGGCGGCATACCTGTTCCTCCCTCTAGCCTGGAACGACGTCGCCAGGGGAGACCTCCAGGCTCTCGCGGCGTACGCGGGGCTGCCATGGATCCTCGGCCGCCTTCTCCGGGCGACGCGTCTCGACCCCTTCGGAGCCGACCGCGGTACCGGCGCGTCCGGCGGCGCCAGGCGCGTCGCTCGCGAGTCGCTCGGCCTCGGAGCGGTCCTCGCTGTCGTCGCCGCCTTCGCTCCGGTCACGGCGCTGCTCACGCTCGCATGTGGGTCGGCACTCGTCGTCGCGACCGCGATCTTCGACCGTCCTCGCGCCGGTGCTCGCGCTCTCGGCGTCGCGACCGGTGGCGTGCTCGTCGCGTTCATCCTCACGTTCCCGTGGTCACTCACGTTCGTCCAGCCAGGGGCACGCTGGAGCGTCCTCACCGGCGCGACACCGGTCGGCACGCCGGGGATCGCCGGACTGCTCCGCTTCGCCCTCGGCCCGATCGGCAAGGGCCCGCTCGCCTGGGCCTTCCTCGCAGCCGGCGTCTTCGTCCTGCTCGTGGGCAGGGCCGAGCGGTTCGCCTGGGGTGCCCGCCTCTGGATCGTCGCCCTCGGTCTCGCGGCGGTCGCGTGGGCTGCGAGTGAGGAGTGGCTCGGCTCTGGCGGAGGCGCGTTGCGAGTGCTCGTCGCACCCACGGCCGTGTGCGTCGCGGCGCTGGTCGGGCTAGGTGTCTCGAGCGTGACTGCCGACCTTCGCAGCTCAGGCTTCGGCTGGAGGCACGTCGGAGCCGTCGCCTTCGGGGTCGTCGCCGTGGCGGGTGCGCTCCCCGTTCTCGGGGCGAGCCTCGGGGGCCGCTGGGGCGTGCCGAGCACGGGCTACGACACGGTGCTTTCGTGGCTCGGCACCGCTGGCCGCGGACCGTCGCCGGGTCGGGTCCTGTGGCTCGGCGATCCTCCCGCGCTGCCGTCGCCCGGATGGCAGGTGCAGCCCGGACTGGCGGCGGCGATCTCGTCGGGCGGCCTTCCGGACGCGACTCGCATATGGCCGAGCCCGAACCCCGGCGCCGCGAGCGCTGTCATCGACGACATCGTCGCCGCGCAGTCCGGCCTCACCGTCGACCTCGGCACGTTGCTCGCTCCGGCCGGGATCCACTACCTCGTCGTGCCGTCGGCGCTCGCACCTGTCCTGCCCGGGGCACAGGAGGCGGAGCCGGCCTCCGCGCCCGCGGCGCTCCTCGACGCGCTGGCCGCGCAACGTGACCTGCACGAGCTCCCGACGGAAGGAGGTGTCGCGGTGTTCGAGAACCTCGCCTTCTCGCCTCGGCGGGACTCCGCGGCCGCCGGCTCGCGGGAGGCGGGCACTCCGGCGCCGCTCCGCTCCGCCGGCGTCGCGCTCGCGCTCCTCGCGTGGGCTGCGGTGGGTGGCTGGTACCTGCGCCGCAGGCGCGCCCGGCTCGGTCAACGCCACCACGTGGCCCGAGATGTGGCCCCGGCAGCACCTGCGTCTGGCGAGACCAGTGCTGGCTCCCCGCTCGCGGTGGGCGACCGGGCCGGAGGCGACGGCCGCGCGCGTGGAGAGCACGGGCCGGGCAGGCACGTGCGGGGCAGGCACGTGCGGGGCGATCTCCGGTCGGGCGGGGGACAGCTCGACGAGGCCGTGGCCGGCCCGGCCGGAGTGCGCTCGTGAGCGACGCGAGCATCGCCGGTCCCCCGGCGAGCCGGCCGGCGGAGGCGGCGGGCTCCCGCCCGGAGCGCCGTCGAGCGCTCGCCGTGGGGCTCGTCGCGGTCACCCTCGTCCTCGCCGGGGTAGCGAACTCGACCGTCCACAGGCCGGGGCAGCTGCGGGCTCGGCGAGTCGCTGCGGCGGTCGCACCGAGCGTCGCGACCGTCCTGGCGAGCTCCAGCGCGTGGTACTGCGCAGGGCCGCTGCCGGTCGGCACGACTGGCGAAGCGTCGTCGATCGCAGTCGCCAACCTCGGGGCGCGTAAGGTCCGTGGCGAGGTCGTCCTCGCG
>JAJZCK010000060.1 GCA_021846125.1 Actinomycetes bacterium | reverse complement strand
ATCTCGGCAAGCGCGTCGAGAGCTGACGAGCGCGAGATGTTCTCCGGTTTCATGGTCGATACCTGGGTGGTGGCGACCGTCGTGGCCGTCGTCGCGGGTGTCGTCGGTTTCTTCACCGTCGTGCGCGGATCGGCGTTCGTCGCCCATGCGATACCCGTCGGGGCCTTCGCCGGCGCAGCCGGCGCGAGCTTGGTCGGAGCGAGCACGCTGCTCGGGCTCGGTTCCTTCGGCGTCGCAGGAGCGGTCACGATCGCCCTTCTCGGCCGTCACTCCCGCCACGACGTGGCGACTGCACTCGCTCTCGTCGTCATGCTCGGACTCGGGGCATTGTTCCTCGGGATGGGCACCGAGTACGCTCCCGAGGTCTACTCGCTGCTCTTCGGCGAGGTGCTGGGGATCGGTGCCAGCGAGGTCGGGCCGACGATCGGCCTCGCCGCGGTGTGCATCGCTGCGATCGCCCTCGTCTTCCGTCCACTTCTCGTCGCATCCGTCCTCGGGGAGTCGAGCCGTGCGAGCGGGGTCCACGACCGCCGGATGGAGCTCGCCTACCTTCTCGTCGTCGCCCTCGCGACGACGATGGCCGTGCCCGTGGTCGGAACGCTTCTCATCTTCACCTTGATGGTCGCTCCAGCGGGTGCGGCCCGCCTGCTCGCAGACCGGCCGCACCGTGCCGTCGTACTGTCCAGCTTGATCGCGGTCGGCATCGTCTGGCTCTCGATCGCCATGTCCTACGTCACCGACTGGCCGGTGGGCTTCTTCGTCGGGGCCGGGGGAGCGCTCGTCTTCGGCCTCGTTCGTGCCGTGACGAGCTGGCGGCTGACGGGAAACCGCCCCGGACGGGCTGACGGGTGAGCGGCGACGTCGCGGTGAAGGCGTACGTCCACGACGCCGTGGCACTCCGTCTCGCCGGCTTGGACCAGCGCTATACCCGCCAACGACGCATTCTCGTCGAGACGCTGGCGCGCGCCGGGCGACCCCTCACCGTCCCCGAGATCGTGGCCGTCGCCCCCGAGCTTCCACAAAGCAGCGCGTACCGCAATGCGACAGCACTCGTCGAGGTGGGCGTGCTGCGCCGCGTGTCGGGGGCCGACGACCACGGCCGCTTCGAGCTCGCCGAGGAGCTGTCGGGCCACCATCACCACCTCGTCTGCGCCAGGTGCGGCAAGGTCGAGGACTTCGACGCGTCGCCCGCCCTCGAGGATGCGCTCGACGACGCCACCAGACGCTCGGCCGAAGGGCACGGGTACGCAATCACCGAGCACAGGCTCGAGCTTCTCGGGCTCTGCCCGGCATGCACTAGATGAGCGGTCCTACGGCGCTTGCGCACGTGACGCGCATGCTCGAGGCAGCCGGATGCGTCGCCGCCGCCGACGAAGCACGCGAGCTCCTCCGAGCCGCTCGCGGCGACGGCGACCTTCACGAGATGGTCTCCCGGCGCGCGGCCGGCGAGCCGCTGGCGTGGATCACCGGATCGGTGCGGTTCTGCGGGATCGAGCTCCACGTGACGCCAGGCGTCTACGTCCCGCGGTGGCAGTCCGAGCCACTCGCCCGGCGCGCTGCGGAGCTCCTACCGCCCACCGGTGTCGCTGTCGACGTCTGCACGGGAGCCGGCAACGTCGCTCTCGTGATGCGCGGCGCCCGGCCAGGAGCACGGGTCCTCGGGACCGAGTCGGACCCGCTCGCAGCGAGCTGCGCCCGGCACAACGGGATCGAGGTCTACGAAGGAGAGCTCGTCGAGCCCTTGCCGGGCGAGCTCGAGGCGTCAGTCGACGTCATGACGGGCGTGCTCCCCTACGTCCCGACCGAGATGCTCCATTTCCTGCCGCGCGACGTCTTGCGATTCGAGCCCCGCCGTGCTCTCGACGGAGGGACAGGCGGTCTCGACGTCCTCGCGACGATGGTCGCACAGAGCCCCCGCTGGGTCAGACCGGGCGGGTGGCTCCTCCTCGAAGCGGGTGAAGACCAGGTGGCCGGTCTGCGCGAGCTCTTCGCTGCCTCCGGGTTCGGATCGAACGTCGTCCTGCGCGACGGCGATGGCGATCCCCGCGGGGTCTGCGGCCAGCTCGGTCGTCGGCACCTTCGAGCGTGACCTCACGAGCCCGCCGAGCCACCGTCGGCCGTCTCGGCTTTCAGCCGAAGACGTCTACAGTCGCCGGCGATCGTGCGAGCAGGTCGGCGGCCAGCACGACAGCGGCCCCCGAATAGGTGCTCCGCTCGCCGGGGGGGAACTCGGTGCCGTCGGGATGGACGAGGCCCGTAGCGAAAGAGCCGTCCGGCTGGCGATGCGCACGAGTCCAGCCGAGCAACCTCGACGCGTCCTCGGTGCGACCTATGCGAGCGCAGGCGATAGCGCACTCCGCCGTCTCCGCGGTCGTCACCCACGCTCCGTCGGAGCGACAGCGCACGCCTCGGTCGGCGACGACCCAGGTCGGCCAGCCGCGCTCGATGCGTCGATCGGACCGTAGCGGGTCGAGCGCGCCGGCGAGCACCGGGTAGTACCAGTCCATCGCGAACTCCGGCTTCGGGGCGAACGCCGACGGCCTCGAGGCGATCGCGTCGACGAGTCGGACGAGAGCGCGCTCCCAAGCCGGACGCTCGAGATCGCAAGCTCTGGCGCACGCGATTCCGGCACGCAGGCTCGTGCACACCGACGAGCAGGCAGCGAGGAGCGCGACTGCTCCCATGTCGTGGCCAGGTGGGCCGGCGCCGATCAGCACACCGCTCGGCGACACCGCCCAGGCAAGCTCGCCGCCCGGCTGCTGCCAGCGCAGCACCCACTCGAGGGCCGCTTCGACGACCGGCCACATCTGCTCGAGGAACCCGTCGTCGCCGGTCGCGAGGTGGTGGTGGCGCACGCCCGTCGCGATGTACGCGGTGACGTTCGTGTCGAGGCGCTCCTCCTCCACCGTCCCGCCGTCGCCGTAGTGCGCGTGCCATGACCCGTCCTCTCGCTGGACCGAAGCGAGCCAGGAGTAGGCCGCCTCCGACGCGTCGTGTCGACCCGTCGCCGTCAGCGCCATCGCCGCCTCGACGTGGTTCCAAGGATCTGCGTGACCGTTCTCGAACCACGGGATCATGCCGTCCGGCGACTGGATCGCGGCGATGCTCGCGCCGGTCGCGTCCAGCTCCTCCGGCGAATAGGGAGCACCTTCGCGCTCCGCACGTGGTCCCATCGCTACCGCCCGGACCCGTCGCCGGGCAGCCGCACGAAGTAGACGACGAGGCTCTTGCCGAGCACGGGGCAAAGGACGCGGTCGACGGCACGGGTGAGTCGCGGAGATCGGACGATGTCCCAGACGAGGAAGCGGTGATACGCGGCGACGAGCGGATGGTCCTCGCGCGACACGCCGACGAGGCAGCGCAGCCACCAGTACGGGGTATGGAGCGCATGCGCGTGGTGAGCGCCGAGCATCCGCATCCCGGACTGCTCCACCCTGCGACGAAGCTGCGAGCGCCTGTAGATGCGGATGTGCCCACCCTCGACCTCGTGATATTGCCTCGACAACAGCCAGTTGACGAGCTCGGGCCAAAACCGCGGGACCGTCACGGCGAGAGTCCCGCCCGGTCGCAGCACGCGCGCGAGCTCCGTGATCGCCCCGCGGTCGTCCTGCACGTGCTCGAGGATCTCCGACGCGACCACGGCGTCGAAGCACGCTTGCACGAACGGCAGCCGGAGAGCATCGCCGCGCAGCACCGCCGACCTCGACGAGGGCTCGAGCTCGCCGGCATCCAGCATCGCGGCGAGGGTGGCTTGCACGGTCCTGCACTCGTGCGCGTCGGCGTCGAGCGCGACGACCTCGGCGCCCGCCCGCGCCGCGGCGAAAGCGTGCCTACCACCTCCGCAGCCGAGGTCGAGCAGCCTTGTCGCACGCCCGACGCTCGCTCGTCCTAGGTCGACAGTCAGCATCGCGTGGTGCCCGACGTGCCGAGCGAGCGCGGCCCGGCGCTTGCGGATCGCTCGTCGCACAGTTCCTCGTAGAGCGCTGCTGTGCCTCGTGCGGCCTGCTCCCAGGTGAAGCGCTCGAGGACTCGGGCACGGCCGGCGCGTGCGATCCGCCCGGCGAGCTCCCGGTCGTCGAGCAGCCGTCGCACGGCCGAGGCCAGTGCCTCGGCATCTCCCGGAGGCACTGCGAGCACGCTCTCTTCGTGCCTCCCGGTGACTTCGGGGAGAGCGCCACCGGTCGTCGCGACGACCGGCACTCCACACGCCATCGCCTCGACCGCGGGAAGGGAGAAGCCTTCGTAGAGCGATGGCACGACAGCGACCGACGCCTCCGCGTACAGCTCGACGATCCGCTCGTCGCTCTCGCCGGCCACGAAGCGCACCGCGTCGCCGAGGTCGAGCCGCTCGACCACCGGAGCGACCCGGCTGTCGGGCCGTAGCCGACCGACGACGACCAGGTGCGCAGACGGATGGTCCGTCCGCACCTTCGCAAGCGCCTCGAGGAGGAACACGAGACCCTTCATCGGCACGTCCGCGCTCGCCGTGGTCATGATCCTGCCCTCGACGCGCGCCACGCCCGGATGGGGCCGGTGCAAGTGGGGGTCGACGCCGATCGGCACGACCGCGACGCGGCGCGGGTCCACCCCGAGCTGCTCCACGATGTCGCGTCGCGAGGACTCCGAGACGGTGAGGACTCGCGGCAGGCGACGCGCGACCTTCGCCTGCATCGCCGTGAACCCGTACCACCGGCGGAGCTGCACCCGGCGGCGGCGGCTCGGAGCGTGCTCGAGGTCGAGCGCCCGGTCGACGGTCACCGGATGGTGGATCGAGCTCGTCACCGCCCAGCCGTCCGACATCATCTGCAGCAACCCCGTGCCGAGGCTCTGGTCGTCGTGGACGACGTCATGCTCTCCGATGCGGGACCGGAGCATCTGCCGGGCGCGCAGAGAGAACGTCCGCGGCTCGGGGAACCCACCTGTCCACATCGTCGCAACCTCGAGCAGGTCTGTCGGCGACTCGATCTCGCGCGCGCGGGGCAGGCGGAACGGCTCGGGCTCGCGGTAGAGGTCGAGGCTCGGCACCCGGACGAGCTCGACGCCGTCGGCGACCTCGGGATAGGGCTGACCGGCGAAGACGGTGACCTCGTGGCCGAGGCCGGCGAGCTCTCGCGTGAGGTGCCGGGTGTACACGCCCTGACCACCGCAGTGCGGGTTACCCCGGTAGACGAGGAACGCGACACGCAGCGTTCCTTCCGGTCGTGAGGCGCTCAGTGGTGCACCGTCCCTAGCTCGATGGCCTTGACCAGCAAGAGCACGACGGCGAGCAACAAGTAGCCGCGGAGCACGTACATGGCAGACGTGCGCCCGCGAGACCATCGCGGGCGCTCGAGGAGCGCGAGCGGGGGCATGCGCCACGTGTCACGTGGCAGCGCCGGTCCGTCGTCGTCGCGGGCGGCCGAGCTGCGGCGCACTCGCAGGACGGCCACCGCGGCAACCGCGACGCACGCGCCGACCAGAGCGCCGAGACCGTCGACCAGCACGGAGACGTCGACGTTCGGGAACACCGTCGTCGCCATGAGCACCAACGAGAGTGCGACAAGCACCGCGATGATGATCCCTGCGACCACGTTCAGCCACAGCTTGTTCACCCACGGCCCGAGCACGGCCTTGTCGTTGCAGAGCAGGAGCAGGAAGACGGTCGCGCTCGGAAGCAGCACGCCCGCGAGCGCCTGGACCGAGGTGGTGATGAGGCCGAGAGGCGCATGGGGGACGAGGACGATGGCGGCCGCCACGAAGACGAGAGCGGAAAAGCTCGTGTAGAACTGCCTTGCGTCGGCGAAGCCCCGGTGCAGCGAGTGCTTCATCCCAAACACGTCGCCGAACGCGTACGACGTCGCGAGGGTCACAGCGGCTGCACCGATGATCGACGCGTTGAGCAGCACGAGCGCGAACAACGCGCCGGCCCCGTTGCCCAGATAGTGCTCGAGCCCGCGGGCGACACCACCTGCGTTGGCGAAGTGCCCGGCGAGTGGCGTGCGCCCGAACGCGAACGCGGCAGTGGCGATGATGAGCGTGGCGGCGAAGACGGTGACGAGCGAGCCGAGGACCGTGTCGACGCGCTCGTAGTTGATCCAACGCGGCACGATGCGTTTGTCGACGATGTTCGACTGCTGGAAGAAGAGCTGCCAGGGCGCGACGGTCGTCCCGACGATCGCGATGATGAGGAGCACCGACGTCGACGAGACGCCACCTTGGACGCCCGGCACGACGAAGCCGTGGACCACCGGGGCGAGATGGGGATGGCTGAAGATGACGAGCGGTATGACGAGGAAGTTCGCGACGACGAACAGGAGCATGAAGCGCTCCCAGCGACGGAAGCTCCCGCTGGCGGTCATCGCGACGAGGCCGACGGCGGCGACCGGCACCGAGATGTAGCTGCTGACGCCGAAGTACCCGAGCGCGAGGCTCACGCCGATGAACTCGGTGACGATCGTGAGGAAGTTCAAGAGGAACAGGTCGCCGACGGAGAAGGCTCCCCAGAACTTGCCGAAGCGCTCGTTGATGAGGCGCGCGTGCCCGACACCCGTGACCGCCCCGAGGCGCACGACCATCTCCTGGTTGACGACGAGCACCGGGACGAGGAGCGGGAGCGTCCACAGCAGCGAGGTGCCGAAGTTCTGGCCGGCCTGGGCATAGGTCGCGACCCCGCCGGCGTCGTTGTCGCCGACCATGACGATGAGGCCCGGACCGACGATGGCGAGGAGCGTCAGCAGGCGCGCGCCCCACGACCTGCGACCCGCGACGTCGCCGACCCTGATCGTCCCGAAGGCGCCTTCGATGTCCCCGACGTGCGCCTGGTCGAGCACCGCCGTCGTGACGTCGGCAGGTGCCACCGAAGTGGTGGATATCGCGCCCCTGTCGGCGCGGTCGTTCTCGGCCATGCTCGGCAACCTCCCGTCAGCTGGGGTGCGAAGGCGTCACGTATCGGGTGCACGCGCCCACCCCGGGAGAGGGTCGTCAGCCGCGCGGGCTCACATCGCCTCGCCGGAAGGCGGCGCGCCAAGAAGGTCGGGTAACCGATCGTCCGCGTTCAGGGCTCCTCCTCCGTCCACCCGACGTCAGTCCCACGTCAGAGAGATGGCGTCCGCCGGGTGACGGAACCGCCGCGGGTCTCGCCGCGGCGCACCTCTCTCGTCAGAGCTTTGGCGCCCGCCGGCGTAACGGACGCACCGACACGTGCGTCCCAGCCACTTTGGACCACCCCTTCGTCCGGGATGGCCTGGTCTGACCCGGAGTGTCTCTCGACAGGTGGGGTCAGTGGCCTGTGTCCGACGAGCCGCCTCACCGAACGAGGTGCGACTGCTTCGACGTGATGCTACCTCGCCAGCTCGCGTCGCTCCAGCTGGGCGACCGCCGGCGTGCAACGGGTCTCCGCTACTCCTCGGGCGCCGACATCCCGAAGTCCCGCCGCCAGCCCGTCGGCATGAGGAGCTCGAGGACGTCGTCGACGGTCACGACACCGAGCATGCGCTGCTCCGCGTCGAGCACGGGCGTCGCTGCGAGGTTGAAGTCGGACATCGTGCGCACGAT
Source organism: Actinomycetes bacterium (assembly GCA_021846125.1). Taxonomy (GTDB): domain Bacteria; phylum Actinomycetota; class Acidimicrobiia; order Acidimicrobiales; family Bog-793; genus JAJZCK01. The sequence goes on along the minus strand of JAJZCK010000060.1, from coordinate 6,471 downwards.
CGAGTGGAGGTCTGCGTCCGGCCGCACGGTGACGGGGTCTCGCTCGGCAACCACACCGAGCTTCGCCGACGGCTCGGCCTGCACGAGGCGGACGACCGGGGCGGTCCCGACGAGGCGGCCGTCCGCGTCGCTCGCGTAGATCGTCGCGAGCGCTTCCGGCGCCGCGTCGCTCCGTCGGACGGCCTCGAGCGCATCGGCGACGGTCGAGTGCTCGGCCAGCAGGAGAAAGTCCGGGCTCATGAGGCCCCCGGCCGTCTCGGGGTTGTAGCTGAGCAGGGAGCGGACCTTGGCCTTCTGCTTCGGCGGGAGCGCTTCGAGCAAGGGGATCCTGCGCTCCTGGTCGAGGTCAGCGATGAGGTCTGCGGCGTCGTCGGGTGCCATGGTGGCGAGCAGCCGGGCCGCCTCTTCGTCGGAGCGTGACTCGAGGAACTCCCGCTGGTGCTCCGGGTCGAGCTCCTCGAACACGTCGGCCTCCAGCTCCTGGTCCTGGCCGACGGCTTCGATGATCTCCTCCCCCTCCTCGTGCGACGCCGCTTCGACGAGATCGGCGATCTGGGCCGGACGGAGCCGGGCGAGCTTGCGGTAGGGGATGCGCATGCGTGCGCTCGGCACGTGCGCGACGAAAGGCTCGATGCTCTCCCAGTCGACGACGGGACCCGCGCCGATGCGTCGGGCGAGAGACCGGGGCAGCACCCTGCGGGCGACACCGCGGGACGACGGGTCGACACCGACGACGCGCCACTCGGCGTCGACGCACGCCAGCTCGATCTCGTTCGCCCTGATCAACCTGGCGCCAACGACGTTGATCAGGTGGCGGGACGAAAGGTCGCGGGCAAGGAGCAACTCGCCGGGTCGCCTTTCGAAGCGCCCGAGGTTGACGGTCTCGCCTTCGAGGCGGGCACCGTCGGAAGAGAGCTCCGAGACACGCCAGACCGGTACGAAGAGCTCGCGCCCGCCGATGCTCGCCACCAGCCCCGATATCGGCGGATGAGCCGCTCCGTCCGGACGCACGATGACGTCCTCGACGCGACCCACCCGATCGCCCCGGCGGTCCCGCAGCGGACTGCGGACGAGGCTCGAGAGGTGCAGGATCGCAAGAGGCATCAGAGCGACCCTCCGGGGTGACTGCCCCTCGCCGTGGCCACGGGACCATCGTAGTTCCAACACGACGGAGGAGCGCTGCCGGTCCCGGCCGGGACCTCGCGGCTGACGATCAGCGGCTGACGATCAGCGGCTGACGATCAGCGGCGGACGATCAGATGACCCCCGTGCGCAGCGCGTAGGCGACGGCGTGGCACCGGTTCCGCAAGTTGAACCGCGTGGTGACGTCGTGGATCACGTTCTTCACGGTCCGCTCCGAGTACGAGAGCTTCTCCGCGATCTCCGTGGTGTCGAAGCCGTCCGCGACGAGTCGCAGCACCTCGATCTCGCGTTCGGTGAAGCCGTTGACGAGGACCTTGCGCGCGTGGAGCGAGCCCCTCTGCAACCTGCCGACTTGGGACAGCAGGGAGCCGAGCAGGTCGGGCGGCAGGGTGCCGTGACCTTCGGTCGCCGCGACGAGCACGGCGGCCAGCCTCTCGGGAGCCGCGTCGACGCGCCGCAGGATCGCGCACGCTCCTGCTTCCACCGCGTCGAGGACGCCCTGGTCGTCCAGGATCGTCGCGACGAGCAGGACGTGCAGCACCCCGCCACGCATGAGCGTCCGGATCGTGCGCACCGCCTCCTCTGCGACGGCGTCCGCGACGACCACGGCCACGGTCGCCCGATCGGCGTCGTCGACGAGGGCCAGATCGCCCTGGCCGCGCAGCTGAGCAGCCAGCCCCGCCCGCGAAATCGGGTCGGAAGCCGCGACGTACGTAGGTATGGGCCTCATGGCGAGCTCGTGCTCACGCACCCGATCGTTCATCGAACCTGCTCAGAAGCCTCCCCGGAGCCCCGACGCCGGAGCCGTGCCGGGTCGCCGGACCTGGTCACATCGCGTCGACGACACGTGCGTCCGCGCGACTGGGCCAGAGTGTAGGTAAACGAGCCAGCCCGTGCACGTGGGCTGTGGCGACCCTCCACCTTCCCGGCCCGGACGGCCCGAGGGCATCAGAACTCGGTGATCTCGAGCACCGCCTCGTTGAATCTCTGGAACTCCGGAGAGGAGGTGATCGGGAGCAGCGCCATCAGCTTCGCGACGTCGCCGTCGACCTTGATGCGACCTTGCATGAACGCCGCCGTCGCGTCGAGCTCACCGCGCTGCACGGCCATCGCGTCGTCGTACGTCTGGGTGAGCGTCACCTCGGCGTCGGCGAGCTCCCCGAGTCGGTTCTCCGTGAGCCGACCGTCTACGACGATCCAGTAGTAGCGCACGTCGCCGTCGGGGCCGTCCGTCACCACGTACTGCAGGCGAGCGCTCGAGCCCGGGCGCTCCGGCTGGCCGTCGGCAAGGCGAAGGCTCTCGTCGAGCCACTCTTCGGTGAGCCACTTTGCCATTCGATCCTCCACTCGTCCGTCGGTCGTCCCGCCAACCGGAGCCTCTCACCGCCCGGCTAGCGCGTGACGGTCCCGTCGACGAGGTCACGGACTCCCGCGAAGAGATCGTCCTCCGGCAGCCTCGCGTCGACGAGGCTCCGGGCCAGGACATAGGTGTCAGCCGTGCACACGGCCCGCTCTGCCTCGTCTGGCAAGCCGAACCAGAAGCCGGAGCTCGGGTCGACCTGAGTGGCATGGGCGCGCAGAGCCGCCTGGCGGACGTGCTCGTAGCCGGCGAGAGCCACCGACGTCGTGGGAGCGTCGTCGGGAGCACGATCCAGCCAGCCGTCCGCGATCCGCTGGGCATAGGGGGACTCGAGGCCGAGCTCGAGGAACTTCTCGTGGCGCGCCAGGGCCTGCTCACGGGACCAGCCCACGTAGTACAGCTTGAGCGGCTGGAACGGCTCGCCCGCCGACGGATAGGCATCGGGGTCGGCTGCCGCGTCGAAAGCTGCGACCGTAACCTCGTGGACACGCAGGTGATCCGGGTGGGGGTAGCCGCGCTGGTCGTCCCCGTACGTGACCACCACCTGGGGACGCTCACGGCGCAGCACGGCGACCAGGCGGCCGACCGCCTCGTCGAGCGGCGCCCGGGCAAAGCAGGCGGGATCGGCATTCGCCGGGCTGTCGGGCATACCAGAGTCGCGATAGCCGAGCAGCTCGACCACGTCGTAGCCGATGAGCTCTGCCGACCGCGCGAGCTCGGCCGCCCGGACGGCCGCTACGTCCCGGCGCACCTCGGGCGTGTCCATCGCGGGATTGAGGATGTCCCCCTCCTCGCCTCCGGTGCACGTGACGAGAACGGTGCGGACGCCTTCGGCGTGGTAGCGCGCCACCGTGCCCGCGCCCTTCGACGCCTCGTCGTCGGGATGGGCGTGGACCGTTAGCAGGCAGAGGGGACCGTCCATGTCCTAGACGCTACCAACGGCGACCCGTAGAGGCGGCAACGCCGTCCGGTGAGCGCCCCGAGGGGGAAGCGGGGCATATGCTCGCGCGAGGTGGCCGGCGGCGGCGCTCGGCGGCGACGGCGGGCGCCTAGCCGTCAGTGATTCCAAGTGCCGGGCGACGGGCCGGGAAAGGGACGATCGATGAGCGTCATGAAGCGCCTCTCGGGCATCGTGCAAGCCAAGGCGAACAAGGTCCTCGACAAGGCGGAGGACCCGCGCGAGACCCTCGACCTCTCGTACGAGAAGCAGCTCGAGCAGCTGCAGCAGGTCCGCAAGGGCGTCGCCGACGTCGCGACCGCGCGCAAGCGCATCGAGCTCCAGGCCCAGCAGCTCCAGCAAAGCGCGACGAAGCTGCAGGACCAGGCCCGCCAGGCAATCGCCCAGAACCGGGACGACCTCGCCCGAGAAGCGCTCGGTCGGCGTGCGTCGATCGCCAGCCAGCTGGACGGGTTGAAGACCCAGCACGACCAGCTCGTGAGCCAGGAGGAACGGCTCGTCGCGACGACCCAGCAGCTCCAGACGCGCGTCGAGGCCTTCCGTACCCAGAAGGAGACGCTCAAGGCCTCCTACACCGCAGCCCAGGCGCAGACGAAGATCGGCGAGGCCGTCTCGGGCATCTCGGAGTCCATGGGCGACACCGGGCTCGCGATGTCGCGTGCCCAGGAGAAGATCGCGAACATGCAGGCTCGTGCGGGAGCGGTGGACGAGCTGCTCGCGTCTGGCGCGCTGACCGACCTCTCCGGGTCGAGTGACCCGCTCCAGGCAGAGCTCGACAAGGGCATGCAGGGCTCGCAGGTCGATCTCGAGCTCGCCCAGCTGAAAGGTCAGCTCGGCATGGCTCGGCCAGCCCCGCCCGCCGTCGGTGCACCGCCCGCCGCTGCACTCGGAGCGTCGCCGGACGCACCGGCGCCGACGTCTGTCGACGAGGAGGCAGTCGACGGCGAGGCCGTCGAGGACACCCCCAGCCCGGCTCCGACAGACCTGTTCAGCCTCGAGACGGGAGCGGGCTCGTGATCGTGCGCGTGCTCGAAGAGGGGCAGTACGAGATCGACGACGCGAACGCCGAGGCGGTCGCACGGCTCGACGCCGTCCTCGACGAGGCACTGCGCTCGGGGGACGAGCCGACCTTCGCCGCGGCGCTCGCGTCCGTGCTCGACGAGGTCCGCAGCACGGGCAAGCTCCTCGACGACGCGACGATCGTCCCCTCGGACCTCGCTCTGCCACATCCGGGCGCGACGCTCGCGGAGGTCGAGACGCTGCTCGCGGACGACGCCGGCGCAGCCGATTCTCCTCGATAGACAGGATCCGAAGATGTCAGCACGTACCCGCTTTCCCGCCGACCGGGGCCTCACGACCAGAATGCTCACGACGGTGTTCCTCCTCGGGCTCCTCTACGCGGTGTTCGTCGCCGTCCTCGTGGCAGTACACGTCCAGCTGGGCCTCATCCTCGTCCTCGCTGTCGGGATCTTGTTCGTCCAGTACTTCTTCTCGGACAAGATCGCCCTCTACTCGATGGGCGGGAAGATGGTCACCCGGCAGCAGCAGCCAGGGCTCTACGGCGTCGTGGACAGGCTCGTCGCGCTCGCGGACATGCCACACCCGCAGATCGCCGTCGCGAGCAGCGACATCCCCAATGCGTTCGCGACAGGACGCGACCAGAAGCACTCGGTCGTGTGCGTCACCACCGGCCTCCTCCGTCGCCTCGACGAGCCCGAGCTGGAGGCTGTGCTAGCGCACGAGCTGTCGCACGTCGCCCACCGTGACGTCGCGGTGATGACCATCGCAAGCTTCCTCGGCATCCTTGCCGGTCTCATGACCAGGGTCTTCTACTTCGCCGGGCTGTTTGGCGGCATGGGTGGGGGCGGAGGTCGGGGACGGGGCGGCAGCAACAACAACGGAGGTGGGCAGCTCGTGCTCATCGAGCTCGGGATGGTGCTCGTCTCGGCCGTGATCTACGCGATCAGCTTCGTCCTCATCCGGACGCTCTCCCGCTATCGGGAGCTCGCAGCGGACCGCTCGGGGGCGATCCTCATCGGTCAACCGGCCCTGCTCGCCCAGGCCCTCGTAAAGGTAAGCGGCGCGATCTCGAGGATCCCGACGCGCGACCTCCGCGCTGCCGAGCACTTCAACGCGTTCTACTTCGCACCCGCTCTTGCTCCCGGCGCAAGCCTTTCGTCGCTGTTCGCGACGCACCCGAGCCTCGAGAAGCGACTCGACCAGCTCGCCAAGCTCGACGCCGAGATGCGGCACGACGCAGCATGAGGCGGCCGGACGCAGCACCCGCGGTCCGGACGGCGAAGCGGCCGAGGTACTAGGCCCGTGGGCATTCTCGACGCGTTGCTCGGGCGGACGAAGCCCGTCCAGGCGAACCTCGATCGCCTGTTCGGTCTTCCCGGCGCCCGCATCACCCTCGAGGCGTCCGAAGGGCTCGTGCCGACCGGGGAGGCAGGCGTCTGCTTCAAGCCGTCTGCCGGCCAGGCCTTCGACGCGACCGAACGAGAGATCACCGGCATGCTCTCGGGCGGAGACGGCGTCGCTGGTGTCTCCGCGAAGCTCGGCGAGGAGGCCGACGAGTACGGCTACCGCTGGGTGGTGCTCGGCGCGACCGACTTCGACACGCTCGTCACCCAGGTCCACTTCGTCAACTCGACCCTCCAGGACCACGGCTACGGCCCTCAGCTGCTTTGCTCGGTGTTCGGCTTCGTGCCCGCTCCGCCTCCTGGCTCCTCGACACCCGGCGGCCCTGCCTCTACCTACCTGGTCTACTTGTACAAACGAGGCTCCTTCTACCCGTTCGTCCCGACCGGCGGCGAGCGCCGGGACAACGAGGCCGAGCTCAGGTTGAAGGTGGTGCTAGGCGACGACCTCGCAGTCGAAGCCGACCTCGACCGCTGGTTTCCCCTCTGGAGGCTGCCGGTTCGCTGAGCCCCGGTTCGGCGGGCCCCGGTTCGCTGGGCCCCGGTTCGCTGGGCCCCGGTTCGCTGGGCCCCGACCCGCTCGGACCCAC
>JAJZCK010000059.1 GCA_021846125.1 Actinomycetes bacterium | reverse complement strand
CGCAGCAGCCGATGTCCCCGCCGTGGCGGACGACCGCGGTGACCATGCGGTCGAGGTGGTAGTAGCCGTCGGGGACCTTCTGGTTCCCGATTGCGCAGCCGACTGCGTCGCCGAAGAGGAACACCCGCACCTCGACGCCGTCGCGCTTGGAGAGCGCGCCGGCGAGGCGCAGGCCGTTGTAGGAGCGTTCGGTGCCGTAGGGCGGGTCGTTCAAGACGACGAGGATCTTCATCGGGGCGTTCCTTTGCTTGTGCTTGGACTGGTCGGTGACGGCGTCGTGGCGACAAGGGCCCCATGGGCGTCGGCGAGCAGCTCGACGGCCGCTTCGATCTCGGCCCGGGTGGTGCCGCGACCGAGCGAGAGCCGAACGGCACCAACGGCGATCTCGGGGCTGTTGCCCATGGCGAGCAGCGTCGCGTTCGGTGTGTGCTCGCCGGCGTGGCAGGCGGAGCCGGTGGACGCCGCCAGCTGGGGCACCCGGGCAAGGACGTCGGCGCCGACGACGCCGGGGAACGACACCAGCAGCGTGGTCGGAAGGCAGGCGCCGTCGGGGGTGTGGCGACGGATGCCGGGCACCCTTGCCGACAGTGCCGCCCACAGCTCATCGCGGAGCTGGGCGATCCGAGCAGCGTCGCTCTCGAGGTGGTCCATGGCGAGGCGGGCGGCCGCGCCGAGGCCGACGATGCCCGCCACGTTCTCGGTCCCGGGCCGCAGACCGCCCTCTTGGTCGGCTCCGACGACAAGGGGTGAGAGCGGCGTGCCCCGGCGGACGTAGAGGGCGCCGACGCCCTTTGGGCCATAGCACTTGTGGGCGGCGATCGACAACAGGTCCACGCCCAGGTCGTCGACCGAGACGGGGATCTTGCCGATCGCCTGTGCGGCGTCGGTGTGGACGACCGTCCCGTGGGCTTGGGCGGCGGCGGCCAGGTCGGCGACGGGCATGAGGGCGCCGGTCTCGTTCTGGGCGAGCATCACGGTGACGAGCGCCAGGTCGTCTCCGAGCGAGCCGAGCGCGGTGTCGAGCTCGAGGGTCCCTGACGCCGTGACAGGGACACGGGTGAGCGTCCATCCCGAGGCTTCGAGCAAGGCCAAGGGTGCGGTGGTCGCCGGATGCTCGACCGTCGAGGTCATGATGCGGCGCCGCGCCGGAGGCGCCTGTTTGGCGACGCCCCGGATGGCGAGGTTGTTCGATTCGGTGCCGCCGGAGGTGAACACGACCTCCTCTGGAGCGGCGCCGATGAGGGCGGCGACGGCTGCTCGGGCTTCGTCGACTGCCTGGCGGGCGCGCCGTCCGAGCGCGTGCTCGCTCGAAGGGTTGCCGAACTCGGCGCCGAGGTGGGGCGCCATGGCCTCTGCGACCTCGGGCGCCAGCGGCGTCGTCGCATTGTGGTCGAGGTAGATGACGGCCGGACCCTCGCTCGTCACGACCGCCCCCCAACCGGCGGCGATCGCCGGGCACGCCGGTCCCGACCAGAGCTACGGGCCTCGTTCCGACCGCTCGGAGCGCCGTCTGTGCCGACGCCCTCTTCGACCGGGAGGCCGGCTTGGCGCCACTCGGGCAGGCCGTCCTCCAGGCAGCGCGCCCTTCGTCCCCGGCCCCGAAGCAGCGCGACGGCCTCTGGGGCGAGGAGGCACAGCGGCCCGCGGCAGTAGGCGACGACCTCGAGGTCGGGGTCGAGCTCACAGAGGCGGGCTTCGAGGTGCTCCAATGGGAGCGAGCGGGCACCGGGGATGTGGCCGGCCGAGAACTCCTCTTCGGGCCGCACGTCGAGCACCACGACCTCCCCGGCTTGCACGCGCGCCAAGAGCTCGTCCCGGCTGACCCGCTCAGTGCCCGCGGCGTCCGTGCCGAGCGAGCGGAGGATCTGGTCGACCTCGGCGAGGCGGGCGCGGGCGAGGTCGTTGAGCGCGCCGACGAAGCGGCACACCTCCTCACCCGCGGCGCGGTAGAAGACGCGGGTCCCCTCCCGGCGGGTCTCGACGAGGCGTGCCTGGCGCATCACCTGCAGGTGCGCGGAGGCCGTCGTGAGCTTCAGCCCCGTCGCCTCGGCGAGCGCCTCTACGCTGCGCTCGGCCTGGCAGAGCAGGTCGAGCAGCTCGATCCGCTTGGGGTGCACGACCACCTTGCCGATGCGCGCCAGCTGCTCGTAGAGATCGGCTCGGCGTCCCGATTCATGCTCCATAGATCCATAGAATAGTAGGGGCGGCACATCGGTGCGCCGCGGAGCTGGACCACGAGGAGGTCGACGTGCGGACCAAAGCCAGCCCGGCGGCAGAGGCCTTCGAGGACCTCGCGGACCGCTACGAAGCCTGGTACGACACGACGCCGGGACGGGTGCTGTTCGACCTCGAGCTGGCCGCCCTGCGGCCGCTGCTCGCCGGCACGGCCCGCCCGCGGCTCGAGGTCGGGGTCGGCTCGGGGCGCTTCGCCGCCGCGCTCGGCATCGAGGTCGGCCTCGATCCTGCAGAGGCGCCGCTGCGTCTCGCCAAGGCACGCGGCGTGCGCGTGGTGCGCGGCGCCGGCGAGCAGCTTCCATTTGGCGACAACACCTTCGGCGCGGTCGCCCTCGTCGTCACTCTCTGCTTCGCCGAGAACCCTGCAGGCGTCCTCACCGAGGTAAGCCGCGTCCTTGGAGCCGGCGGCCGTCTCGTGGTCGGCCTCGTCCCACTCGACAGCGCCTGGGGCCGTTCATATGAAGAGAAAGGACGCGAGGGACATCCCTTCTATCGCCATGCTCGCTTCCAGACCCTGGTCGAGTACCGCAGGATGCTCGCCACCGCCGGCTTCCGGCTTGTCGAGGCTCGCTCGACCCTGTTCCAGGCGCCGGGTGACGGGCCCGTCGTCGAGCCGGTGCGCGGCGGTGCGGTCGCCGGTGCCGGCTTCGTCGCGCTCGCCGTCCAGCGAGAGGAGGCTGGCGCTTGCTGACCACGCCGCTTGTCGTCGTCTGCCGGCAGCGGTTCAATGAGGGTTGTGGGCACGGTCGCTTCCCATGGCTCCGGGCAGCGCCGGCAGGACGGCGTCCGCTGCCGAGGGCGCCGGCGGGCTCTCCCGGGGACCTCGGCACCTCTGGCTGGCGAAGGATGCGCCCCTGACCCAAAGGCGTGCGTTGCCCACGTCCTGTGGCTCGCCGTCGGTCGAGCCGACCTTGGCTGGCCGGCGAGTGCCGTTTCAGGACGGCAAGGAGGCGACCTCGCGCCGGCACCAGGCGTAGAGCGCGTCGTAGACGAACGAGGCGCGCTCGAGGAGGACCTGGTCGTCCGCTTCGACGTCGAGGCCGCCGATACCGATGGCCTCGAGCCCAGCTCCGAGGGGGTCCGCGCCCGAGTCGGCGGCGATGTCGGCGGCGTGCACGATCTTGGCGAGCCGAACGAGCGCAGGGTTGTCGCGGGCCAGACCGAACTCGTCGATGAGCACCTCGAAGCTGCACTTGTTGTCGCGGTGGGTGAACTCTGCCCCCGGTGCGTCGAAGGTGCGCGCCCCTTCTCTCCTGCCTCGCTCGATCACCTCGTCCGCCGGGACGTAGATGATCGCCGCCTCGGGGTCGATGAAGCGCCGGATCAGCCAGGGGCACGCGATCCGATCGGTCTTCGGGCGGGCACGGGTCATCCATTTCATGTCGTCGCTCCCTCGTTCATGTGGTTGCTTGTTTGGCTCGCATCGCAGGGACTGCCGGGCGATCGTCTTCTTCGGGAAGCGGGACGCGCCGGAACCACAGCCACAGGCTGACGTCGTAGATGCCCTTCAGCGTCCCGGAGATGAGGAAGGGCGCGCCGAGCGCCAGGCTCTGAGCCGCGCCTGCGAGCAGCGGACCGAGCGGGCGCGCGAGGAGCCGCGCCAGGCCGGTCGTGCTCGCGGCCTCGGTCCGGTCCCGGGCCGGGACGAGGGCCATGACATAGGCGTTGCGCGTCGGGACGTCCATCTGCGACAGGGAGGCACGAAGGCAGAGCAGCACCGCGGCGATGGGCAGGCTCGGGGCGAAGGCGATGGCGGCGAGGAACCCGTTCGACGGCAGATGCGTGAACACCATCGTCTGAAGCAGCCCGAACCGCTCGCCGAGGCGACCGGCCACCATCATCGAGAGCGTCTGGAGCACTCCGAGCCCGAGGAAGATCAACCCGATCGAGAGCGTGCTCGCGTCGAAGCGGGCGGCGAGCCAGTAGGCGACGAAGGCCTGCACCGTGAAGCCGGCTCCGAACGAGTCGACGGCGAACAGCGCCGACAGGCGGTGCACGATCCGGCGAGTCTCGCCGCCACCGGGCCGGCCGGCGCTGGCCGGCGCGCCCTCCCCGCTCGTGACGTCGATCGCGACGTGCTCGACGCGCGCGGACAGCCCCCAGGCGCATGCTGCCCCGAGCAGCGCGAGAGGGATGATCGGCAGGAAGCTCGACCGGCCGATCGCGCCGGGGCCGACGAGCTGGAGCAGCCCGGCGCCGAGCGCTCCCAGCGCGCCCGTCGCGGTGCCGACCGCGCCGTAGCGGCTGAAGGTGCGCAGTCGCCGCTCCTCGGTGACGGCGGTCGTGAGCATCACCTGCTCCAGCGCACCCAAGGGGCCCGAGTCGATGATCTCGCCCGACAACGCTCCGGTCAGGCCGACGAGGACGAGCAGCCACCACCACGGAGAGAGGACGAGAACGAGGCCCGCCGCCGACTGGGCGAGGTAGCCGGCGAGGTAGCAGCGCCGGCGACCAGCGCCGTCGGCGAAGCGCCGAACCCCCAGCAAGGCGAACGCCGCACCGCCGAGGACGGCACCGAGCACGAGGCCGACCTCGATGCCCGACAGTCCCTGGTGGTGCAGCTCGACGCCGAGGACCACGGCGAAGTACCCCGAGGCAAGCCCCCGAGCGCCGCGGGCGAAGAGGATCCGGCGGAGATCCCCGTTGCCCCCAGCGCGGCCGTGCCCGCCGATCACAGCCCGTAGACCCACGCCTGGCCCGCCGCCGGCAAGAAGACGTAGAGCCTTCCGCGCTCGGCATCGAGGGCGGCCGTCTTCGCGCCGGCGCCCGTGGTGATGGCCTCGCGCACGGCGCGCTCGTCGAGGTCGACGACGTGCAGGGTCGGCGGGTCGCCGACGCAGACGTACGCGCTGGCTCGTCGTGCATCGACAAAGACGACGTCGGGCTCACCCGCGAGCGCGACGGCGTGCAGCTCATGACCCGAGCTCGGGTCCACCCAGCGCAGCGACGCGTCGTCGCAAGCGACGAGCAACACGCCTCGCTCGGCGTCGAGGCCGAGGCCGTGCGGGCCGATCGCCTCGAGCGCCAACCAGCCGACCGTGGCAAGGTCCACGGCATCGAGGGCGACGACGCCGGCGGGATCCTTCACGTTCACGTAGAAGTGGCCCGAGCACGCGTCGTGGACCGCCCATCGAGGGCGACCGGGGAGCGCGACGGCGGCGATCGCCGATCCACCCAAGTCGACGACACGAGCGGTGTGCTCGCTCGTGTCGGCGACAAGCAGCCGGGCTCGGTCGGGGTCCCACGCCAAGCCGTTCGGCGCGGGACCGACCGGGAAGCGGCGCAGCAGCTGCGCGGTCGCGCCGTCGAGGACGAGCACCTCGCCCGAGCCGCGGGCCGCGGCGACCACCGCCTCGCCGACGGCGAGCACGCCGCTTCCGCCTGCACACCCCGCAACGCTGCCGAGATGGCTTGCGCCCGGTCCGTCGAGGACCTCGACCTGGTCGAGCGCCGTGTTGGCCAGGTAGACCCGGCCGCTTCGCAGGTGCACGTCAGCGTGGTCGTAGTCGCCGCCCGAAGGCAGCTCTACCGTCGCGATCCTCGTCAACCCCACGCGTGCCGTCCTCCCGTGCGCCATCGCGGGCCGACGGCTGCGGTCAGTGTAACCACGGTTTCATACTTCGACAAGGGTCGGGCTAGGCTTCGCAGATGGCCGGAGAGCGCTCATGGGTGATGCTCGTCTACCGTCTCCCGCGAGAGCCTTCGACGCCCCGCATCGGCCTGTGGCGGCGACTTCGCCAGCTCGGAGCGGTCCGGCTCGTGGACGGCGTCGCAATGCTCCCGCACACCGCTCGCAGCGAGGAGCAGCTCGAATGGCTGGCTGCCGGCATCGTCGAAGCGGGTGGCGAAGCCAGCGTGTGGACCAGCCGCCCGACGACGACCCAGGCCTCGGCGCTCCTCATGGAGCGCATGCGCGAGGAGCGCGCGGCCGAGTACGAGGCGCTGGCCCGCGAGGCCGACGAGGCAGCACGGACCACCGGTGCCTCACGGGCGCGGGCGCTGTCGAGGCTCCGAAGGCAGCTCGAGCAGGTCCGCCAGCGTGACTTCGTCGCTCCGACGGCGCGCGAGCGTGCCGTCGGGGCGATCGAAGCGCTCGCCTCCGAGCCGCGAGAGCAACGAACCGCGTCCCCGAGCCGCACGGGGCCGATCGCCGCCAGGCCGGAGCAGCACTGATGCGCTGGGTCACCCGGGCCCACTGCCACATCGACCGGATTGCCTGTGCCTGGCTCATCCGCCGGTTCATCGACGCCGAGGCGGCGTTCGCCTTCGTCGAGGACCGCGCCGAGCTGTCGAGCGATGCGATCGCGTTCGACATCCCCGGCGTGGAGCTATCCCACCACGGGACGGACTGCACCTTCGAGACGATGCTGCGCCGCTACCGGTTGGACGACCCCGTGCTCTGGGATCTCGCGAGGATCGTCCATGAGGCCGACCTCGCCGACTCGCGCTTCGACGCGCCAGAGGCACCGGGCCTGGACGCGGTGACGCGCGGGCTGTCGTTCGTCCTCGCCGACCCCGAGCTCGTCGAGGTCGGCGCTGTGGTGTTCGACGGTCTCTACGAGTTCCGTCGGCGGTCGCTCTTGACCGGTCACGACCCTTCCTGACGGCGTCGCCGTGATCGGAAGCGGTCATCATCCGATCAACACCACTGCCCGCACCGCCCGGTGCCCCTGAGGGGACCCCGATAGTTGAGCCACCGTCGGCATTTGCACCTTCGGGCACCGAACCCGAAGGTGCACCCTCGTCGCGGAGTTGCTCGGGACCCCAGCATGTCCGAGCCAACATTGAGTAGGGCAACCGCCCTGGCGGCTGCATAGGGCAGGCGCCCTGACCAGCGGCTTCGTCGGGTCCGGGGCCCGAAGGTGCGTGCTGGTCCTGAACCCCCGCCACCAAGTACGGGCGCTTTACGCGCCTCGTTGCGTATGCACAGGCCGCTGACCAGCGTGTTTGGTCGGCGGCTTCTGTGTTTCTGGGGACAGTTTGTGGGGACCTACTCAGCCCTTGCGTATGCAGCATGTGCAGGGTGGCGCGGACGCGTGCGGCCCGTACGCTGGGGTTTCGCGGTCGAGGTTGAGTTGAGCGGAGCGTTGCATAGGCATGCCCTGTGCATGCCTATGCAGTTGCCTGTGGGTGCCGAGAACCCCGTCCGCCCAGCTCAGGCGACCATCTGGTATTCGTGGATGAGGCCGCCCAGGTGATCGGTTCTTCGTAGCCTGGCGGCGTCAACGTCGCTGATGGTGGGAGGGGCCGTATCGGAATCAGCGGGCGGTCGTTGGCTGAGGGACCGGTGGGGCCGGTGTGCGTTGTAATGCTCGACGTACTCGGTAAGGACTGCCTCGAGGTGGCGGCGGCCGAGGATGAGCATCCGGTCGAGGCACTCGCGCCGGATGGTGCCGATCACCCGCTCACAGATGGCGTTGGCCCGGGGTGCCCGGATGGGGGTCTTGATGGTGGTGGTGCCCTCGGCGTCGAAGACGGCATCAAAGGAGGCGGTGAACTTGGTGTCGCGATCGCGGATGAGGAACTTGACCGAGTTCGCCTGGTCGGCGAACTCCATCGAGATGTTGCGGGCTTGCTGGGTGACCCAGCCGGCGACCGGATTCCGCGTGATGCCGGCGACCCGCACGAAGCGGCTGTCGTGGTGGATGAACACGAGCACGTACAGCCTGCGGAGGAGGTGTCGACGTGGAAGAAGTCGCACGCCATCAAGCTCTTGGCCTGCGCGGCGAGGAACTCCGCCCAGGTCGGTCCCGATCGTCGCGGTGACGGCTCGATGCCGTGGCGCTTCAGGATGGCCCACACGCTCGAGGGGGCGATGACGATGCCCATGGTGGCCAGCTCGCCGTGGACGCGGCGGTAGCCCCAAGTCGGGTTCTCCTTCGCCAAGCGCACGACGAGCGCGGTGGTTCCCTTCGCGATGCCCGGACGACCGGGACGGCGGTAAGGATAGGTCCAGCGCTTCGTGACAAGGGCCCGGTGCCAGCGCAGCAGAGTTTCTGGTCGGACGAAGAAGCGCCCGAGTCGCCGACGGGGCAGCAGATGTGCGAGCCCCGCCATCACCGCCCGGTCGGCAGACTGCAGCGCCGGTCGGTGGACCTGGCGTCGGAGGACCGCCACCTCGTGGCGCAGCATGACGACCTCGATGGCGAGATCCGTGTCACTGCGACCGATCAGTCGGATGAGCTGCAGGATGCGGCAGAACGCCCAGTAGAGGAACGAGAGGGCCATCGCTGGATGCTCGCCGCGCCTGATTCCAGGCGTCAAAGTGCTGTTCGCAGGCATAGATGGCATTCTCGGCACCCACAGGTAGAGCACGACCACCGGGATCTTCCGGTGAGTTCTCGCTCGGTAGCTGGCCGCTACCGGGTACGTGCTCTCGAACCGCACGAGGAGTGCCTCGCGTTGGGTGTCGCTGAGGACGACGGCGGTAGCCGTCGAGGTCGTCCCGCCGATCTCGATGACCACCTCGGGATCCGAGACCAGGTTGTGGAACCAGTCCGGGTGGCCTGCTGCCCCGGCGTTGGCAGCGACGACGACGTAGCGGCCGTTGTCGACGAGATAGGTGAGCGGCCGGGTTCTCGGGATACCGGTTCTGGCACCGGGTGAGTAGGAGCAGTGGAGTGTCGGCGAAGTAGCCGTCGACGCGACCCGCGTTGGATCGGAACTCGGCCACCACGGCGCGGTTGGCGTGGTTCGGGTCGCGGTCGGGCTCCGCGGTCGTCAAGTGCTGTCCTCGGTCCGCTCGGGAGGCGGCTGCTCGGCGACCCGGGCGTAGCGTTCGAGCGTGTCCCCGGGACCCGGCGCGGCGAGGACGGCGACCAGTTGATCGGCGAAGGCAGGGTTGCAGCGCTCGAGGTGCGTGTAGGCAACGGAAACCTCCGTCGTCTCGGGGTTGCTCTCGTTGAAGTCGACCTCGACATGAGGCGCGTGCTCGTCGTCGGTAAGCGGCCGCCAGCCGGGTCCCACCCGCCAGGTCATCGCCACGCGTGATGGGGGAGCCCATTCGAGGACGATCCCCCGGATCGCTTCGGTCCCGTCGGCGGCCGTCTCGTAGAAGTGGCCGCCGACTCCGGGTTCGATCGTCATCGACGCCGTGTTCGTAGTCATCCGATGAGCGGGAGGGACCCACTCCAGTGCCCGTTCGACGTAGGCGCGGAAGGCGGTCTCTGCGGGGACCGAGACGGTGATGGTCTTTGGCTCGGGCCCCGACGAGGATCTGTGCGGCTCGCTCACGCTGCCTCCTTCTGGCTGCTTTTGGGGAGCACCAGCTTCGCCCCAGTATACATATGCCATGTCGATCATGGCGCATGTGCACCGCTGCTAGTGTCCAGTCGTGACCGAGGACCTCGACCCGTCCGGCCTCGTCTTTCAGATGCGCACCGGCTACCTGCTTGGGACGGTCGGCTCGATCGTCTACCAACGCTGGGCCGAGGTGCTCGCAGGGCTGGACGTGACCCCAACCCAGGCGAAGGTGCTGATGGCGCTCGGAGAAGCTGGTCCTCTCGGACAGCAGCGGCTCGCAGAGCTGGTTGGTGTCGACCCGAGGAATGCCGTGTCGGTGGTCGAATCGTTGGTCGGCGCCGGGCTCGTCAGTCGGGCGGTTGATCCGTCGGACCGCCGTCGGCGCGTCCTCGCCCTCACTGCTCCAGGCCGTCGACTCGTGAAGAAGCTCGTCGCCTCGACCGCTCGCAATGACGACGAGCTTCTTGCTTCACTCCCTGCGGCCGACCGTGAGACGTTGCGGCGTCTTCTCTCCGACGTGCTCCACGCGTCCAAGGGCGGCGGATGAGAATCCGAAGCGGTCACTGCGTGCCGAGCGGGATGCAGCGATGGGTTCGTCCTTGCACCACTCGTCGCGTGGCTGGGATGTCGACCTGACGGTCGGCCGCGAAGCGTTCGGGCGCGTTCACGCAGGATCGGCCGGGTGGGCCGTCATTCTGCCTCTGGGTTTCCCCGGCGGCTGGGGTCGCGGCCACCGTGTCGGGCGGGCCTGATCACAGCAGTGTGCGCTGCTCGTTCACGCGATCGCAGATCTCTTCCCAGGTAGGAAGTGGGCCGGTGCCGAAGTAGAGCTCGGGCATGGTGGACTCGTAGGCCTCTCGGAGCTGGGACGAGATGTCGCTGGTCAACTCGAATGCCGGGCAGTGGGCAAAACCGCCGGATGGGCGAACCTCGAGGCCGCCGCCCCCGAAGAAGGAACGGTTGACGTCCTCCACGCTGCGCAGCACGTGCTCGGTCTGGCCTCGGTCGGCGAGGAGGTCGAGGACCCGTCGGTCACCCAAGAGCTGGTAGACGTCGTAGAAGTGCCGGCCGCTGCGCCGGTCGATCGACCCGGTGCTGTCGGCGGCGAGCTGCTGAGCCAAAGAGTGGATCAGGACGAGCTTTTCGAGGAGGGTGCGCCCGGGGTGGAGGACAGCAACGTCGAACGGCTCCAGGTCATCGAACTCCCCGAGGTCGGTCCCGGCGGCTTCGAGCGTGTCGCCGAGGAGTGAGCTGATCGGCACCAGCTCATGGGGATGGGTCCCGCCCCGGCCGCCCATCTCGAGGAGCACGCTCGTGCGGATGAGGGCAGTCGGCTTGCGGGTGGCGGGATAGCCGATCTCATAGGCGCGGTGCCGGCCGGTCTCGCTCGCCCCGACGCCTCTCGCCGAGCCGCGGATGCCCTCGGCCGCGCTCTCGGCCATGGCCTTCATGAGCTTGTCGGTGGTGCCACGCCCACGTTCGCCGGGGACGACCAGGATGTCGATGTCTTCGGAGAAGCGTTCCGCCAGTCGGTAGCCCTTGGAGAGGCTGGTGCCACCCTTGAACACGAAATCGCCGGCGAAGTCACGGCTGAGCGCGCGCAGGACTTCGCTGACCCAGTAGTCCTTCTCCACTGCCGTCGGGCTGATCGAAAGCCGCTCGGCGGCAGCGTCGAGGGTGGGCCCGAACTCGGCGAGGTCAGCGAAACGGGCCACCAGCTCAGCCGACGAGCGCCAGGTCGCTGCGGACGGACTCGCTGCGCGCCGGGCGGACAGCCTCGGTCAAATCCGCCCGGCCGAGCGTGGCGAGGAGGTGGCGCAACCGCTCGCGGACCCGGGGCGGCTCGGTCGCCGACGCCCGAGCCACCCGGTCGAGGCGGAGCACGCCGTCGCTGGCGAGGTGCTCGATCCGGGCGACGGCGTCTGCAGCGGGAACCTCGACGAGGCCCTCCCAGTCCCGCAGCACCTCCAACAGCGCAACCTCGACCGGGCGGAGCCGCTCGTCACGGCGCTTGGTGCTGGCCGCCCGGCTGACGTAGTGGACGGCGCCGGGACTGCGAGGTGACCTTCCCGGAACGGCGATCGCCTCCCGGCGGGCGACCTGGGTTGACAGGCCGAGCGCCAGGGCGGCGCTCCACCCGGCCGGCCCGGAGCCCGCCCCACCGGCCACCGCGCCCGCGAGGCGCCCCGGAGGCGGGGGAGCCATGCCGAGCCGGGTCGGCGCACCGCGCCAGTACAGGCCGCGGCGGAGCCGGCGGACCTCCCCGGAGCGGGCCATTCGCGACAGGGCTTGAGTGACCGCGTCAGGGGAGCCGTCGAAGTCCTCGGGACGCCAGAAGCGGTCCCGCGAGCCGAGGACCCGCTTGCGGACCTCCGCTGCAGCGCTCGTCGTACCCATGGGCGACATCATACCAGCGTTGTCGACAATGCGATACGCGAAGTTGACGCATTGGCTCTCACGCTGCTGGATCCGTGACGCCGGCGACGACCTCGTCCCCCCAGGTCGCACCAGGGGTGGTCGGCGTGGGCTCGACGCGCACGTCGGCACCGGTGTGGGGGGCGTCGACCATTTGGCTGTTGCCGATGTAGATGCCGACGTGGGTGACGTCGGTGGGGCCGTTGCTGAAGAACACGAGGTCGCCGGGTTGGAGGGGGTCGCCGGGTCCGAGCTTGGCGGCGGCGTCGTACTGGTTCTGGGCGACCCTGGGGAGGGTGATCCCGGCGGCCTTGTAGGCGGCTTGGACGAGCCCGGAGCAGTCGAAGTCGACGCCGAGGGTCTCGCCGCCCCAGACGTAGGGGGTGCCGACTTGGGCGAGGGCCCAGTCGACGGCGATTCCCCCGGCGGCGCCCGCGGCGACGTTTTGGGCTCGGGTCTGGCCGTAGGTGTTGGCGAGGTCGAGCACCTCGCTCACATTCCAGGAGGCGTGGTCGTAGACGTAGAGGGCGGCCGCAAGGTTGGCGCCGTTGCCGGCGCCGTTGGCGCACAGGTCCCGGGCGGCGGCGTAGACGGCGTCGGTCGGGTCATACGGGCTGGGCGGGTTTCGCAGCGATCTGGCACAACGAGCAGATGGACAGACGCCCGGTTCGCTCGCTGCTCGCCTTCGACCACTGACCCCTTGGAATTGATCATCTAGGTGGCCACGGTCCCCGGCCTGGCGCCGAGCTCGCCGTGGATACGGCGGTAGCCCGGGTATGAAAGTGCTGGTCGCGGGCCATGGATGGCGTTCTCGGCACCGACAGCTTGCTCGCATGGCCATGAAGACTATAATTCTGGTCGATGAGCGTACTGCCGCTGTCCGAGGTCAAGGCCCGGCTGTCCGAGATCGCCGAAGAAGTGGCGACCACCCACGAGCGGGTCCAGATCACGAAGAACGGGCGCGAGTACGTGGTGCTCCTCGCCGTCGAGGACCTCGAATCGATCGAGGCCACCCTCGAGCTCCTCGCCGACCCTGAAGCCCAGGACCGCCTTCGGAAAGCAGAAGCGGACATCGCCGCGGGCGAGATGCTCGATGAGCGGGCAGTCCGAGATCTCCTCTCCGGCCAGCATCGCCAGCAGTCACGGTGAGCCACCGGGTCGTCGTGGCCCGTAGCGCGGCGCGGCGCCTGGCCGAGGAGCTGCCCGAAGTGGTCGCTGCGGCGTGCGTCGAGTTCGTCTTTGGCCCGCTCGCGGAGGAGCCCCGTCGAGTGGGAGCACCGCTGCGGAAACCCTTCGAAGGGCAATGGAGGGCCCGCCGTGGCGAGTACCGAGTTCGCTACCGCATTGACGACGAGACTCGGACCGTCTACGTGCTCGACGTCGACCACCGTCGCGACGCCTACCGCAGCTGAGAGCGGCTACGGCGCGAGTCCCACCGACGTCGACAGGGAGGCACCGACAACGTGTGATCTCGTATGTCCGGGATCGCTCGGCGGCTCGGCCGTTTCCGGTGTGGACGGGTGACGAAGTAGTCGAATGGTCACCGCCCCATCGCTCCGGGTGTTGACAGCGTGACTGGTTGAGCATCAGGGGACGCGTTCCGGCAACGCTGTTTGCGCGGGCGGTTGGGATGGCGGCGGCCGGATGCCAGCGGTGAGGATGTCCTGTCCCTGGACGTGCAGCAGGCCACGCGAGCTGGAGTCGCAGGATCTCGGCCAACTGCGCCCGTCGGTTGCCCGAGGAACCCGCCCGGTGAGCGTCGAGCGCCTGCACGGGTATGCACCCTCTGGTTGGCTGTTCTGGCGCCGGGCCTGATCGCGAAGGACACGTGCACCACAGCTGTTGCACACGTCGCCGCCCCTTCACTTGGCTCCCTGCCTGCATGAACGCGACGCTGGTGCTTCCCGCGCACATCGCGACCCCCAGAGAAGCGGCTCCACGGCTACTGCGGTCACGTCCCTCCAGCCGAGTACGAAGCGGCGTTCTACGCTGGCAACGACCTCGCCCCTTCGGGGCTTGGAAACCAATAGCCGGAGTCTCCATCAGACTCAGGGTGGTTCACTGTGAACCACCCTGGGCTCCTTGGAGGCTCCACACCTTGGAAAGGAGGACGGAGCCATGCCAACCGAGAAGATCCCGCGGAAGCCGCCGACGAGGCGGTTGGTTGGCAAGCGATGACCGTGTGAAGGTTCGCGGAGAGCTTGTGGACGCACGCCTCGAGCTGGGCAGTGACCGAAGCATGAG
>JAJZCK010000058.1 GCA_021846125.1 Actinomycetes bacterium | reverse complement strand
GGGTGATCCGCCGGTACCGCGAGTTCCTTCCCGTCGGCGACGAAACGCCGGTCGTCACGCTCAACGAAGGTGGGACGCCACTGCTCCCGGCCCCACGCCTGTCGGAGCGCGTCGGAGCCGACGTGTTCTTGAAGATCGAAGGAGCGAACCCGACCGGGTCGTTCAAGGACCGCGGCATGACCGTTGCGATGTCGAAGGCCCTCGAGGAAGGAGCGCGAGCGGTCGTCTGTGCGTCGACCGGGAACACGTCCGCCTCGGCTGCCGCCTACGCGGCCCGCGCCGGCATGACCTGTGTCGTCCTCATCCCCGAGGGGCACATCGCGCTCGGGAAGCTGGCCCAGGCTCTCGTGCACGGCGCACGCGTCCTCCAGGTCCGGGGCAACTTCGACGTCGCGCTCGAGATCGTCCGCCGGCTTCCCGACCACGCTCCGGTCGTGGTCGTCAACTCGGTGAACCCGTACCGGATCGAGGGCCAGAAGTCGGGCGCGTTCGAGATCGTCGACGCTCTCGGCGACGCGCCCGACGTGCACTGCATACCCGTCGGCAACGCAGGCAACATCACCGCCTACTGGAAGGGTTACTGCGAGTACCGGACCGCCGGCTTGTCGACGCGGCTGCCGAGAATGCTCGGCTTCCAGGCGGCGGGCGCCGCCCCGATCGTCGACGGTCACGTCGTCGACCATCCCGAGACGATCGCGACCGCTATCCGCATCGGCAATCCGGCGTCCTGGTACGGGGCGAGCGCCGCCGCCTCGGAGTCCGGCGGCGGGATCGCGAAGGTGACGGACGAGGAGATCCTCGCGGCGTACCGCCTCCTCGCTGTCGAGGAGTCGGTCTTCTGCGAGGCAGCGTCCGCGGCGTCGGTCGCAGGCTTGCTGAAGACGCCTGTGCAGCCGGGAGCCCGGGTGGTCTGCGTGCTCACCGGCCACGGATTGAAGGATCCGGACCTCGCCATCAGCCAGGTGTCGGTCCCGGAGGCAGTCGACGCCACCTTCGATGCGGTCCTCGGTGCACTCGGGCTCTGAGCTCCCTCGCCACCGCTCTGGCAGGCGGGGCGCGCTCCGCGAGCGGGGTGTTGTTGCCCTGCTCGCAGCCAGTCGTTACACTCACTCCTAGCACCGCTTCCCTACGGCAGCACCCAGCGCACCGCGTCCGCCCGGCGGGGGTACGCGACGGGGCGACCGGGTGGGGGTGGGCGCGGAGATCTCGACACTGACCCGAGATCAGGTTCCGCAGCGTCCCGATGTGTCTAGCCCGCTTCGCGGGCGGCCGGTCGAGCCAGCTCGGCGGGCCGGCTCGCCGCTTGTGCCGGTGTCCGCGCCGCGGTCGCAGCTTCCGACGTGACCGGCGGCCGGCAGCGCGAGCGTCGAGTCGGAGGCGGGCGCGGAGACGGCGGAGCAAAAGTAGCCCCGGGACGCAAAGGCCAGATCATGAGCAACACTGAGCACAGGAGTACATGCCGATGGCAGGAGAGCAGCTCGAGCGCTCGATCCTCGAACGCAAGGAGCGAGACGAGCTCCACGCCATCGCGACCGCAATGGCGTTGAAGCCGCCATCGCGGTCGCGAAAGGCCGACATCATCGACCTCATCCTTACGGCGACCGGCGTCGGTCCCGACGCTGCCGCGGCGTCGGGGAACGGGTCGGCCGACCATGCGAACGGCGACCATGCGAACGGCGACCATGCGAACGGCGTCGCGACGGTCATCGCGCTCGCCGGAGGGCTCGAGGATCCCGCCGTGCCCGACGCACCGGCCCGTCCGCGGCGCTCGCCCCGGGTGGCGAGCAGACGGAGCGCCGCCGCCGTGCCCGACGCGCCGCCGACGCTGTTTGGTGGTGGCGGCAGCTCCGGGGCCGATTCCGTCGCGGCCACCACGGTGCTGCCGGGCGTCGCGAGCGCCGTCCCGGTCGAGCCGGCAGGTCGGTCCGAGGAAGTCGACGTCGCAGACGGGAACCGACCCGACGGTCGTTCCCGCAACGGATCCGGCCCAGGGGGACTGGTGGCACCCGTCGCCGGTTCGGACGTCGCCGCCAGTGACGAGCGCGCGGGCACGGCGTCGGGACCGGTGTCCGGGCGCGACGCGCAGGAGCAGGCGCGCCCGGGTGAGCCGCGGCCACGGGCTCAGGCGCGCGAGCGCCCGCAGCACGCCTCCCACCAACCGCAGGCACAGGCGCAGGCCGGCCCTGCGACGGGATACGCGACCGATGCCGGCAACCGGCGCGGTCGCCGCCGGCGTGGCCGCGAGCGCGAGCGCGGCGAGGTGCTGGCGCCACAGGAAGGTTCGTCCTGGCAGGGCGACCTCGTGCCTGTCAAAGGATTGCTCGACCTCAGGGAGGAGGGTTACGGGTTCCTCCGCACGAGCGGTTACCTGGCGAGCTCGAGGGACGTCTACGTCTCGGTCAGCCAGGCGCGCAAGTTCGCGCTCCGCAAGGGCGACGCGATCGAGGGCGCATGCCGGCCCGCGGGCCCGAGCGAGAAGTACCCAGCTCTTCTCCGCATCGACACCGTAGGTGGCTTGCCTCCGGAGGAGGCCCGGCAGCGGCCGCGCTTCGAGGACCTCACCCCGTTGTTCCCCGACTCGACCCTCCGACTCGAGCAGCCCGGCGAGCCGTCCAACATGACGGCGAGGATCGTCGACCTCATCTCGCCGATCGGCAAGGGACAGCGGGGGATGATCGTCTCGCCGCCGAAGGCCGGCAAGACGACGATCATGAAGCAGATCGCGCATTCGATCGAGGCGAACAACCCCGATGTGCATCTCATCGTGCTGCTCGTCGACGAGCGCCCCGAAGAGGTCACCGATATAAGGCGGTCCGTGCGCGGCGAGGTGATCGCGTCGACCTTCGACCGGCCGGCCGACGAGCACACCGCCGTCGCCGAGCTCACCATCGAACGGGCGAAGCGTCTCGTCGAGCTGGGTCGCGACGTCGTGATCATCCTCGACGGGATCACGCGCCTCGCCCGGGCCTACAACCTCTCCCAGCCGGCGACGGGCCGGATCATGTCCGGTGGTGTCGACTCGGGCGCCCTCTACCCGCCGAAGCGCTTCTTCGGAGCGGCTCGCAACATCGAGGAGGGCGGGTCGCTCACGATCCTCGCGAGCGCGCTCGTCGAGACCGGCTCGAAGATGGACGAGGTGATCTTCGAGGAGTTCAAGGGCACGGGGAACATGGAGCTCCGTCTCGACCGCAAGCTCGCCGAGCGGCGCCTCTACCCGGCGATCGACGTGAACGCGAGCTCGACGCGACACGAGGAGCTGTTGTTCGACCGCTCCCAGCTCCAGCAGGTCTGGAAGCTCCGCCGGGTGCTCAACGCGCTCAGCAACGAGGGGAGCGGTGCAGCCGGGCTCGAGCTTCTCATCGACAAGATCCGCACGACGCGGTCGAACGACGAGTTCCTCGCCGAGATCGCGAAGGCGCCCGTCACGACTGCTTGAGCGGGACCCCCTGGCACTGCGCCACGTCTCCGCACCGACTGCACGGCCCGCACCGGCCGTCCGTTATCATGAGGGACCCATGAAGACCGACATCCACCCCACCTACGAGACGGCGACCGTACGCTGCTCGTGCGGCAACAGCTTCACGACTCGTTCGACGAAGCCCGAGCTGCGCGTGGAGCTCTGCAACGAGTGCCACCCCTTCTACACCGGCAAGCAGAAGCTCGTCGACACGGGTGGCCGGGTCGAGCGCTTCGAGCGCCGCTACGGCAAGCGAGCCGCGGCGAAGCGCTGACTCGTCCTGGGGACGAGCTGGTCGTCGCCCGCCCCCCGCGACGGAGGTGGGAAAGGCCGAGATCGTCCCGGATGGTCGGCCAGGACCGCGTGACGCCATGGACGACCTTGACCGTCTGGTCGCACTCGAGGCGGAGTACGAGGAGGTCCTGACGGAGCTGTCTGCCCCCGACGTCGCACGGGACCACGCGCGGTTCCTCGGACTGTCGAGGCGGCACAAAGAGCTCGAAGGTCTCGTGCGGACCCTCCGGGCGCTGCGCGGAGCCGAAGGCGACGTCGCCGCGGCCCGGGAGATGCTCGACGACGATCCCGGCGGGGAGCGCGATCTCGCTCGCGACGAGCTCGCGGCGGCGGAGCGGCACGCGGAGGAGCTGCGCGACGAGCTGCGCCGTCAGCTATTGCCCAAGGACCCCAACGACGGCCGCAACGTCATAGTGACCGTACGGGGAGCCGAAGGTGGCGAGGAGGCGAACCTGTTCGCCAAGGACCTCTACGACATGTACACGCGGTACGCGGACAGCCGCGGATGGCGCGTCGAGGTCCTAGAGGCCAAGCCCTCCGATCTCGGCGGCATCGACGAGGTGATCTTCCTCGTCAAGGGCGCAGACGCCTGGCAGCGGTTGAAGAACGAAGGCGGCCCCCACCGGGTGCAGCGCGTGCCCGTCACCGAGTCGCAGGGTCGGGTCCACACGTCCTCCGCCGCCGTCACGGTCCTACCCGAGGCGGACGAGGTAGAGGTCCAGATCGACCCGAACGACCTTGACATCGACGTCTACCGCTCCACGGGCCCGGGAGGTCAGTCCGTCAACACGACGGACTCCGCCGTGCGCATCACCCACGTCCCGACCGGGCTCGTCGTCGCGATGCAGGACGAGAAGAGCCAGATCCAGAACCGCGCGAAGGCGATGCAGGTCCTCCGGGCGCGCCTGCTCAAGCTGGAGCAGGACCGGCAAGCAGAGGAGCTCTCGCGTGCGCGGCGGGA
Organism: Actinomycetes bacterium; assembly: GCA_021846125.1. GTDB lineage: Bacteria > Actinomycetota > Acidimicrobiia > Acidimicrobiales > Bog-793 > JAJZCK01. Next base: position 9,486 of record JAJZCK010000058.1, on the reverse strand, counting down.
GCAGGTCAAAGGTGGCGGTCGCTCGGAGAAGATCCGGACGTACAACGTGAAGGACAACCGGGTCACCGATCACCGCATCGGCCTCACGGTCCACAAGCTCGACCGCGTGCTGCAGGGCGAGCTGGACGAGATCGTCGACGCGCTCCTCGTCGACGAGAGATCCCGCCAGCTCTCCGGCGAGCAGTGACGGGGCGGGTGGACGTGGCGCCGACGTGGTCGGACCTCGTGCGGACCTCCGCGGACCGCATCAACGACCCCCTCGCTGCGCGGCGCGTCGTCGAAGAGGCCGCGGGCTGCGGAGCTGCGGGGCTCGTCCTTGTCGGCGACGCGTTCGCACGCCCTGAGGCGCTCGACCACGTGTGCTCGATGCTCGCCCGCCTCGAGGCGGGCGAGCCCCTCCAGCACGTCCTCGGGCACTGGTCGTTCCGGACGGTCGAGCTCGCGGTCGACGGTCGCGCTCTCGTGCCGAGGCCCGAGACCGAGGTCGTCGCCGGCCACGCGCTGCGCGCGCTGGCTCGGATCCGTTCCTCTCGGCCAGGACCGCCGGCCGCCGATCCTCCGTCACCGCTGGTGGTGGTCGAGCTCGGCACCGGGTCCGGTGCTATCGCGTGCGCGCTCGTCGCCGAGGACGCCGGCGTGGTCGTCGTCGCCGTCGAGAGGTCGGCGGAGGCGCTCGAGCTCGCCCGCGAGAACCGTGCCCGGCTGCCGCGCCAGGAAGCGGCTCGCCTCGTCGTCGCGCCGGGCGACTGGTACGACGGTGTGGCGGCGCTGCTGGTACGGCACGGGCTCGGGGAGGTCGCGGACTGCGTCGTAGCGAACCCGCCCTACGTCGCGGAGCACGAGTGGGCGGGGCTCGATCCCGTGGTGCGCGACCACGACCCATACGAGGCGCTGGTTGCGGGTCCGAGCGGCCTCGAGGCGGTCGAGGTCGTCGTGGCCGGCGCGCCCGCGCTGCTTCGTCCCGGCGGTGCGCTCGTCGTCGAGATCGCGCCGGCGCAGGCGGGCTCGGCGCTGGCGCTCGCAAGGCTGGCGGGTGCAAGCGAGGCTGTCGTCGAGCGAGACCTCGTGGGACGGCCGCGGGTTCTCTGCGCGCGTTGGTAGCCCGCCGGGTCCTCCACGAGCTCTCGGCCGCCCTCGAGCGGGGAGAGATCGTCGCCGTGCCGACGGACACGGTCTACGGGCTCGCGGCCGACGCGACGATCGCGGCGTCGGCCGAGCGGCTGTTCGAGCTGAAGCGGCGGCCGATGTCGGTCGCGCTCCCCGTGCTCGTCGCGTCGCCGGCTGAGGCGCTCCGGCTGGCCGCGCCGGTCGCGCGTGCGCGCCTCGAGCTTCTCTCGGCGCGGTACTGGCCAGGAGCTCTCACCATCGTCGTCGAGCGGGATCCGGACGTCGCCGTGCACCTCGGCGGTGATCCTGGCACCGTCGGCATCCGCTGCCCCGGTCATCCGCTCGTCCGCGAGCTGTGCGCAGCTGTCGGGCCACTCGCGGTGACGAGCGCGAACCGCCACCTCGAGCCGAGCTGCCGGTCCGCGGACGAGGTGCGGGCGGTCTTCGGCGCAGATGTCGCCGTGCTCGACGGAGGTCGCTGTGACGGCATGCCGTCGAGCGTCGTGTCGCTGCTCGGTGGCGACATTTGTATGCTGCGGGAGGGACCGGTGGCGCTCTCCGACGTCCTCCAGGCGCTCCAGGCGCCCCCGGCGGCTCGTTAGACTCGGCGACCGTGCAGATTGCGGTGGGCTCGGACCATGCCGGGTACGCGCTGAAGCAAGTGCTGGCGGACCGCCTGCGCGAGCTCGGCCATGGCGTCGTCGACTGTGGTACCGGCGACGAGCAGCCGGTCGACTATCCGGACTTCGGGGCGCTCGTCGGCCGGGCGGTGTGCGGGGGCGGTGCCGACGCGGGCGTGTGCGTCTGCGGGACGGGGATCGGGATCTCGATCGCGGCGAACAAGATCCGTGGCGTGCGCGCCGCGGTCGTCCACGACGTCAGCTCGGCGCGTCTCGCCCGAGCCCACAACGACGCGAACGTCGCCTGCTTCGGCGCGCGGCTCGTCGGCCGGACGGTCGCGCTCGACGCGCTCGACGCGTTCCTCGCGACCGGCTTCGATGCCGGCCGCCACCTGCGACGCATCGCGAAGATCGACCGCCTCGAGGAGGACGCTTGACCACGAACGGCTACGACCGAGCACTGGCCGGCGACCCGGAGGTCGCGGCGATCCTGGCCGCCGAGCTCGAGCGGCAGCGCACGACCGTGCAGTTGATCGCCTCGGAGAACTTCACCTCGCCGGCAGTCCTCGCGGCCACCGCGTCCGTGCTCACCAACAAGTACTCCGAGGGCTACCCCGGTCGCCGCTACTACGGGGGCAACGTCCACGCCGACGAGGTCGAGAGCCTCGCGTGCGAGCGTGCGACCACGCTCTTCGGCGCAGAGCACGCGAACGTCCAGCCGCACTCGGGTGCGTCTGCGAACCTCGCCGCCTATCTCGCGCTCGTGGAGCCGGGCGAGACGATCCTCGCCATGCGGCTCGACCAGGGTGGTCACCTCACCCACGGCTCACCGGTGAGCATCACCGGGAAGACCTACCGTTTCGTCAGCTACGGCGTGACACCGGCCGCGGACGACGGCTCGGGCGAGCGCATCGACCTCGACCTCGTCCGAGATCTCGCCCACCGCGAGCGCCCGCGTCTCGTCGTCGCCGGGACCACCGCGTACTCCCGGGTCATCGACCCCCGGCCCTTCCGCGAGATCGCAGACGAGGTTGGTGCGCTCTTCATGTTCGACGCCGCTCATCCGGCCGGCCTCATCGCAGGCGGGGCCCACCCGAGCCCTGTCGGCATCGCGGACGTCGTCACCCTCACGACGCACAAGACGCTCCGCGGCCCGCGCGGCGGTGCGATCCTGTGCAGCGGCGACCGCGCCCGGGCGATCGACGGGGCCGTGTTCCCCGGTCTCCAGGGCGGGCCACTAGAGCATGTCGTCGCCGCCAAGGCGGTCGCGTTCTCCGAGGCGGCGCGCCCGGAGTTCAAGCAGTATGCGGGCCAGGTCGTGCGCAATGCCGCCGCGCTCGCCGCCGCGCTCGCCGCCGAGGGGTTCCGCCTTGTCGCGGGTGGGACGGAGAACCACCAGGTGCTCGTGGACCTGCGCACGTTCGACCCCGAGCTCACGGGCAAGGCTGCGCAGGAGGTGCTCGACCGGGCAGGCATAACGTGCAACCGGAACCAGATCCCCGACGACCCGCGCTCGCCGTTCGTGACGAGCGGGCTGCGGCTCGGCACGCCGGCGGAGACCACCGCCGGGATGGGCGAGCAGGAGATGGCGGTCGTCGGGTCGCTCCTCGCGCGCGTGCTTCGCGGCCGGGACGACCCGACCGTCGTCGAGGACGTTCGCGAGGAGGTCCGGGACCTCTGCGGCGCGTTCGACCCGTACGGGGCGTGGTCCCGGAGCGAGAGCCCCGCCTAGGTGCCCGTCTACGGCGACTTCGCGCTCGTAGCCGGCGTCGCCGCCGTAACGACATTCCTGCTCACCTTCGTCGTCAGGAGCACCGCGGTGCGCCTCGGGGCCGTCGTGCCCCCGGGCGCCGACCGGGTCCACTCGCGGCCCACGCCGACGGTCGGCGGGGCGGCGATGCTCGCCGGCTTCGGAGTGGCCCTTCTCGTGGCGAGCCGCCTCCAGGGGCTCCAGGGAGTCTTCGTCGGCTCTTCCGAGCCGCTCGGGATCGCGCTCGGGGCCGTCGTCATCTTCGGTGTCGGCCTGGTCGACGACGTGCGGAACATCTCGGCCCCAGCGAAAGTCGCCGGCCAGGTGCTCGCGGCGATGTTCCTGGTGTTTCTCGGCGTCACGATGTACTGGTTCAAGATTCCCTTCGTCGCCGGGATCATCAACCTCAGCCCGTCGATCCTTCCCCTCGTCACAGCGCTGTGGGTGGTCGGGGTCGCGAACGCGGTCAACCTCATCGACGGCCTCGACGGCCTGGCGGCAGGGATCGTCGCGATCGCGTCGGCAGCTCTCTGCGTCTACGGGCTGCAGCTCGTCCGGCTGGGGGACCTTCCCTCGGGGACGAACGAGCTCGGCCCCCTGACCGCGGCGATCGCCTGTGGGGTGTGCGTCGGCTTCCTCCCGCACAACTTCCACCCCGCCCGCGTGTTCATGGGGGACAGCGGCGCTCTCTTCCTCGGGCTGCTGATGGCGGCCGCGACGATGATCATCGGAGGGCGCACGAGCAACGTCTCGGGAGTCACGGGCGTCGACGTGAGCGGTCTCACCTTCTTCCGCTTCGCCCCGCTCTTCATCCCCTTCTTCATCCTTGGGGTGCCGATCCTCGACATGGCTTTCGCCATCGTGCGGCGTACCGTCCACAGGACGGGCGTCGCGGAGAGGGATCTCGGCCACCTCCACCACCGCCTCGTGCGCCTCGGCCACGGCCATCGCCGCGCCGTCCTCGTGCTGTGGGCGTGGACCGCCGTGCTCTCCGGCTTCGCGCTCGTCCCGATCTTCGACTCCCGTGCGAACGTGGTCGTCCCCTTCGCCGTCGTCGTGCTTGCCGTCGTGCTGTACACGGTCTTCCGTCCAGGAGCCCGAGCGCGCGCGGCACACCTCGAGGTCGGAGGAGCCGTGGCAACGCCCGCGCTCCGATCTCCGCGCTGCGCCGGCGAGGGACTGGAGGGTGCCGCAGGCTCGAGGGGCGCTCCGCGCGCCGGGCCGGTGAGCGTCGTGGTGAGCGGTAGTGCCGGGGTCGCAGTCGCAGGCGAGCCTGATCTCACGTCGCCGCGGGGTCGTACGCGTCGCCACCGGCGGCTTCGTCGCCACCAGCGCCCGCCGCAGCGGCGCGGCGCGGCACCCCTTTCCGAGGGGGCCGTCGCCTCGCCGTCGGAGGGGTCGATCGTCGGCGACGACGAGTCCGGGATATGAGCGGCTAGTGGGCAAGTCACCGGGCCCGACGGCGTTCGACCTGCTCACGCTCGGTGTGACTGCGGCAGCATGCGTCGGATTGGGAGTTGGTGGCGGGTACTGGCTAGGATCTGCGGTCGGTTCGGAGTCGGTCGTGACCTTCTCCGGTCTGGCTGTAGGGTTGTGCGCCGCCGTGGTGGTGACGTACTCCAAGATCAAGAGGTACCTGTAGGAGCCTGCAGCGTCGCCGGCCCGGGAGATGCCCGGGGACAGGCGCGCCGACCGTCATCGAGACGAGAGATGGACCGACTCGCTGCCCTGTTCGAGCAACTTCCCCTGCCTGAGATCACGCGAGTGCTGCGGCGAGCGGCGTTCGGTGGCATCGGCATCGGGGTGGTGGCCCTTGCGCTGAGCGCCGTCCTCGGCCACGTCCTCGTCGGCCTCGGCGCGTGCATCGGCCTGTCTCTCGGCATCGTCAACATCCGCCTGGTCACGGCTTCGGTCGCGCGCATCAACGCGAGCCCTGTCGAGCGGCCGAAGCGCGTGCTCGCGTCCCAGACGCTCAGCAGGCTGGCGATCACCACCGCCGTCGTGATCGGCTTGCTGTTCGCGTCGCTCCAGCTCGGCTTCGGCACGGCAGGCGGTCTCGCTGCGTTCTACTTCGTCCTGCTCGTCAACCTCGTCCGGGCGATCCTCGGGCACGGAGCGTCGGGAGTGGGAGCGTGAGCCCGGCGGTCCTAGCCGTGACCATCCCCGTCGGCGACCACATCACGCGCCGTTTCCTCGGCATGACCTTCAACGTCGACGACATCTTCTCGACGGTCGTCGCCGCGGTCATCCTGCTCGGTCTCGGCTTCGCCGTGCGGGCAAAGGCGACCTCCGGCGTGCCGGGCAAGCTACAGCTCGCGTTCGAGACGATCGTGTCGGGCGTCGAGAGGCAGGTCGAGTCGTCGATGGGCGACGCCGGCACCGCGATCGTCCCGCTGGCGGTGACGCTCTTCCTGTTCATCCTCATAGCGAACTCGCTCGAGCTCCTGCCGACTGGTCACAATCCGCAGTACCTGCCGGCGCCCACCGGCGACATCAACTTCCCCGCAGCGATGGCCGTCACCGTGATCCTGCTCGTGCACGCCACCTGGATCCGCAAGCAGGGCCTGCGAAGCTACGTCGGCCACTACTTCCGACCGTTCAAGGCCCTCTTCCCGATCAACGTCATCGAGGAGCTCACGAAGCCGATCACGCTCACCCTCCGGTTGTTCGGCAACATCTTCTCCGGCGGCCTGATGCTCGTGCTCATCGCGGACCTGCTCCCTGCGAAGCTGATCGCGCCGATTCCGGTCCTCGACGTCGTCTGGAAGCTGTTCGACGGTTTGTTCGTCGGACCGGTCCAGGCGTTCATCTTCGCCCTGCTCACGATCCTCTACTTCGAATCGGCTATTGCCGGCAGCCACTGAGGTCCGGTCTCGTGCCCGCTCCGGGTGCGAGCGCTCGTCCTTGTCCTGACCACCCACCACCACAGGAGAGAACCAACATGGCGGCAGACACCACCCAGCAGGCGATCCAGCTCGCCGGCGCGATGGTCGGCGGTGGCCTCGCGCTCGGCGGAGGTGCCGTCGGCGCCGCCATCGGCGACGGTCTCGCCGGTAGCCAGACGATCGCAGGCGTCGCCCGCCAGCCGGAGGCACAGGGCCGCCTCTTCACGATCATGTTCATCATCGTCGGTCTCGTCGAGGCCATGTACTTCATCAACCTCGTCTTCATGGCCCTGTTCGTCTTCGTCCTCTACAAGAAGTAGCGGCGAGGCCAGATGCCGCTCGTCGGCTCGATCTTCCTCATTCCCAACGGGACGTTCTTCGCCGAGCTGATCCTGTTCCTGCTCGTCCTGGCGATCGTCGCGAAGTTCATCCTGCCGCCTATCGACGCGGCGCGGTCCGCGCGTGCCGAGACGATCCGGTCTGCGATGCACGAGAGCGACGAGGGCCTCGCTGAGGCGGACCGGCTCGTGGCAGAGCGTCGGCGCGTGCTCGATGCCGCCCGCGACGAGGCACGCGGTCTCCTCGAGGATGCCGCGGCCGCGGCCGCGGAGCAGTTCGAGCAGGGTCGTGCCCTCGGGCAGGACGAGCACGACCGGACGCTGGCCGACGCGCAGCGGGGGATCGACGAGGAGCGCCAGCGCGTGGAGCGCGAGCTGCTCGCGAAGTTGGACGGTCTCGTCGTCGCAGCAGCGAGCCAGGTGGTGGGCCAGCCCGTCGACCTCTCGCGTCACCGCCAGATCGTCGACGCGGCAGTAGCGCGCGCCGCGAGCGTCGCGTCGAGCCAGGGGGCCTGAATGGGCACGGTGCTCGCGTCGGCGAACTTCGGCGAGTCCTACATCCTCGAGATCGTCGGCTTGGTCGTCGTCGTCGTCTTCATCGTCCGCAAGATCGTCCCCCCGCTGCGCCGGGCGATGGACAGGCAGCTCGAGACCGTGCGTGCGCAGCTCGCTGCGGGGGACGAGGCGCGCGAGGCGACGGCTCGGCTCGTGGCCGACCGCGAGCGGGAGCTCGAGGACGCGCGAGCCGAGGCGGCGCACCTCGTCGAGCAGGCCCGCCGCAGCGCCGTGCAAGTGGTGGAGGACGGGCGCCGCCGCGGCGAGGACGAGAAGCAGCGTCTCGTCGCGCGAGCTGCAGCCGAGGTGGATCTCGCTAGGGCTCGGGCCCGCGAGGCCGTGACGAGCCGGATCGCGGCACTGGTCGTCGAGGCCGCGGAGTCCGTCGTTGCAGCCGAGCTCGACGAGAGCATGCACCACCTCCTGATCGTCGAAGCGATCGTCGCGGCCGAGGCGGAGGCCGTCTGACGATGCGCGATCTCGTGAGAGGCTACGCCGTCGCGACGCTCGAGAGCGCGGGTGCGGGCAGGGTCGCGGCCGAGCTCGGCTCGTTCGGCGCCGCGCTCGTCCACTTCGACGACCTGCGCCAGGTGCTCACCGACTCGACCGTTCCTCCCGCGTCCCGCCGCGCGGTCGTCGTCGATCTCCTCGGCGCGAAGGACGCGCCCGAGACGGTGGCGCTCGTCGGCTTCACGGCATGCTACGAGCACGCCTCGGAGCTCGCACCGAGCATCGCGGCGCTCGTCGGCCTCGCGGAGCAGGCCGTCGGTGCTCCGGGGGCCGACGTCGTCGAGCCTCCCGCCGGCAGGAGCGCGGCGCGCGAGCGGCTCCGCGGCTATGCGGACCGGATCTTCGAGGAGCTCGTCGACGACGCCTCCGTCGACCGTGTCGGCGACGAGATGTTCTCCTTGTCACGCCTTCTCGACGGGCACGAGGAGCTCCGTCACGTGCTCGCCGACGCCGACGTCCCCTATCAGGCGCGAGCTGGCGTGCTCGACGACCTCCTCGCCGGCCGCGCTGCACCTGCCTCGCTCCGCCTGGCGCGCTACGTGCTGCGAAACGGCAGGACGCGCGACCTCGTGGGGACCTTCGAATGGCTGGTCGAGCTCGCGGCACGAGAGCGTGGCATGCGCCTCGCCGAGGTCCGCTCCGCAGTCGAGCTCGACGCCAGCGAGACGGCGCGCCTCGCGACGGCTCTCGGCCGGCTCGTCTCCCGGCGGGTCACAGTCCGGGTGATCGTCGACCCCACCGTCGTGGGCGGGCTGTTCGCGTCCGTCGGGGACCTCGTCATCGACGGCACCGTCCGCCTCCGCCTCGAACGGCTCCGCGACGCCCTCGCGTCGCCGAGCTGACCGATACACAAGGGAGCCCTTTTCATGGCAGAGTTCGCGTTCGACGCAGACGACATCGCCGCCGCGCTCGAGCGGCACGTCACGGGCATGCGCCCGGACGTCGCCGCCGAGCAGGTCGGCCGCATAGCGGAGGTCGGTGACGGCATCGCCCGGGTCACCGGCCTGCCGCACGCTTCGGTCAACGAGCTCCTCGAGTTCGAGAACGGCGTCGTCGGTCTCGCGCTCAACCTCGACGAGGAGTCGATCGGGGCTGTCGTCCTCGGAGAGGTCGACGGGCTGGACGAGGGCCAGGTAGTCCGCTCGACGGGGCGGATCCTCTCGGTGCCCGTGGGGGACTCGCTGCTCGGCCGGGTCGTGAACCCGCTCGGCGAGCCGATCGACGGGAACGGCCCGATCACCGGGACGACGTGGCGACGGCTCGAGATCCAGGCACCCGGCATCGTCAACCGCCAGCCGGTGACCGAGCCGCTGCAGACCGGGATCAAGGTCATCGACGCGATCACGCCGATCGGGCGAGGGCAGCGGGAGCTCATCATCGGCGACCGCAAGACGGGCAAGACGACGATCGCGGTGGATGCGATCATCAACCAGCGCGGCAAGGGCGTGAAGTGCATCTACGTGGCCATCGGCCAGAAAGGATCGACGATCGCGCAGATCGTCTCGACCCTCGAGCAGCACGGCGCGCTCGAGTACACGGTCATCGTCGCCGCTGCCGCGTCCGAGCCGGCACCGTTCCAGTACCTCGCCCCCTACGCCGGCTGCGCGATGGGGCAGCACTGGATGGAGAACGGCGAGCACGCGCTCGTCGTCTACGACGACCTCTCGAAGCAGGCGGACGCGTACCGTCAGATATCCCTCCTGCTGCGCAGGCCGCCGGGT
>JAJZCK010000304.1 GCA_021846125.1 Actinomycetes bacterium | reverse complement strand
GGCTCCGGGCGACGGGCGACGGGCGGTGCCGGGCGACGGGCGACGGGCGGTGCCGGGCGACGGGCGACCATGCGGTGTGCCCGGAGAGGCGCTCGGACGCCGGGGCGGTGCCGTCATCGCCGAGCGGGGCGCACGTGGAGCGGCGACGCGATCGTGGCGGTCGCTTGCGCCACCTCGGGGACGGGCGGCGGCAGGGGCACGTTCCGTGCCGTCTCGGCGACCGTCGGGCCGACGACGACGGGCTGAACGTAGTCGATCGACGAGGGGGCGACCATCTTCAGCCGGTGCTCGGCGAACGCGAGCACGCGGCTCGGAGAGCTCAGCTCCGCTCGCGCGAGCTGGAGTGTCTGGCTCTCCGACACCGCGCTCGTCAGCTGCTGCTGGAGAGCGTCGATCTGCAGCTGCCTCTCGGCGACGAACGCCTGCGCGCCGGCGACGGCGAGCAGCGCGGCCACCACGACGGTGACGGATAGGGCCACAAGACGGGCGCCCCGCCTTCGCTGCTGGCGACGAGCGAGCTGATGCTGGTCGAGCACGCGAAGCTGCGACCGCTGCTCTGCGGGCGGGCGCGCCCTTGTGGGCGCGTCCGCTCGACCGGTGCGCGAGGTGCCGGGGGCGTGAACGTCGACCCGGGCGGGCCGGCCCGCCTGCGGCGCCATCAGGCCACGCCGCCGGCCGCCGGCCAGCCGATCGCGAGGCGCTCCACCGCGCGTAGCCGCGCGCTCTCCGCTCGTGGGTTCCGGGCGATCTCGGACGCCGACGCGAGACGTGCTCCGCGGTTGAGCAACCGGACGGTCGGCTTCGCTCCGCAGGCACACGGCAGCATCGGCGGGCACGTGCACCCCCCCGACGCGGCGAGGCGCATCTGCTGCTTGACGATCCGGTCCTCGCCCGAGTGGTACGCGAGCACGACGACCCGCCCGCCGGGCCCGAGAAGCGACATGGCATCGTCGAGCGCAGGCCCGAGCAGCTCGAGCTCACCGTTCACCCGGGCGCGAAGTGCCTGGAAGACCCGCCGGGCCGGGTGACCTCGCCGTCTCGCGGCGGCAGGGACCGCTGCCGCGACGACCTCGGCTAGGCGCGCCGTCGTGTCGATCGGCCGGGCGGCGACGATCGCACGGGCGATCCGACCGGCGAAGCGCTCCTCGCCGTGGAGCCTGAGAAGTGCGGCAAGCTCGCGCTCCGTCTCGCCGTTCACGACCTCCGCGGCGCTCACCTCGTCGTCGGGATCCATGCGCATGTCGAGCGGGCCGTCCGTACGATAGGAGAAGCCCCGCTCGGCGACGTCGAGCTGGTGGGAGCTCACGCCGAGGTCGAACAGCACCCCGACGACCGGGCGGGCCGCCGCAGCGCTGCCGGCGAGGACCTGGCCGATCTCGTCGAAACGCGCCCTGTAGACGTTCGCCCGGACGCCAAACGGTGCGAGGCGCGCACTGGCCGCGGTGACGGCGTCGGGGTCTCTGTCGAGTGCGACGAGGTCCCAGCCGGGGTGCGCCTCGAGGAGCGCCTCGGCGTGACCCGCTCCACCGACGGTGGCGTCGATCATGACACCGTCGGCCATCTGCTCGAAGAGCGATGTCACCTCCTCGAGCATGACCGGGACGTGGTCGAAGTCCCGGGCCATCGTCAGCCTCCCGGCGACCGGCGAGGCGGACGCCTCGCCCGAGGAACGGCGGCCGGCGGAGAGGAGTGGGACGTGGCCGTCCCTACCCGTCGCCGGGAGGCTGGGGATGGTCCAGGCACGCCGGTACCGACACACCGGCAGCCCGCGAGTGGACGCGAGCGGGTCACTCGACACCGTCTGCCCACCAGGACCGCCGGGCCGGGCTCGTCATCGCGCCGCCCAGATGCGCGGGCACCAGAGCTCGACGCGGTTGATCATCCCGACGATGAGGACGTCCTGCTCGATCCCCGCATAGCTGCGAAGGCCGGCGGGGACCGGCATGCGACCCTGCGGGTCGACCGACACCTCGTTGACCCTCGAGGCCCAGTCCCGTGCCTCGTTGCGCGACATCGCGTCGACCTCGGAGGCGACGAGACGGGCGTCGGACTCCTTGTCGAACTCCTCCTGGGTCCACAGTGCGAGGCAACCTTCGAGATGGGGGGCGAGGAACCCGGTGGGCATGAAGTGCTGACGCAGCTTGGCAGGCAGGATGACCCGCCCTTTGGTGTCGAGGGAGTGCTCGTAGCTCCCGACGAACCTCGTTCCGAGCGACAACGCGCGCGTCCCTCTCCACGGACATGGCGAACGGTTCGCGGCGCCCCCGTCCTCCCCAGCCCTCCACTTCCCGCCACTCTATGTACATCTCCCTCCACCGTCAACCACAAATGCACAAGTGAGCACCACGTTGCGTGGCGAGGCGCGCCCGTCACGGGTCGTGACCGCGGGCGGCAGCGTCCGAAGCTCGGACGCGCACCGGCAGGAGGCCGGGTGGACTGCCGGCGACCTGGTTGTGGACCGAGCTCGGGACGGGGAGCTCGGAGACGGACGCGGACGCCCGTCGGTCTGGAGCGGGG
>JAJZCK010000303.1 GCA_021846125.1 Actinomycetes bacterium | reverse complement strand
CGTCGAGCGTCTCGCGGTTCCTGACGCTCTGATCGCCGTCGACGTGACCGCGACGCGCGAACCCGCCGAGGCGGTCAACGGGGGCTGGGCGCGATATGAAACGTTGACCTACAGTGCCTCGGTTCGTTCCGGTCGGGACTTGTACATGTCGGGCTTCGCCTCCTTGGACCTCGAGACCCAACAAGCCCTGCACCCCGGCGACGTGGCGGCCCAGGCCGAAGTGATCTACGCGAGCATCGCCCACCTTTTGACCGCCGCCGGTGGATCGGTCGGCGACCTGGTGCGGACGACCGAATACGTCACGCCTGGCGGCCTCGACGCCTACCGCGAGGTGGGCGAAGTGCGAAGGAAGGTGCTTCGGGCACCGTGGCCCGCGTCTACCGGCGCTGTCGCAGCCGCCCTTTTACGCCGGGAGTTCCTGCTGGAAGTCGTACCCACCGCACGCCTCGGCGGCCCGCTGCCTTGAACGCCTCTGACCTGGAAGCCCTTCGGGCGATGGTCGGCCGCGAGGTCACCTATCGGGCGCCCGACGCCCTGAGCGACGCCTCCGGGCGCTATTTCGCCCGGGCGGTCGGAGACGACAACCCTCTCTACCGACGAGCGGAAGGCCCGATCGTCCCTCCCACCTTGATATTCGAGACCACCCAGATCGCCGACAGCCCTCCCAACGCCGACGGTTACGCCGGGCATTCGTGGCCGATCGAGTTCCCGGGGACGCGGCTGCTGCGGGGAGGCCACCGCTACACCTGGCACCGCGACGTCCGACCCGACGATGTGATCACCTCCACGTGGCGCCTCGACGCCGTGGTCGAGCGCTCCACTGCGGCCGGGAATCCCATGGTCGTCGTCACGAGCACCTGCCGTTACAGTGACGAACGAGGCGACGTCATCGCGGAAAATGAGGAGACCCTCCTGTTCGTGGCGGCCACCTCGTGACAGCACCCGCCGAGCATCTGACCCGCGACCATGACGTCACCCTGATCGACATGGTCGCCTACTCGGGCGCCACCTGGGACTGGCATCGAATGCACTACGACGCCGACTGGGCGCGTGCGGCAGGCTTCCCCGGGCCGGTCCTCGACGGCCAGCAGCTCGGCGCATGGTTGGCAGCCCTCGTGCAGGAAGCGGCAGGACCCGACTGGCGTTTGGCGGAGATGGCGTTTCGTTTCGCCCACACTGTGCATCCAGGCGATGTCGTTCGATGCGCTGTCCGCTGCAGCGGGAACGACGAAGCCGAGCTGCGCTACGAGTTGACCGCGAACGTCGTCGGCGACGACGGTGAAGTCCGCTATCCGGCTCTGAGCGGCGCGTCGGCGCGACTGGTGCGTCGCTGATGCCCGCCGGCGTGGCGATCGCCGGCGCAGCCGAATGCGACCTCGGCCGGACCGGTTTGCCGGTGCTGGCCCTGCAGGCTCAGGCGATAACCAGGGCGCTCGACGACGCAGGGCTCGCCTTATCCGACGTAGACGGGATCGCGACAAACGGCGTCACCCGGTTCTCAGCTGTGGCCGTCGCCGACTATCTGGGCATCACTCCGGCGTGGACGGACTCGACGTTTGCCGGCGGGTCTGCGGCGATCATGTACGTGGCGCGCGCAGCGGACGCTATCGCCGCAGGTCATTGCCGTACAGTCGTCGTGTCGTTTGCCTCGAACCAGCGCTCCGCCCGCTCGCGCCGCCTCGGCGGGTCCCATGAGGCGGAGGCGCTCGAAACCCAATTCGAGGCCCCTTACTTTCCGTTGTACCCGATCAGCTACTACGCGATGGCGGCACAGCGCTACGTGGAGCGCTACCCCGACGGGCGGGCGGCCATGGCACAGGCCGCAGTCGTGGCCCGCCAATGGGCGCTGCGCAACCCGGTCGCCTGGCGACACGGGGACGGCCCGCTAAGTGTAGAAGACGTGATGAGTTCTGCCGAGGTGAGCAGCCCGCTTCGCCAACTCGACTGCTGCCTCGTGACAGACGGAGGCGGCGCCGTCGTGGTGACCTCTCTCGAACGCGCACGGGACCTCCCCCGGCGGCCGGTCGCCGTGCTCGGTAGTGGAGAGCACACCACTAACAACTCGATGACCGCCCGCGACGACCTGCTGCAGCCCGGCTCCGAGGTGTCCGCGCAGCGGGCATTCGCAGCTGCAGGCCTCAACCTGGCGGACGTGGATGTGGCCGAGATTTATGACTCTTTTACCATCACCTTGGTCCTAACCCTCGAGTCCCTCGGGCTGTGCCCGCCCGGCGAGGCATACGGACTGCTCGCCGGAGGGTATCTCGCCCCCGGTGGGCGCCTGCCGCTCAATACCACCGGCGGCGGCCTCTCCTACTGCCACCCGGGCCAACTGGGCGTTCTGCTTCTTGTGGAGGCGGTCCGTCAGCTTCGAGGCGACGCCGGCGACCGCCAGGTGCCCCGCGCCGAGGTTGCTCTCGTGCACGGTACCGGCGCCATCTTCTCCACCCACGCCACCGTCGTTCTTGGCACAGATCGATGACAGCACCGTCGGATCCGACGGCCGACGCCGTCACGGCACCATGGTG
>JAJZCK010000057.1 GCA_021846125.1 Actinomycetes bacterium | reverse complement strand
CGATCTATCGGCAACGCGAGGCAGGAGCGCGAGCGTTCGCGCGGGGCGCAGACCTCTGGTCGTCCTCGCGTCGCTCGGACTCGTCGCGTCGACCGCGGCGTGCGGGTCGGCGAGAGCGGTCGCGCGTCGCCCTCGACCGGCAGCCGGCGTGACGCCCGAGCGGATCGTGCCCGTGCCGTCCGGGGTGTCGAGCTCTGCGGTGCCACGGCCGGACGGCCTCATGTGGCTGCTCGCCGGGACTTTCCGTGTACGGGGGGTCTACGAGATTGACCTCGCGAACGGCTCGGTCGTCGCGAGCGCGTCGGTGAGCGGCTCCGCACGTGCGATCGCACAGTCGCCGGCCGGCGTGGTCGGCCTCGCGCTAGCAACGCCACGGACGGGCGCGCTCGAGCTGATCGACGGCGCGAGCGGGGTGCCGTCGCAGGTCGTCGCGATAGGCGCGCCGGCCTACGGGCTTGCAGTCGGAGACAGGACGACCTTCTACGTGCTCGCCGGCACAGCATCGTCGACATCGGCAACGGTCGTCGACGTCCCTGACGGGAAGCACGCGACCGTGCGGGAGGTGGTGCCGCTGCCGATCGGCACCGTGTCGATCGCCCCTAGCCCGGGACAGGGGACGCTGTTCGCACTGCAGCCCGACGGCGTCGTGACCGTCGTCTCGCTTCCTGCCGGGACGGTGGAGGCGAGGTTCACCGTCGGGCACTCGGGCATCTTCCTCGCACCCGGCCCGTCGGGGTCGACGCTCTACGTGTTGAAGGGGCGGGGAGCGACGCGCAACGTCGCAGTGGTCGAGCTCGCCACCGAGAGCGTGCGCAAGGTGCTTCCGGCACCCGCGAGCAGTGAGCAGATCGCGGTCTCCGCCGACGGTCGCCGCATCTACGACACGACGGCGACCAGGAGCTCCGGCAACGTCCAGATCTTCTCTGTCTGACGCCAACCCCCCGCTCGGGTGCGGCGGCGAGGGC
The DNA here is from genome assembly GCA_021846125.1 of Actinomycetes bacterium. Lineage (GTDB taxonomy): Bacteria > Actinomycetota > Acidimicrobiia > Acidimicrobiales > Bog-793 > JAJZCK01. The sequence goes on along the minus strand of JAJZCK010000057.1, from coordinate 13,388 downwards.
GCAAGCGAGGGCGAGCTCGCCACCCGGAGCATGTGGACGCTCGCAGGCCTCGTCGTGGTCCTGTGGTCACTCCGGCTCTGGGGCTACGTATCGCTCGCGCCGTGGCTGAGCGTCCCGGTCGCCCTGCTCGGCCTCAGCGGGCTCGTCGCCGTCGTGCTTGCCTGGACACCGGGCGCGCTCGTCCCAGGGAGGCGTCGGGCGACGGTCGGTGGGCTGCTCGTCGTGGCGGTGCTGGCGGCGCTCGCGTTGTGGAGCTACTTCCAGGTCTTCACCTATCCGGCCTACGGCACCGACGAGATCGCGTTCGACCAGTACGCGGCTCGTCTCGCACTCCACGGCGTCGACCCCTATCTCCGCTCGATGGCACCCGCGTTCCCGCTCTTCCACGTCTCGCCGAACGGCTACACCTTCACTCTCCACGGCCGACCCGTCACGTCGCTTTCGTACCCGGCCCTCGCGTTCGAGGCCTACTTGCCAGCGCTATGGCTGGGTCTTTCGAGCCAGGCGGCGATCTGGGTGGACGTCGCATCGTGGGCCGCCGGAGCAGTCGTGCTCTGGGCGGTGCTCCCGGGGAGCCTGCGGCCTCTCGCGATCGTCCTCGCGAGCTCGAGCGTGTACGTCGGCTACGCGGTGGGTGGCGTGACCGACGTCCTGTTCGTCCCGCTGCTTGTCGGCGCGGCGGCCGGCTGGGATCGCTTCGTCACCGAGACCGGGCCCCGAGCGTGGCGCGGCCCTGTGCTGCTCGGTCTCGCTTCGGCCGTCAAGCAGACGCCGTGGGTCGTCGTGCCCTTCCTCCTCGTCGGCATCGCCCTCGAGTCCGAGCGCCTGCACGGGGCCCGGCGGGCTCTCGCCGACTCCGCCCGCTACGGGGCCATCGCTCTCGGCGCCTTCCTCGTGCCCAACCTCCCCTACATCGCCATGGGGCCGAGCGCATGGTTTCAAGGCATCTTCACGCCGTTCGCATCCCACATCGTCCCTGCGGGCCAAGGGCTCGTCGCGCTCAGCCTCTATCTCGGGATCGGAGGCGGTTCGCTCGCCGGCTACAGCGCAGCGGCGGCGGTGGTGCTCGTCGTGCTCGTCTCGTGCTTCGCGGCGACCTACCCGGCTGCCAAGCCGGTGACCTTCATGCTCGCGTCGATCGGCCTGTTCTTCGCGACCCGCTCGTTCGGCAGCTATCTCGTCATGCTCCTGCCCGCCACGATCGCGGCGGCCACGACGACGTCCGCTCCAGTCGGGCGAGCGCGGGCGAGGCACTGGCGAGCCGTCGTCGTGCTCGGCGCTCTCGCGGCGATGGTGACCGCCGGGTTCGCTCTCGGCTCGCCGAGCCCGCTCGAGATGACGATCGAGTCGGTGCACACGACCGGCCAGCTCGCCACCGTCGACCGCGTGCGCGTCGCGGTGACAAACAGGACGGGACACACCATGCGGCCGAGCTTCACCGTCGAGGACGGTGGCACGCTCACGGCGTTCTGGCTCAGGGCGGCCGGTCCTGCCGTGCTTCGTAGTCACGAGCGAGCCGGTTACACGCTCCTCGCCCCGAGCTATTTCGCGATGCCGTCGATCCTCGATGGCTTCCAGGTCGTCGCGTTCGGCTCCTCGCCGGACTCGGTCAGCAGCACCTCCTCCTACCTCCCGAGCACGTGGCGGGTAGCGCTCGAGCCGGACGCGATCGACCACGTCGTGCGGGCCGGGCAGAGGATCGTCGTCCGTGCGGAGATCGTCGACCGGCTCGACGCGCGCGTCCGCGTCAACGGCATCCCTGTCTACCTCGGCCAGATCATCTACGCCCAACGTGGTCTCGAGTACAGCGAGGCGTCGATAGGCGCAGGACCGCCCGGCGAGACTCCCGCGGTCGCTCTGACCGGGCCTGACGGGGTCGCGACCTTCACCGTCTCCTCGCCCTATGTCGGCGGCGACCCGACGTACTTCGAGGCGAACCTCGTCGCTCCGGTCTCGTCCTACCCCTACGGCTACTCGCCGATCCTCGCTGTGAGGTTTGGCAGGTGAGCGGCCAGCCGGCCGCGCCGAGCGGCGTGCGGCGGGTCTACGTCGCCGGTACGGTGCTGCTCGGGTGCGAGCTCGTCGGCTATCTCCTTTGGAGCACCCTCCTTGCCTCACGCTTCGCCCTCACGTGGGACTTCGCGATCTATCACCAGGCCTGGTACCTCATCGCTCACGGTGACCTGGACCCCTTCGACACGGTGGAGGGCTACGCCTTCTGGGCCAACCATGCCGAGCTGCTCGTGTGGGTGCTCGCTCCGCTCTACTGGATCTGGCCGCATGCGGCGACGCTGCTCTACGTCCAGGACCTGAGCGTCGTCGGGGCGGAGACGGTCGCCTTCTCCTGGCTCACGGACATCGCCGCCCGGTCGCTCGGGCACCGCGACGCTGCATGCCTCGCCGCCGTCGGCTTCGTCCTGCTCGCCGCGGACCCGTGGATCCTCTGGGCGATCTCGTTCGACTTCCACCTGGAGATCGTCGCTGCGCTGCTCGCGCTGCTCGTCGCGCGCGACGTCGCGCGCCGGCGCCGCCGGGCGGCCCTGTGGGTGGTGCTCCTCCTCGCCTGCGGCGCCGTCGCCGCGACGTACCTCGTCGGGATCGGTGCCGGAGCGATGCTCGCGGGTCGTCGGTGGAGGTGGGCGGGGGCGAGCCTCGCTCTTCTCGGGGTGCTCGCCGTCGTGGCCCTGACGATCGTCCACGGCGACAGGGGCGTCGACCTCGGCACGTACTACGGCTATCTCGCTGCCGCAGGCCAGTCGGCGCCGGAGGCGCACGCCCAGGCCGGCCTCGCTCGTCTCCTCGCAGGCGTCGTGACCCATCCTGCCGCGGTCGGGCGAGCGCTGTGGGCGAAGCGGGTCGACGTGTGGGCAGCGATGGCGCCCGGCGGCCTCGTCGGCACGGTGTTCCCGTGGGCTCTACCGCTCGTCGCCGTGGTCGTCGCGAGCAACGGGCTCGTGCGGGGGGACGCCTTTCTCGAGCCTGGCTTCCAGGACATCGCGATCTACCTCCTCGTTCCTGTCGGGACGGTTGCCGTGCTCTCACGGATCGTGAGGCGTGACCGCCGGGCGGGCATCGTGGTCGCGATGCTCCTCGCTGCCGATGCGCTCGCATGGGCAGCTGTATGGGTGCCGCAGGTTCCGACGCATTGGCTACGAGTCTCTGCGCCGGCGGCCTCGACGCTCCTCGCCGTCGAGGAGCGCATCGGACCTGGCGCAGAGGTGCTCGCCTCACAGGGGATCCTCGGGCGCTTCAGCGCGCGCCGGGACGTGAGGCCGATCTTCGGGCCGGGCGCGTTGGCGATCGACCGGCACGTCGTGTGGGTGGTGGTCGCCCCGGCGCAAGGCGTCGAGACGCAGGGGCTGGCGAGTGCGGGGGCGTTGCTCGCGGCCCTCGTCGGCCCGCGCCACGCCCGTCTCGTCGTCGACGCGCACGGGATTTGGGCCGTGCGCTGGCTCCCCGCGCCGGGCACGCGCTCGATCGTGGTGCCTGGCCATCCAGCGCAACTTCCCGGCTGGTACGGCGCCGGGACCGCCGGACATGCGGACACGTCGGGGCCGCCCGCGAGGTGGCGGGCAGTCGCGAGCGGTGCCCCCGGCTACGTCGTGGACGGTCTGTCGTGGCGGGAGCCGGCAGGAAGGTACTCGGCCGTCGCCGCCCTCGCTGCGAGCGGACCGACGCACGTCGAGGTATGGGACGACTCCTCCGGCGCCCTGCTCGCCCGGCGCGACCTTCCGGCGACCGGTGGCACGAGAGAGGTCTGCGTTCCCGTCGACCTTCCTGCGGTCCGGCGGTCCCCACGAGACGCCGGCTGGGGTCCTTTCGGCGTCCAGCTCGTGCCACCGCCACCCGGAGATGTCCTCGAGGTGCGCGTGTGGTCCCCGGGGCGCGAGCACGTCGCGGTCGGCGAGGTCTCGCTGCGCCGGTCCGGGATCTCAGCGTGCGCCGGTGCCGGGGGCTGACCCGGTGAGACCCGCAGCCGCCGCGAGCAGCTCCACCGAGTGCACGCGCTGCGCGGCCGTGGGTGACTGGTGGGCCGTGATGACCTCGTCGGCCGCGGCGTGCACGACGAACGCCTCGAGATACCTGGCGACCTCCGCCGGAGTGCCCACGGCGCTGTACGCGAGCATCTGCTGGACCCGCACGCCCGCGGGCGATGTAAGCAGCGCGTCCGCCTCCTCGTCGTCGATCCTCCGCCCTCGCCCGAGCATCGACACGACGCGGCGCCTCCGCGCGTCGTGGAACTGCTCCTCCGCGTCCTCGTGGGTGTCGGCAGCGACGACGTTGCACCCGGCGATGACGTAAGGCTGCGCGAGCTGGCGTGACGATTGGAACCCGCTCCGGTAGGCGGCGACCGCCTCCTGGAGCACCTCGGGGGAGAAGTGCGACGCGTGCGCGTACGGGAGCCCGAGAACAGCCGCGAGCCGGGCGCCGTAGCTCGACGAGCCGAGGATGTACAGCGGCACGTTCGTGCCTCTGCCGGGAGTGGCGTCCACGCCCTGGACCCTGCTCTCACCCGAGAGGTAGCCCTGGAGCTCGAGCACGTCGTCGGGGAAGGTGTCGGCGGAGGAGGCGCTCCTTCTCAGCGCACGCAAGGTCACCTGGTCGGAGCCGGGCGCGCGACCGAGACCGAGGTCGATCCGCCCGGGATGGAGGGACTCGAGGGTCCCGAACTGCTCGGCGACGGTGAGGGGAGCGTGGTTTGGCAGCATGACGCCGCCCGCGCCGAGGCGGATCGTCCTCGTGTGGGCGGCGACGTGCGCGACGAGCACGCTCGGGGCGGACGACGCGATCGTGGCCATGTTGTGGTGCTCGGCGTACCAGACCCGAAGATAGCCGCACTGCTCCGCGCGCTGGGCCAGCGTGACGCTCGCTGCGAAGCTGTCGGCGGGCGTCTCGCCCGGACGGATGGGAGCGAGGTCGAGGATCGAGAGGCGCATGGCGTCCCTCATCCTGGCGCGTCGAGCACCGCCGTCAGCGGGAGGTCGGCGGAGGAGGTGCCGATGTGGAGCACGTACCGCCCCGGCGGCACCGTCCATCGACCGTGCAGGTAGCTCTCGAACGCGCTCCTCGGCAGGACGAGAGCCGCCGTCGCGTTCCTGCCGGCCGCCAGGGTGACACGCGCGAACGCCTTCAGCTGGAGGGGCGGCTCTCCGGCGGCTGCCGGAGATTGCAGGTAGGCCTCCACCACCGCGGTGCCTGCACGGCCGCCGGTGTTGGTGACGACGACGTGGGCGGTGACGTCGCCCCTCGCCCGCGTGACCGACAGGTCCGAGAGGGCGAAGGTCGTGTAGCCGAGCCCGTAGCCGAAGGGGAAGAGCGGGGTGAGGTGGTGCGCGTCGTAGTACCGGTAGCCGACGTCGAGGCCTTCGGAGAGATGGACCGCCCCGCCGACCCCGGGCCATTCGGCGAGGGTGTGGACAGGAGTCTGCGCCTGGCTCACCGGGAACGTCACCGGGAGCCGTCCGGCCGGGTCGTAGCGGCCCGTGAGGACCGCGGCTGTCGCTCGTCCGTCCTGCTCACCGGGGTACCACGCCTCGACGACTGCGGCGACCTTGCTCAGCCAGGGCATGAGGACCGGGCCGGCGGTGTTGAGGACGACGACCGTCCGCGGGTTGGCCCGCGCCACGGCAGAGACGAGGGCGTTCTCGTCGCCGGGGAGCGACAGCGTCGGGCGGTCCCACGCCTCGCCGCTCCGGTCGCTCACGAACACGACGGCCGTTGCCGAGGCCCGGGCGAGCGCTGCGGCTCGTGCGATCGCGGGCGTGTCGTACTCGAGCCCGATCGACGGTGCGGCTCGTCCCGGCTGGGGGAACCACGTGACGCGGACCGGGTAGTGGACGCCCTTGCGAAGCGCCAGCGCGACGGTCCAGTACGTCGCCTCGCTCTCGCCACGCTGGACGAGCGCGTACTGGCCGCCGACCTCGAGCCACGTGTCGCCGCTGTCGGCGAGCGACACCGTGTAGAGCCCGGAGTGCGGGACGGTGAGCGTCGCCGACCAGTGGGCGAGCTCGCCGAGCGCGGCGTTGGGGATGGAGCCGGTCGCTGCGGCTCCCGAGCGGGCGAGGCGGTCGAGGGCGCTCGGGAGCGCCGCGTGCCCCCGGCGCACGGGCTGTGCCGTCACGACGGGTGGGTTCACCGGCTGGTCCGTCGACGTCGCGCCGAGGTACGACGCCGGGATCGGTCGCAGCGGCACGACCCCGCTCGCACCCGGCGCGTACCGCACGACGGTGCGGGGACCGAGCTCCTGGCGGAGCGCGGCGAGCGGGGTCGAGACGAACGGCGGTGCGACGCGGGCGCTCCCGAAGCCCGCGGTCATTGCGGCTCCCGCCGCGTCCACCCCGACGACCGCGACCGGTCGGGTGCCGGACAGCGGCAAGAGCTTGCCGGCGTTCTTCAACAGCACCATCGACTCCTCCGCAGCACGTAGAGCGAACGCTGCGTGTGCCGGGCTGTCGACTGCCAAGCCGGGTCGGCCGGTGAGCGGGTGGAGCACGAGGTGGTAGGCGAACATCGCCGAGAGCACTCGTCGCGCCGCGCGGTCGAGGTCGCCGGCTGTGAGCTGGTGGTCTGCGACACCGGTGCGCAGCTGGGCGGTCGCTGCGGGCTTCACCGCGTCGAGGCCGGCGACGAAGGATCTGACCGGCGCCGTGGTCGCGCCGAGGTCGGAGCGGACGAATCCGCGGAAGTGCCATTGGTCGAACAGCACGTGGAACAGCCCGGCGTCCGAGCACGCCGGGACACCGTCGACGAGACCGTAGGCGCACATGATCGAGGCGACGTGGGCCTGCTGGACGACCGCCTGGAACGGCCGGAGGTAGATCTCCGCGAGCGCGCGGGCGCCGACGATCTGGTCGATCGTGTGGCGGTCGGTCTCCTGGGTGTAGACGGCGAAGTGCTTCGCGTCCGCCATGACGCCCTCGGACTGGATGCCCTCGACGTCCGCGACGCCCATGGCCGAGACGAGGAACGGGTCCTCGCCGTAGCCCTCGAACGCCCTGCCCGCCTCCGGGACGCGGTCGATGCCGAGGTTGGGACCCTGGACGGCGTCGATCCCCTGGGCGTGGGCCTCGGCGCCTTCCACCTGGCCGTAGTGGTAGGCGAGGGTGGTGTCGAAGCTCGCCGCGATGCCGAGTGGGGCCGGAAGCTGGGTGACGCCGCGGTCGCCCGCCGAAAGCCCTGCAGGTCCGTCTTGCATCGTGAGGCGCGGGATGCAAAGGCTCGGCACGCCCGCGGTGCGGTTCTCGTAGCCGCCGCCCGCGGCCAGGTCGACGAGGGCGAGCTCCTGTGAGACGCTCATCCGCGACACGACGAGGGCGGCGAGCTGAGCCGGGCTCTCGTGGAGCGCGACCGCGTGGACGAGCCAGCGGCAGCGCGTCGCCGTCGCGCGCGGCGCCGCGGTGCCCGACGCAGTCGCGCCGGCGCTTTGCGACGGCACCCCGTCCGCCCGCACCGGGCGTCGGCTCGTGCCCCCGGACGCGAACGCCGCGGGGGCAGTGGCGACGCTCAGGAGAGCCGCAGCTACAAGGAGCACCTTGGTGCGCGGGCGCCGCGTCGACGTGGTCACGCTCATATCATGCCATTTCCATTACGGACATGTCGTTCACATTACGATCTCACGACGGACAGCCGGTCTGCTCGCTAACGGCGCCCGGCGTGCCAGCCAACAGGGCGCGATCGCGTGCCCGGCTCCCCGCCAGCTCTGCCCACCTCCTTCGCCAGGAGGTGCCCGACCGCCATCGGGGCGGAAGACGGCGTAGCGTGAGAGTAGGCGGGCAAGGTGCTCCGTGCAGCTGGCTTTCGCTCGAGCTCTCGTGGCCGTCGGGGCGTGGACCAGGAGATGGCTCGCGTCGGCTAGGCGCGTCGCCAGTCGGGCGGATGGAGCGGGGAGCCCTGTGGTCGCCAACCTTGACGAGCCGGCCGTGGAGAGTGCCGCGCTTCCCGCGCCGTTCTCGATCCACCGCAAGGCGTCCGTCGTCCATATGCCCGAGCCACGGGCCGCGGTGCTCCACGCCATCCCGATCGTCTTCGAGGGCGCGCTCGTCCCGATGGCGCTCTTCTATGCGGCGCTCCTGACCGGTGGCTTTCGCGTCGCCCTCGTCGTCGCGCTGTGCTGGTCCTACCTCGCGACGGCGCGGCGGGTCGCCCGGGGCGAGAGGATCTCGACGCTGCTCATCCTCGGTACCGTCCTCATCACCTTGCGCACGGCGGTCGCCTTCGCGACCGGGAGCGCGTTCGTGTACTTCGCCCAGCCGCTCGCCGGCTCGGTCGTCATCGCTGTCGTGCTGCTCGTGTCTGCCGTGCTACGCAGGCCGTTCACGCAGCGCTTCGCACACGACTTCTGCCCGCTCGACCCCGACCTGCTCGCGGAGCCGAGGGTCCAGCAGTTCTTCGTGAGGATCTCGCTCGTGTGGGCCGCGGTGCTCCTCGTCAACACGGGAATCGTGGTCTGGCTGCTCATGACCTCGTCGGTCCGGGCGTTCGTCGTCGAGCGCACGGCTGTGACGTGGTCGCTCACCGCGGGTGCGATCTTCTGCTCCATCTACGGGTTCGTGCTCACGATGCGCCGGGACGGGCGCTCGGTCCAGTGGGGGCGTCGTGCGGCCGAAGCCGACTTCGCGGCGAGCTGACGGACCGCTGCAAGACCGTCGACCGGCGACCGTAACCTAGATGTGGTGTCGTCGACGAAGGAGCAGTGGACGGTGGCAGAAAGGCGTGCGGTCGCGCTCGCCGCGGACCTGAGGAAGGATCCGCTCACGGCGTCGACGAGCATCGTCGTGCCGGTCTGGGACGTCGAGAAGGCGGCAAACCCCGCTCCGGTCCCGCTCGAGATGCCGCTCGGCTCGACGCCGTGCCCGTTCTGCCCGGAGCAGATGGCGGACCCGGTGACGAGTGCGGGGGAGGAGACGGCGCGCGCCGGCGGCGGAGCGCCCAGTCGGCCCTGGTCCGCGATGGCGCTACGCAACCGCTGGCCGAACACCACCGACCCGGATGCGGCCGAGGTGGTGGTGCTCTCCGACGTCCACGGCGCTCACTTGCTCGACATGGCGCTCGACGACGCGGAGACCGCGCTCCGGCTCGTGGTCGAGCGTGCAGAGGTGCAACGGCGCCGCGGTCTGTACCCGCTCGTGTTCGTCAACCACGGTGTGAACGCCGGCTCTTCCCAGCCCCACCCTCACGGACAGGTGCTCGGCCTCTCCCGACCCGACCCGCTCGCGACGCACGAGGCGCCTGCGCTCACCGGCGGCAGGTGCGTGCTGTGCGAGCCCGTACCGGCCGAGAGAGTCGTCGCCCGGCTCGAGGGGGTGTCGATCGTCATGCCCGACGCCCCGACGGTCGACTACGAGCAGCGCGTCGTCCTCGAGACCCATCATCTCGACACCCGTCATCTCGACAGCCACGGAGGCGCGTGGCCACGGGCGCTCGGCGCCGGGATCGGCGTCGCCTTGCGCGCTCTCTGGACGGTCACGGGTCCGGTGGCGTACAACCTGCTCTTCCACCTCGATCGTCATCCACACGTCCACGTGACGCCACGTTCGGCTCGGCACTCGGGTTACGAGCTCGCAGGGATCGCCACGTGCTACGTCGACCCGTCGTCGGCCACGACGCGTCTTGCGGAGGCCGCGGCGCTCGAGACGACCAGCGGCGGCGTCTCCCGGTCGGACGCCGCCTGAGGCTCGTGGCCTTGGGCCCGCGAGCCGGGGAGCGGTCGCTCGGTCAGGCCCCGGGTTGCATCCGGCTGGCCCGGCGCTGCGGAGCCGGGATCGCGCCCGATTCCCGATAGCGTGTGTCAGGAATTTGCCCGTGAGCGCGGCGCGCGGCGGGTATGGCGGTGAGGAAGGGGCGGGAGCGTGCAGATCGCGGACGACATCACCCAGCTGGTCGGTCACACACCGCTTGTCCGGCTACGCCGTGTGACAGACGGTGCAGGCGCCGAGGTCGTGGCGAAGCTCGAGTTCTTCAACCCTGCCGGGAGCGTCAAGGACCGCATCGCTGTGGCAATGGTCGACGCGGCGGAGCGGGCCGGACTGGTCACGCCAGACACGGTCATCGTCGAGCCGACGAGTGGCAACACCGGGATAGCGCTCGCGATGGTCTGTGCCGCTCGGGGCTACCGATGCATCTTCACGATGCCCGACACGATGAGCCGGGAGCGCAGGATGCTGCTGCGCGGCTACGGCGCAGAGCTCGTCCTCACCCCGGGTCCAGACGGCATGGGGGGAGCGATCGCGAAGGCCGAGGAGATCGCGAAGGGCGAGGGGCGGTTCTTCGTGCCCCAGCAGTTCGAGAACCCGGCGAACCCCGCCGTTCACCGCGCCACCACCGCCGAGGAGATCTGGGCGGACACCGACGGCCACGTCGACGTGCTCGTGGCGGGCGTCGGGACGGGGGGAACGATCACCGGGGTGGGCCAGCTGCTGAAAGAGCGGAGGCCGTCCGTGCACGTCGTCGCGGTCGAGCCCGCAGCCTCGCCGGTCCTTTCGGGGGGCCAGAAGGGACCGCACCCCCTCCAGGGGATCGGCGCGGGGTTCGTGCCGGGAGTGCTCGATACCCGCGTGATCGACGAGGTGGTCGCCGTCGGGAACGACGACGCCTTTGCGACCTCGCGCCGGATGGCGCGCGAGGAGGGCCTTCTCGTCGGCATCTCCTCGGGGGCAGCGGTCTTCGCCGCGCTCGAGGTGGCGCACCGCCCGGCGAACGCGGGCAAGCTCGTGGTCGTCGTCGTCCCCTCCTTCGGCGAGCGCTACCTCAGCACTCCGCTGTTCGAGGGTCTCGGCGACTGAGGATGCTCGCCGCCTTGCGGCGCGACCTCGCAGCGGTCAAGGAACGTGATCCTGCCGCTCGGGGCGACGTCGAGATCGTGCTCTGCTATCCGGGCCTCCATGCGGTGTGGGGCCACCGGCTCAGCCACTGGCTCTGGACGAGCGGCCGGGGAGTCGCCGGCCGGCTCGTCGCTGCGGGTACGCGCACCCTCACCGGCGTCGACATCCATCCAGGCGCGACGATCGGCGCAGGATTGTTCATCGACCACGCGACCGGCGTCGTGATCGGGGAGACGGCTGTGATCGGCGACGACGTGACCATCTACCAGGGAGTCACGCTCGGAGGACGGAGCCTCGAGCCGGGCAAGCGGCACCCTACGATCGAGGACCGGGTGATCGTCGGTGCCGGCGCCAAGGTCCTCGGGCCGGTGGTCGTCGGTCACGACAGCCGGATCGGGGCGAACGCGGTCGTCGTGCACGACGTGCCACCTGACTCGGTCGTCGTCGGCGTGCCCGGCCAGGTCGTCGCGCGGAGCCGCCATCGCACGGCCGCGACACCGCTCGACCTCGACGGCACGGCACTGCCCGACGTCGTCGGCGCGGAGATCGGCTCGCTGCAGGAGCGAGTCGAGCAACTCGAGCGGGAGCTCACCGGACACGTGACCGCTCCCGCAGTGAGGGCCTCGGCTGCGGGTGTCTGGCGCGGCGAGGACTTCTCCATCTAGCTCGATCCGGGCGCTCCGTGTCTCGGCTCCGGACCGACGAGCGACGAGACGACCGCGTCGGCGAGGCTCGACGCCCTGGCACGGTCCCGCGCGTCCTCTGTCGCGTCGCCGTAGCGAATCTCGTCGTAGAGGTCGGTGAGCAACGCAAGGCTCGCCGCGGGCCCGGGCTCGGGCTCGGGCCCGGGCAGGGAGCCGAGCCGGGAGGCGAGCTCGAGGGCCGTCTCGCCGGGCGTGCGGCCGCGTCCCGCGACCCGCGCCGCACGAAGCATGCGGCGGTACTCGCGCCGGACCGACTCGGGCTCGGTGCAAGACCCGCCGGATGCGAGATCCTGCGCCCCGCCGGCGCTGCCGCCAGTTGCTCTCGACCCGAGCCTTCCGAGAGCGGCCCGGATCTGGTCGAGCAGGTGCGCGAGAGAGAACACCGAGTCGCGCTGCTCGTCGGGCACCGTTGCCACCGTGCGCGTGGGCTTGCGGCGGGGACGGTGTCGCCAGAGGCGTCCGAGAAGCACGAGCGCGCCGGCGACGAGAAGCGCCGCGAGCAGCGCGCCGAGCGCGACGAGCCAGCCAGGTACGTGCTCCGGGCGCAGCCCGAGCGGTGGCAGCTTCGCGAACGCGGGTGCGTTCGCTCGCGCCGGTGCCGCTTGCCCGTGCAGGGACAGGTGGCCGAGGAGGCGTGCGAGCGCCGCGAGGAGCGCGCCGATGCCGCGTCCTGCGCTTGCGAGCAGGTGGCCGAGGATGGGCGCGACGGGAGCGAGGACGAACACGACGAGCAGCGCCACGCCGCCGACCGCTGCCATCGGTGCACCGACCGCGAGAAGCCAGCCCGCGCTCGGCCTCGCCGGCGGGCGCCCGAGGCTGCGGCGCTCGAGGTCGCGCTCGTGGACAAGAGCGAGCGTCGCCAGCGCGCCGGGGAACGCCACGAGGAGCAGCACCGCTGCGTCGTGGGCGACCTCGTGGGCGAACCGCTCGTGGCTGTGGAGCGCGGCGACCACGAAGATCACGAGGAACGCGAGCGCTCCGACGGCCACGGACGCGACGACCGAGCCGAGCTGCGGCTCGCCGAGGCCGAGCCACGCGCCGCGGAGGACGGCGAGCCCCGTGGTGACCAGCGCGAGCACCGAACGAGACGTCGCCGACCCGGGGAGCGTCCAGGGGTGGACGACATCGAGGGCGCCGACGTGCACGGTCGCTGCACCGTAGACGCCGGCACAGCAGAGCCAGATCACGAGCAGCGGTGCCGCGAGCACGAGCGCCCGCCGGTAGGGGTCGCCAAACCGGCGGGAGCCGACGCTGGCGACGAGCGCGGCGAGTGCCGCCGGGACGGCGAGCGCGAGGAACGGGACGTCGCGGTGGCTGGCTCCGTTCCGGACCAGCGCTCCGAGGACCAGCGACGCCCAGGTCGCCTCGGTGGCGACGAGCACCGCAGGGACGAGCGCGCTAGCGAGCGATGTCGAGAGTCGCCTGCTCGTGCCAGTCACTGGTGTATCCGACCCGTAGGAGCGCGTCGACGCTGCCTGCCGGCGGTGGGTTGCCGGCCGAGGTGACGACGTGCAGAGCGCTCACAGAATGCTGCCTGCGCAGGTCGGCGATGGCGGCAAGGGTGGGCTCGGCGAAGTCTGCCGCGACGACGGCCACGCTCGTCTGGCGCGGCAGGGATCTCCCGATCTCCGCGAGCACGCCCGAGACGAAGAGCGGGCCGTAGGGGACGAGGCGGGCGAGCGACTCGAGCATCGGCGCGAGTGCCGCGGGCGAGCCGCTCGGCCCGTGGCCCACGGGCTCGCCTCCGCTGGTCCCGTTCGCGTAGAGCCCGACGGGGATCCGGGCATCGGCGAGGGCGGCGACGAGGGAGGCGGTCACCGAGATGGCGAACTCGAGCTCGTCCGGCTCGGGGCGCCAGCTCACG
>JAJZCK010000056.1 GCA_021846125.1 Actinomycetes bacterium | reverse complement strand
GGCGGCGGGGCGTGAGCCGCAGTTGTGGCGCAGCGGTGTCACAGGCCGAGCTCGGAGAGCAGCACGCCTCGCGACGCTGCCGCGTCGACGATCTCGTCGACGCCTGTCACGACCCTCGACGCGGCGGCGGGGCTGCCCTCGACGGCGATCCGGGATCTCGCGATCTCACGGACCGGCGCTGCGGTGATCGCCTCGACGAGGCGCACGAATCCCCTCGTGCGCACGAGCGGGCAGCTGAGCTCGCGGTCCTCGCCCGAGAGGACGTCGACGATCTCCTCGAGCAGGCCGGCACGGGCGAGCCTCTCCACCGAGGCGCCACGGCCCGCGAGGTCGAGCGCCACCTCGTCACCCGTATAGCCCCAGACGGCTGAGCCGAGCGTGCCGCGCACCGTGCACACGGGCTCGCGGACGGTCTCGGCACACAGCGTGACAGCGACGACGAGCTCTGCGGCGGCGTGGCGGACGCGCAGCACGGAGGTGTCGTCGACCTCGATCGGGTTCGCTCGGAACCGCTCGACGACGACCTCGTCGAAGCCGTCGAGCGACTCCCATCCGAGGACGGCGAGGCAGCTCATCACGGCATGCGCGAAGGGGTTGGCCAGCGCGCCGTCGTGCACGGCTCGGCCGTCGAGCTTGTCCCGCCCTGCCCACGCAGACCGCTGCCAGTAGCAGCTGTCCCGCTGCCAGTGCCCGGTCGCAGACACCCTCAGCTCGTCCCCGAACGCACCGGCACGGCGCAGCTCGCGCAGGCGCCCGAGGGCACCCGAGCCGAGGCTCTGGAAGCCGACCTGGCAGTAGAGGCCCGTCTCGGACAGCAGCTCCTCGAGGACCCGCATCTCGGCCATGTCGACGACGGGGGGCTTCTCGAGTAGGACGTGGCTCCCCCCGCGCAGCGCGGACGCCGCCATCTCCGCGTGGAGATGGGGAGGGGTCGCGACGACTGCGAGGTCGGGACGCGTCGCCTCGAGCAGCTCCTCGTACCGCTCGTGGAAGACCGACCGGCGCCTCTCCAGCACCTCGGCGGCCGCAGGTGCCGGCGGCACCGTGTCCGCGCACCCGACGAGCTCGACCTTCCCGAGCCCTGCCAGGCGGTCGAGCTCCGCGAGGTGGACCGCCCCGAAGCCTCCGAGGCCCACGAGCGCCACGCGCACCACGCCCCCCTACCGCCTTCGCATCCAGAGCGCTCCGCCAGGGTTCTCGAGCATCGCAGGCAGCTCGGACGCGACGATCTCGGGGTGGGCCGTCGCGAGCCAGTGGTTCCACAGCACGATCTCGAAGGTGTCGTTGTACATGAGGAACGCGTGGAGGAGATAGGCCTCGTTCCACGCCCTCCCCTCCGAGATCCAGTGACGGAGGTACTCGAACGGCCAGAAGACGTCGTGCACGTGGACCACGACACCGGCGCAGAGCACGGGGAGCACCTTGGTGAACAGGTGATGGACGTCGCTTCCCGTCTTCACGACGTGGGAGGAGTCGACGAAGAGCACGTCGCCGGCACGGAGGGCGGCGAACGTGTCGAGCGGGACGTCCTGGACGGGCCGGGCGAGGATCTCGACGGGGTCGCCGGGCCGGAGCACCCCCTCGAGGAGCTCGGGGTACGGCTCTATCGCCGTCACGGCCATCGCGCCCCCGAGGAAGCGCTCGCTCGTGTCGAGAGCGAGCGCTGTGGTCCATCCGCTGCCGACCTCGAGGTAGCGGCTCGGCCGGAGCGAGCGCAGCATGGCCTGGAGCATCATCGCGTCGCCCGGGCCGTAGTAGAGGTTGTCCGTCGCGTAGCGGTGGCCGTCGCCGACCCTGGCCGGAAGCGGTGCCTCGCGTGCGAGCGCGGCGAGTGCCGCGAACGTCGCGAGCTGGGCCCCCTCCCGCAGCTCCACGCCTGGGAGATGCGTCACCTCGGCGAAGATCCGCTCGGCGTCCCGCTCGACGTCCGCGAGGTCGGGCACGGGCGAGTAGAAGTGGCCCGGAGGCGCCCATGCGACGAAGGGACGGACCGTCTCGGGAACCCCCGCGCCCGCGGGGACCGGCGCCTCGACCTGCGCCGCCGCGCCGGAGGTCTCTCGGAGCAGCGCGAGCTCCGCGCGCACGGCCGCGAGCTCGTCGCGCAGGCGAGCGGCGTCGCCGGCGAGCGCATCCGCCTCGTGCTTCAGAGTCGCGACCTCGTCGCTGCGCCGTAGGCGGCGGGTGGACCCGCCCGCCACGCCGCTCCGGCCGAGGGTGGCGCGCAACCTCTCGCGCATCTGTCCGTTGCCCACTACCGCTGCTCCTCCCGGCGGTGCGGACCGCCTGCCCGACAGCCGTCGAGCGCACCCCTCCGGTAGCGTCGCATCGGTCGCGATCCTCGCGGCCCTGGTCCCGGGAGAGCGTACGCCGAGCCGGCACGTGCCGCGTCGTGCCCCGGGCGGCACGAGAGGAGACCCGCCATGATCGGCGAGAAGGTCCTGCAGTTCCAGCAAAAGCACACCGACCTCGGTGAGCTGACCACCAAGATCCAGAGCTACCTCGAGGCCGAGGGCTTCTCGGTCCAGACGTCGGCACCGAGCAGCCACGGCACCGTCGTCCAGGCGAAGAAGGGCAGGTTCCTCGCCGAGGTGATCGACGCCGACCGGGCGATGACGATCATGATCTCGGGTACTGCGGACGACTTCACGGTGCGTGTCGGCATCGGCAAGTGGCTCAAGCACCTCGGCGTGGCTGCGCTCGAGACGCTCCTGCTGTCCGACCTCTTCCTCCTCGTCGACGTCGCGGAGTCCGCGTGGAACCTCGAGATCGAGGACCGGCTCGTGAAGCAGATCGACAGCCTCGTCGGCTAGCCCGGCGGCGTCTCGGAGAGCGCGCACCGAGAACGCCGACGACCACCTCGCCACGGCCTGCTATGTTCCGGACGCCGCAGCAATTGGGAGCGGTCCCAACAAGCGGCACGGGGGCAGTCGACGGCACGTGATGCCCTGCGTCGCCATACGGCGGCGCAGGGCACAACACACGTGCGGGCTGGCACCGGCACGGGTCGGACGGACCGACCCACGGGATCAGGAGAAGTGGGGGAGCAATGAGACTGAAGACACGAGTGGCCGCGGGCATCGCGGCGACTGCGCTCTGCAGCGGCCTGGCGGTGACCGGCGCGACAGCCGCATCCGCTCACGGCGCGTCGGGCAGGGCCACTTCGCACGCGAAGGTCACGCTCACGTGGTGGACCTGGACGGCCAACCCGGCCAAGGTCATCGCGAACTTCGAGAAGGCGTACCCGTACATCACGATCAAGCCGCCTCCCAACTACGGCTCGGGCGGGACCTTCTACGCGAAGCTCACCACGGCGCTCGCCTCGGGCACGGGGCCGGACGTCAGCCAGGTCGAGCTCGACCACCTGCCGCAGTTCATCCAGGCGAAGGACCTCCAGAACATCTCGCAGTACGTGTCGTCCTACAAGAAGGACTTCCCCGCGTGGGTCTGGAGCCAGGTCTCGAGCCGGGGCGCCGTCTACGCGATGCCGGAGGACATCGGCCCGATGGGCTTCATGTACCAGCCGGCCGTGCTGAAGAAGTACCACCTTGCGGTCCCGACGACCTGGGCGCAGTTCGCCACCGAGGCGGTCACCCTCCACAAGGAGGACCCGGGCCAGTACCTCGCGTACTTCCCGGTGAACGACGGCGACTACCTCGAAGGGCTGTTCTGGCAGGCCGGCGCGTACCCGTACACCTTGCTCGCCAACGGGACCTGGAAGATCAACGTCGACGGCCCGATCGAGCAGAAGGTCATGGCGTACTGGGGCAAGCTCGTCAACGAGAAGGCCATCGCGACAGCCGAGGACTTCACGGCGAACTGGGGGCACCAGATTGCTAAGGACCAGTTCGTGTCCTACGTCGGTGCCGCCTGGTCGCCGACGTATGAGATCGACGAGTACCTCACGCCGGGCACGACGCAGCAGTACGCGGTGACCGCGCTCCCGCAGTGGAAAGCCGGAGCCGCGTCGAACGGCAACTGGGGCGGCTCGACGAACGCAGTGACGAAGGACGCACCGGCGAACCTCGTCAAGGACGCCGCGCTCTTCGCCGCCTACATCAACACCTCCACCAGCGGTCTCAGCATCGACGAGCGGCCTGCCACCCCCGCCGGCGGCGGACGCGGCCTGTTCCCCGCGTCGCTCGCCCGGGCGAGCGTGCCGGAGTTCAACGCGCCGGTGCCGCACTTCACGGGCAACGTCAACGCCGAGTTCTCCAAGCTCGCCGCCGAGGTCCCGAAGCAGTTCCAGTGGGACCCGTGGGACACGGAGTTCGCGAACTACGTGACCACGCAGATGGCAGCAGCAGCAGCGGGCAAGGAGCCCTGGTCGCAGGTGCTGAAGACGACGCAGTCGCAGCTCGTCACGTACGCGAAGGACGCCGGCTACTCGGTCGAGGGCTAGCGCCCGACCGAGCTGGCCAGCACGTCACGCCGGGCCGGGCGGGGGACGTCTCCCCGCCCGGCTCCCGCATCTCCCGCGAGGCGTATCGTCGACCAGGACTTTCAGGGGGAAACATTGAGCAGCATGGCGGTTCAGGACGTCGGGCGACCGGCACCGGTCGGCAGCACCGCCCGCGGGGGGCGCAAGGCCCCACGGGCACGTAGCGCCTCACCGGCCGCGCGGGGTCGCTCCGGCTTCGGCATGACGGCGCCGTTCCTCGTGCTGTTCGCCGGGTTCTTCGTCGCACCGATCGTCTACTCGATCGTGCTCAGCCTCCGCTCGCCCGCGACGGGGGCCTACGCCGGGTTGCTGAACTACCGGACGGTGCTGAGCGACGGCGCCTTCTGGAGCGGCGTCCAGCGGATGGCGTACTTCGGCGTCGTCCAGGTGAGCGTCATGATCGGGCTCGCGATCGTCCTCGCCCTGTTCCTCGACAGCCCCTACTGCAGGGGGCGGAAGTTCTTCGCCCTCGTCTACTTCCTGCCGTACGCGGTCCCGGGCGTCATCGCCGCGATCATGTGGGGCTTCCTGCTCGAGCCCGACCTCGACAGCGCGCTCCGGATCCCCCGCATCCTCGGCATCACTGGCAGCACGGTCAACCCACTCGACTTCCGGCTCGCCCTCTACGCGATCATGCTCATCGTCACGTGGGAGTTCACCGGGTACAACATGACGATCCTGCTCACGAGCCTCACGAACGTGCCGAGGCAGGTGCTCGAGGCCGCGAAGATCGACGGCTGCTCGGAGCTGTCCATCGCCGCGCGCATCAAGCTGCCGCTCATCCGCCGGACCGTCGTGTTCATCGTGATCCTCTCGATCATCGGGACCCTGCAGCTGTTCAACGAGCCGATGATCCTCAACGACATCGCGAACATCGGGAGCAGCTACACGCCCAACCAGATGATCTACAACACGGCCTTCTCGTTCGGCAACGAGCAGCTCGCCGCCGCGCAGTCGGTCGTCCTCGCCGTCATCACCGTCGTCGCGACGGTCGCGTTCTACACGATCGTCCGGCGCAGGATCGATCCCTTCGCCGCGTCGAAGGAGGGCGCCTGATGAGCGCCTTGCCTGCCGTCCGTCGACGGGGCGCCCGCAGCCCGGGGAGCGGCAGACGGAGCAGCCGGGTCAAGACGACGATCGGGACCGCCGCGCTGCTCGTCGCCGCCGTCTACGTGATCGCCCCCATCTACTGGCTCGTCGTCGCGTCGTCGAAGTCGACCAGCCAGCTGTTCGCCACCTCCACCTTCCTGCCCCCGGTGCACCTGTCGTGGGGTGCCAACTTCCGCTCGCTGTTCTCCTTCGGCAGCGGCGAGTTCAAGTACTGGCTCGCCAACTCCTTCGTGTACGCGATCGTCACCGCGACGCTCGCCACCGCCGTGTCGACGCTGTGCGGCTACGGGCTCGCGAAGTACCGCTTCCGCTTCCGGAAGACGATCTTCGGCCTCGTCGTCGGCTCGCTCATGGTCCCTGCGACGGCGCTCGTCGTTCCCCTCTTCCTCCTCGAGCACGACGTCGGCCTCATCAACAGCTACCAGGGCGTGATCCTGCCCATGCTCGTCTACCCCTTCGGCGTCTACTTCATGTCGATCTTCGCAGCCGACGCCGTGCCCGACACGCTCGTCGACGCGTCGCGCATCGACGGTGCGGGCGAGCTGCGCATCTTCTGGCAGATCGCCCGGCCGATCCTCATGCCGGGAATGGTGACGCTCTTCCTGCTCTCGTTCATCGGGACGTGGAACAACTACTTCCTACCCCTCGTGCTCCTCGGGGACACGACGAAGTTCCCGCTCACCGTCGGCCTGTCCACCTGGGCGAGCGACCTCAACCAAGCGGGCGTGAGCCAGCCGCTCTACCCCGAGGTGCTCCTCGGCTCGCTCGTCTCCGTTCTTCCCATGCTCGTGCTGTTTCCGTTCCTCCAGAAGTACGTCGCCCGGGGACTGACCTTCGGCGCGATCGCCGGCGAATAGAACCGAAGGAGAGCTCTCGAAGATGACAGCGAACGACGCTACGGGCCCGTCCGGCTCGGGTACGGCCGGCCCGGGCTCCTACCAGCGGGCGAGCCTCTTCTCGCAGCGCATCCGCTACGGGGGCGACTACAACCCCGAGCAGTGGCCGGCGGAGGTCTGGCGCGACGACGTGCGGCTGATGTCCGAGGCGGGTGTGAACCTCGCCACGGTCGGGGTGTTCTCCTGGGCCCTGCTCGAGCCCGAGGAGGGCCGGTACAGCTTCGGCTGGCTTCGCGAGGTCCTCGACCTGCTCGGCGCAGCCGGCATCGGCGTCGACCTCTCGACGCCTACGGCGTCTCCCCCGCCGTGGCTCGCCACCCGGTACCCCGAGACCCTCCCCGTCGACGCGCGAGGTGCCCGCTACCACCACGGGAGCCGCCAGCACTTCTGCGTGCACAGCCCGGCATACCTGCGCCTGGCGCTGCGCATCGTCGAGAAGCTCGTGGAGGAGGTCGGCGACCACGAGGCCATCGAGATGTGGCACGTCCACAACGAGTACGCGTGCCACGTCCCCTACTGCTACTGCGACGAGTCCGCCCGGGCATTCCGCTCGTGGCTCGAGAAGCGCTACGGCTCGCTTGACGCGCTCAACGACGCGTGGGGCACGGCGTTCTGGAGCCAGCGCTACGCGAGCTTCGCCGAGGTCATCCCCCCGCGTATGACCCCGACGTTCGTGAACCCCGGCCAGGAGCTCGACTTCCACCGGTTCACGAGCGACGCGTTCCTCGACGAGATGTGCGCGGAGCGGGCGATCCTTCGCGCCGCGCGTCCGGGCGTCCCCGTCACGACGAACCTCATGGGTGCCTTCAAGCCGCTCGACTACTTCGCCTGGGCTCGCGAGCTCGACGTCGTCTCGACGGACAACTACCAGGACCCGGGAGACCCCGAGGCCCCGATGCGCAGCGCCTTGCACTACGACCTCGTGCGCTCGCTCGACAAGTCCGCCCCGTGGATGGTGATGGAGCAGTCGAGCTCGCGGGTCAACTGGAGACCCCACAACGTGGCGAAGCCGCCGGGCGCGATGCGCGCCTACAGCTACCAGGCGATCGCCCGTGGCGCCGACGGCGTCTTGTTCTTCCAGTGGCGCGCGTCGCGCGCCGGGGCCGAGAAGTTCCACTCGGCGATGGTGTCCCACGCCGGCGAGGCGTCGCCGGTCTGGCACGAGGTCGCAGGTCTCGGCCGCGAGCTCGCGCGCGTCGGGCCGCTCCACGGCACGACCGTCGAGGCGTCCGCAGCGCTTCTCGTCTCGTGGCCCAGCTGGTGGGCCATGGAAGCGCCCGGGAAGCCCGCGAACGACCTCCAGATGGTCGACCAGGTGGAGTGGATGTACCGCCCGCTCTACGGGCGCGGCGTGACGGTCGACGCCTGCCGGCCGGACGAGCCGCTCGGCACCTACGGCGCAGTCCTCGTCCCGAGCCTCTACCTCCTCGGCGAGGAGGAGGGCGCGAACATCGTGGGCTACGTCGAGGCAGGTGGCACCGCGATCGTCTCGTTCTGGTCGGGAATCGTCGACGAGCACGACCGGGTGCATCTCGGCACCTACGGTGGACCGATCCGGAGCCTGTACGGCTGCGACGTCCTCGAGGTCGCACCGCTCCCGCCCGGCGAGACGGTGCGTATCGAGTGGACGGACGGGACGCAGACGGAGGGGACGTTCTGGCTCGACCTCGTGTCTGCGACGGACGGCGAGGTGCTCGCGAGCGTCGCGAGCGGCCCGTGGGCGGGACGTCCCGCCGTCGTCGAGGCGCGCCGGGGCAAGGGCCGGGTCCTCTACGTCGCCACCCGCCTCGACGACGCCGGGCTCGCCCGGCTCTACGACCTCGTCCCCGCGCTCGCAGGCGAGCCGGCCGTGACCGCCGCAGGGCCCGGCGTCGAACGCGTCGTACGGAGCTCGCCCGAGGTGAGCTACGAGATCCTCCTCAACCACACGGGCGACGCGCGCACCGTCCAGCTGGCCTCCCCGGGCGTCGAGCTGACGACCGATCGGACCGTCGAGGGCTCCCTCGTCCTCGGGTCCCGAGGAGTCGCCGTCGTGCGGAGAGAGAGGCGCCCGTGACGGGACGAGCGCCGGCGACCGTCCTCTTCGGCGCTGCGTACTACCACGAGTACCAGCCCTACGACCGCCTCGACGCAGACATCGCCCTCATGGACCAGGCATCGGTCTCGGTCGTGCGCGTCGGCGAGTCGACGTGGTCGCGCTGGGAGCCGGAGGACGGCAGGTACGCGTTCGACTGGATCGACCGTGTCGTCGACCGTCTGGGGGCTGCGGGGATCAAGGTGATCCTCGGGACGCCGACCTACGCGATCCCGCCGTGGCTGTGGCGCAAGCATCCGGAGATGATGTCCCGGCGCGTCGGCGGAGGGCAGATCCCCTACGGCGGTCGCCAGAACGTCGACGTCGCGCATGCGGCGTTCCGCTTCCACGCCGAGCGGGTCATCCGGGCCGCCGTCGGACGCTTCGCGCACCATCCTGCCGTGATCGGCTTCCAGGTGGACAACGAGGCCGGGCTCGAGCTGTCCTCGAACGACGACGTGCTCCGGGGCTTCGTGGCGTCGCTGCGCGAGGAGTACGGCACGGTCGAAGAGCTCGATCGCGCGTGGGGTCTCACGTACTGGTCGCACGAGATACGCACGTGGGACGAGCTCTGGCCACCCGACGGCAACACGACCCCGGGCTACGACCTCGCGTGGCGGCGCTACCAGGCAGCGATCACCACGGAGTACCTCGCCTGGCAGGCCGGCATCGTCCGCGAGCTCGCTCGCGACGACCAGTTCGTCACGCACTGCCTCGTGAGCGCGCACGGCCGGCCCGCCGCCGACCGCTTCCAGATCGGCGGGGTGCTCGACGTCCCGGCGGAGAACGTCTACTACGCGACGCAAGACGCGCTCGTGCTCCCCGACACCCACGAGGACCTCGCGTCGCCCTACGCGCCACCGTTCACCCACGAGGCGGGCGTCTGGTCGCTGTTCATGAAGGCCGACATGGCCTACGCGAGCCGCCAGGAGCGCTTCCTCGTCACCGAGACGAACGCGCTGAGCATCGGGCTGTCTGCGGACAACTTCCCCGCCTACGACGGGCAGTGGCGTCTCGCGGCCCATGCGCTCGTCTCGCGTGGGGCGAGCTCCATCTGCTACTGGCACTTCGCCAGCTGCCACACCGGCCACGAGTCGTACTGGGGCGGGATGCTCGGTCACGACCTCGAGCCGGGCCGCTGCTTCACGGAGCTCGCCGGCATCGGCGCCGAGCTCCGCGCGCACGGCGAGCTGCTCGCGTCGTGCGTGCCCGACGCGGACGTCGGGATGCTGTACTCCTACGACAGCGCGTACGCTCTCGGGTTCCAACCTCCGCTGCGCGCCGCCGGTACGACCACCCCGGACCCCCGCTCCTACGAGCGGATCTTCGACGCCTGGTACAGGGGGTTCTTCGACGCCGGCGCCCAGATCGGCGTCGTCCCGCCGGACGGCGATCTCGGCAGGTTCGCCGTGCTCGTCGTGCCCGCGCTCTACGTCGCATCCGACGACGAGCTCGAGCGCCTCGTCGCCTACGCGCGCTCCGGTGGCCACCTCGTCCTCACGATGCGCTCCGGCTACGCAGACGGCCGCTCGACCATCCGTCCGGTGCGCGCTCCCGGACCCCTGCGCGAGGCGGTCGGCGCGAGCTACCAGGAGATGACCAACCTCGTCACGCCTGTCGCTCTCGTCGCAGGCCCCGGTGCTCCCGGGTCGCTCCCGGCAGGCTCGGCGGCGACGTCCTGGGCCGACGGCCTCGTCACCGAGGGGGCGGACGTCCTCGCGCGCTACGACCACCCGCACCTCGGGCGCTTCGCGGCCGCCACGAGGCAGGACTTCGGCTCCGGCTCGGTCACCTACGTCGGGACGGTGCCGAGCCGCACCTTCGCCAGCTTCGTCGCGGAGCTCGTCCTCGAACGGGCGATGGTCGAGCGCCCGTGGCGTGCGGCGCCCTCCTCGGTCCATGCAAGCAGCGCGCGCACTCCCGACGGGGGGCGGCTCTGGACCGTCGGCAACTGGTCCTTCGGCGAGGTAGCCGTCGAGACGCCGGTGGACGCGGGCGACGTCGCTAGTGGCGAAGAGCTCGCCGCAGGCACCGCGTTCCGGCTCGAGCCGTTCGGCATGCGGCTGCTGCGCCAGCCTCCCGCGCCCGGCACGAGCGCCCTCAGGTCGACGCGCGCACCACGAGCTCGGTCGGCAGCACGACGTGACGTCGCCCGCTCCCCCGGCCAGCCATGAGATCGTCGAGGATCCGGACGGCCTCCACCGCAGTCTCCTCGAACGGGTTGCGCACGGTGGTGAGGGGCGGATCGGCCATGAGCGCGGCCACCGAGTCGTCGAAGCCGGCCACCGCGACGTCGGCGGGCACCCGGCGTCCTGCCTCCCGCAATGCCTGCATGGCACCGATCGCCATGTGGTCCGAGCCGACGAAGAGCGCGTCGAACTCGGCCCCACGCTCGAGCAGCTGCTCGGCACCGAGGCGACCGCTCTGCATCGACCAGTCACCGTGCGCGACGAGCACCGGGTCGTAGCCCATGCCGAGCGCGCGCCTGTAGCCGGCGAGCCGGCCCTGGCCGCTGCTCGTGTCGAGCGGTCCTGTCACCGTCGCGGTGCGCCGTCGTCCGGACCGGACGAGGTGGGCGACGATCTCGAAGGCGGCCTCCTCCTCGTCGATCATCACCCAGGAGAAGGCCGCCTCCCAGCCGAGCGGCCGCCCGAGCACGACTGTCGGGAGCTGGCTGGCGACCAGCCGGGCGAGCAACGGCTCGTCGTCGTAGGGGAGCGCGAGGAGGACACCGTCCACGTGGCCGGCCGTCAGGTAGTCACCGAGGAGCTGCTCCTCGCTCCTGTCCTGTGCCGTCGTCACGAGCAGGTGCCGCCCGAGGGGCCGGAGCTCCCGGGAGAAGACCTTGACGAACACTCCCCAGTTGGGATCCTCGAAGAGGTGCTCCTGGCGCTCCGAGATGACGAAGGCCACCGAGCCGGTCCTCCCCCGTGCGAGGTTCCGAGCGGCCTGGTTGACCGTGTAGCCGAGAGCCGCTATCGCGTCGTTGACGCTCTCGAGCACTGCGGGCCGCACGTTGCGCCCGCCGTTGAGGGCGCGAGAGACCGTGCCGCGCGAGACGCCGGCGAGGCGGGCGACGTCCTCGATGGTCGGGCGGGAGGGGCGTCTCGCCGCCCGCGACGGATCGGCGACCGGCGCCACGGAGCCGAGCTCGGGCGCCACGTCACCGTCGCTTCGAACCTCCGGCACTGACATCTCGGCGATCCTACCTGCTAGGTTCCCTTGCGCTTGCGGGTTGGGAGCGGTCCCAACGGGAGAGACGGCGGAGGATCGGGGGAGCGATGCACGAGCGCGGGCAGGAGAGCACGGCCCTGCCTCCGGCAGAGGACTGGCAGGACCTCGGCGTGCTCGAGCGCGACCGCCTCCCGGCGCGGACGAGCTTCGTCCCCTTCGCCGACGCGGCCTCCGCCCGCTCGTTCGACCCGACCCTCTCGCCGTCGGTCCGCCCGCTGGCGCGCACGTGGCGCTTCCACCTCGCACCACGTCCCGGTGCCGTCCCGGTCGGCTTCACGGACGCGGGCTTCGACGACACCTCGTGGGCGGCGCTCCCCGTGCCGTCGCACTGGCAGCTCCACGGCTTCGGGCGGCCCCAGTACACGAACGTGGTCTACCCGTTCCCCGTCGACCCGCCGCACGTTCCCTCGGAGAACCCCACAGGCTGCTACCGCGTCGAGGTCGACGTCGACCCTTCGTGGGTCGGCACGGGTTCGGTGGTCCTCCGCTTCGAGGGCGTGGACAGCGCGTTCCACGCGTGGTGGAACGGCAGGCCCGTCGGCTACAGCCAGGGGAGCAGGATGCCCGCCGAGCTCGACGTGACCGCGGCGGTCCGTGCCGGGCGCAACGTGCTCGCCGTCGCGGTGTACCAGTGGTCCGACGGCAGCTATCTCGAGGACCAGGACATGTGGTGGCTCTCGGGCATCTTCCGCGACGTCTCGCTCCTCTGGCGCCCGCCGGCACACCTCGCAGACGTCGTCGTCGACGCGCTCCTCGACCCGGCGGCGGGCGCCGGCACGCTGACGGTACGCGCTCGAGTCGCCGGCGCCGTGCTCGATGCTGCCACGCGCCGTGCGACCGGCTCGGGCGAGGGCTCCGCCGTCGGCACGGGCGCCGGGCAGGGCACTGCATCGCTCGCCGTGCACGTCGACCTCTACGACGGCACCATCCTCGTCGCCCACGAGGAGTCGGCGTCAGTCGGCGAGGACGGTGCAGGCGGGGACGCGCTGGTGCGCGTGGGGCTCGCACGTGTCACGCCTTGGTCGGCGGAGGACCCCCACCTCTACGAGGTCGTCGTGTCGCTCGTCGACTCCGTGGAAGGCGTGGTCGAGGCGACGGCGGTCCGCACGGGCTTCCGCCACGCCGAGCGCAGGAACGGCCAGATCTTCGTGAACGGCGTCGCGGTCACCTTCCGTGGTGTCAACCGCCACGACTTCCACCCGCTCGAGGGTCGTGCAGTGCCGATCGAGGCCATGCTCGACGACGTGGTCGCGATGAAGCGCCACAACATCAACGCCGTTCGCACGTCGCACTACCCGAGCGACAGCCGCTGGCTCGACCTCTGCGACCTCTACGGCCTCTACGTGATCGACGAGGCCGACCTCGAGTGCCACGGCTTCGACCGTCTCGGCGACGCGAGCCGGCTCTCCGACGACCCCGCCTGGCGCCCCGCCTACCTCGACCGTCTCGAACGGATGGTCGCACGGGACCGCAACCACCCGAGCATCGTCTTCTGGTCGCTCGGCAACGAGTCCGGCTGCGGGTCGAACCACGCAGCGATGGCCGAGCTCGCCCGCCAGATGGACCCGACGCGCCTCGTCCACTACGAGCGCTGCCCGGACGCGAAGATGGCCGATGTCGTCGGCTCGATGTACACGCACCCCGACGTGCTCGCGGATCTCGGGCGCAGGACCGATCTCGACAAGCCGCACCTGCTCACCGAGTACGGCCACGCGATGGGCAACGGACCCGGGAGCTTGAAGGAGTACTGGGAGGTCATCGAGTCCTCGCCACGGCTGCAGGGCGGCTTCGTCTGGGAGTGGATCGACCACGGGCTTGCGTTCCCCGACGGCGCCCGTCCCGGTGCCTTCGCCTACGGGGGCGACTTCGGCGACGACCCCAACGACGCAACCTTCGTCATCGACGGCCTGCTCTTCCCCGACCGGGTCCCCTCCCCTGCCCTCGCCGAGCTCGCCAAGGTGAGCGAGCCGGTGAGGATCGAGCTGCTCGACGCGTCCGACGGCACGCTCGCCGTCCGCAACCGCTACGACTTCGCCTCCCTCGCAGCGCTGGAGGCGAGCTGGTCCCTGCTCGACGACGGTGCCGTCGTCGCCTCCGGCCGTCTCGGCCGGCTGCACGCACCTGCGGGCGGGACGGAGACCCTCGAGATCGGCAGGCTCCCGGCCGTGGTAGGCGAAGGCGTGCTCGACGTCTCGGTCCGCACGGTGGCGGCATGCCGCTGGGCGGCCGCGGGCCACGAGGTCGCCTGGGCGCAGTTCGTGCTCGGCACGGAGACCGTCGGTCGGACGTCGGCGAACGAGGTGCCGTGCAGCGACGTCGGGCTCGGTGGCGGTGGCGGTGGCGGTGGCGCGTGCCAGGGTCCGCTCGGCACGTCGAGCGCCGGGCGGCCGGTCCCGGCCGGCGTCCCGGAGACCCTCGAGGTCCCCGGCCCGGTCGCGTCGGCGCGCTTTGCTCACGGCTGGCTCGCGTCGTGGACGGCCGGGGGGACGGAGTCGATCGTCGACCCTCCCCGCCTTGAGCTTTGGCGCGCGCCAACGGAGAACGACCGGGGTGGCGGCAGGATCCGCGGCGTCGCCGCGGAGTGGGCCGAGGCGGGTCTCCACCGCCTCGAGCACCGGGTGGACACGTT
>JAJZCK010000302.1 GCA_021846125.1 Actinomycetes bacterium | reverse complement strand
ACGATCACTTGGATCGCCGCGAGGAACTGGGCGTTCTCCTCGACGAAGAGGACTGCGATGCCAAACAGCGTCATGACGAGCGACAGCGCTGCGTGCACGGGGTTTCGCATGAGCACGACACCGAGCGCGCCGACGACGCAGATGACGGCCGCCACCGCGAACGTGAGCGCGTCGGGGATCGTCGCGACTGCGAGGACGACGGAATCGCCCATCAGCGGACCTTCCCGCCGAGGCGCACGGGGATCTTGTTGCGCGAGACGGCGCGGACCGAGATGTTCCCAGTCGCTTCGTCGTCGCGACGGCCGCTCTGCCCAGCCTCGGGAGGACGGACTCCGTGGCCGAGCTCCCCCGACCACTGGACCTCCCCCTCGTACTGTGCCGCGCCGTTCGGCGCTGTCGCCCGCATCCAGCCGGAGGTGTGCTGGTCCTCCCCCTCGCGCCAGTCCTCCCACGGGAGGTGCTGGGGCCGGCCTTCGTCGTCGACGACGAGCTCGGCCTTCGTGTAGATGGCGTCGGCCCGGCTCGTGAAGGAGAACTCGAACAGCTTCGACTCCGTGATCGCCTCTGTCGGACAGGCTTCGACGCACAGGTCGCAGTGGATGCAGCGCAGGTAGTTGATCTCGTAGACGAAACCGAAGCGCTCCCCCGGCGACGTCGGCGCGTCCGGGTTGTTGTCGGCGCCGCGGACATAGATGCAGTCCGCCGGACAGACAGCTGCGCAGAGCTCGCAGCCGATGCACTTCTCCATGCCGTCCTCGTAGCGATTGAGGACGTGTCGCCCGTGGGCCCGGGGCGGCTTCGGCTGCTTCTCCTTCGGGTACTCGCGCGTCACGCGCGGCTCGAGCACCTGCTTGAGGGTGAGCTTGAACCCGCCGAAGAACCGGAGGTCGTCGAAGATACCCATCGGTCAGCTCCCCGCCTTTTCGGCGTCGAGGGATCGCAGCACCGGCGCCGGTGGACCGGGTCTCACGACGGCGGTGGCACTCGCAGCCGTAGACAACGACGCGTCCCGCCGCCGACGGCCGACCCGGACGGCCTGGTAGAGCAACGCCGCTCCCACGATCCCGGCACCGAGCAGAGCGAAGCCCCAGGCGACCGAGACGATGACGCCGGCCACGACGAGGAGCCATCCGAGCGACAGCGGGATGAGCCGCTTCCAACCGAGATCCATCAGCTGGTCGTAGCGCATGCGGGGAAGCGAGGCGCGGATCCAGACCTGTATGTAGCAGAAGACGACCGTCTTTCCCACGAACCAAACGATCGGCCAGAGCCATGGCAGGAAGTGGAACCCGGGCCCGTCGGGCCCGCCGAAGAACAACGTCACGGCCACCGCAGACATGGTGATCGTGTTCATGAACTCGGCGAGGTAGAACAGCGCGAAGCGAAGCGAGGAGTACTCGGTGTTGAAGCCTCCGCCGAGCTCCGACTCGCCTTCTGCGAGGTCGAACGGCGGTCGGTTCATCTCGGCGGTGGACGCGATGAGGAACACGACGAACGGCACGATGCCGAGGCGGAGGACGTTCCACTGCCAGACGTGGTGCGCCTGGGATTGGACGATGGCACGGGTCGAGAGCGAGTGCGACTCGAGGACGACCGTGACGACCGCCAGACCGAGCGCGGCCTCGTAGGAGATCATCTGGGCAGAGGCGCGGATCGAGCCGAGAAGCGGGTACTTCGAGCCAGACGACCATCCGGCGAGCATCGTGCCGTAGACGGCGACCGAGCTCAGCGCGAGCAGGAACAAGATGCCCATGGGTGGATCGGCGACCTGGAGCTCGACCACGTGGTGCGCGATCGTGACGACGCCTCCGACGGGCACGATCGCGAACATCAGGAAGGCCGGCACGACAGCTAGGAGCGGCGCAAGCCGGAACACGAAGCGGTCTGCCCGGTCGGGGAGCAGGTCCTCCTTGAAGAAGAGCTTCGTGCCGTCGGCGAGCGACTGGAGCAGCCCGTACGGCCCCGCTCGGTTCGGACCGATCCGGTCCTGCATGTCGGAGATGACCTTGCGCTCGAACCAGACCATGAGCATCGTCGCGACGAGCAGCGCAGCGAACGCGACCAACGCCTTGACGACGACGATGACGATGACTGCGAGGCCGACGCCGTGGGCGAAGAGCGGATCTGGCATCAGAGCGTCTCCAGCCGCACGTCGGTCACCGTCGCGGTGACGTCGACGAGGCGAGAAGCGGCCGCCGGCATGCCGTCGTGCGCTGGGCCGTCTGGCACGGCGTTGGCGCGCAGGACGACCACCTGGCGATCGAGAGCTTCGTCCGCTGAGACCACGACCGTCGCCTCGCGCCCCGAGGAGCGGACGCGGAGCCGGTCCCCTGGAGCGACGCCCAGGCGGGCGATCTCTGCCGGATGGACCGACAGGACGTCGCCGTGCGCGAAGGGTGCAAGGGACGGGCACGAGGCGACAAGCGTGCCGCCGTCGTAGAGGGAGCGCCGGACGACGAGCCGGTGGGAGTACGCGTCGAGGCGCGCCACAACCGGCGCCGTGCCGGCGCCGGGGCACGGTACGAGTGCGGGGCGCACGTCGACCGCA